>NZ_CVTN01000063.1:11578-42107 GCF_900004915.1 Pseudomonas sp. 31 R 17
TGCCCACGGATTCAAGCCTGCGTTCGGCCAGCGTGGTTTAACGGGGCGCCTAGGATCAAAAGCAGATCAAGATCAAGAGCGGCTCGCTTCGCATTGTGGTTACGGTTGGGCGCTGCTGAGTTGTGTAGATAGTTATGGCTATCGGGGGCAAGCCCCCTCCCACACAAATCAACAGCGTATGCCAACATTGTGCAGATGAGCATTTTCATTCAAGGCATGCACTTTGTTGGTGCGTCAGCCGAGCACTCGAATGGGCGCGCCGTTCGCCCAGGCTTGAATATTTTCGATCATCTGCTGGTAAAACTGCCGGTAGTTTTGCTCGCTGACGTAACCGACGTGGGGCGTGGCCAGCACGTTGGGCAGGGAGCGGAAGGGATGCTCGAGGGGTAGTGGCTCCTGGCTATATACGTCCAGCGCCGCGCCGGCCAGGCGCCCGTTGCTCAGCGCGTCCACCAGTGCCTGTTCATCCACAATCGGTCCACGCGCCGTGTTCACCAGGCGCGCACCGGGCTTCATCCAGCCCAGTGCCTGCGCGTCGACCAGGCCGCGGCTGCGTTCGCTGAGGACCAGGTGAATGGTGAGAATGTCAGCCTGTTCGAACAGCTCGCGCTTGCTGACCCAGGTCACCCCCGACTCAGCGGCCCGTTGCGGGGTGAGGTTTTCGCTCCAGGCAATCACGCGCATGCCGAATACCTGGGCGAATTGCGCGACTTTCTGGCCGATGCTGCCCAGCCCCAGGATGCCCAGGGTCTTGCCATGCAGGTCGCCGCCCAGGCCGACCTGCCACCCGCCTGCGCGCAAAGCGTTGGCTTCGGCCAGCAGGTTGCGCGTCGAGGCCATGATCAGTGCCCAGGTCAGTTCCGGCGCAGCCTGCTTGTAGCTGTCGGTACCGCACACCTGGACCCCCAACGCCTTGGCGGCGCACAGGTCGATGGCGGCGTTGCGCATGCCACCGGTGACCAGCAACTTGAGCCTGGGCAGGCCCTGCAGCAGGGCCTGGTCGAACCGCGAACGTTCGCGCATGACGCAAATAACGTCGAACCCTTGCAGGCGCTCGACCATGGTCGCGGTGTCGGCGGGGTAGTCGTGGAGAAAGTGCACCTGGCCCAGGGGCTCGAGTACCGACCAATCCACCACGCTACTGGCCACTTGCTGCCAATCATCAATCACGGCGATCTGTAGCGACATGCACGCGTACCCCGAAAAAGGTTAAAGGGCCTTCAAACCCTGCAACAGCGCGGTATGAAACTGCGCCGGTTCTTCCATCTGCGGCGCATGGCCCAGGCCGGGAAACTCCACCAGGGTTGCATGGGGAATCAGCTTGGCCACCTGTTTGCCCAACACTTGATAATTGCCGATCCGCGCCTTGACCGCCGGCGGCGCCAGGTCCTTGCCGATGGCGGTGGTGTCGCTGGTGCCGATCAGCAGCAGGGTGGGCACTTGCACGTTCTTGAACTCGTAGTACACCGGCTGGGTGAAGATCATGTCGTAAATCAACGCCGAGTTCCAGGCCACCCGAGTGTGCCCCGGGCCCTGGTTCAGGCCGGCGAGCATGTCCACCCAGCGCTCGTATTCGGGCTTCCAGCGCCCGGCGTAATAGGTGTCGCGCTCGTATTTGCGCACCCCGTCGGCGTTCAGCTTCAGCTCGCGTTGATACCACTGGTCCACGCTCTGGTGGGGGACGCCCAGGGCTTTCCAGTCTTCCAGGCCGATGGGGTTGACCAGGGCGAGTTGCTCGGTCTGTGCCGGGTACATCAAGGCATAGCGCGTGGCCAGCATGCCGCCGGTGGAGTGACCGAGCAGCGTGGCCTTCTGGATCCCGAGCTTTTCCAGCAACTGGTGGGTGTTGAGCGCCAGTTGCTGGAAGCTGTACTGGTAATGCTCGGGCTTGCTGGAGGTGCAAAAGCCGATCTGGTCCGGCGCGATCACGCGGTAACCGGCGTCGCTCAAGGCCTTGATCGATGCCTCCCAGGTGGCGCCGCAGAAGTTTTTGCCGTGCATCAGCACCACGCTGCGACCGTTGGCTTTGCCGTTGGCCGGAACATCCATATAGCCCATTTGCAGGCGTTTACCCTGGGACTCGAAGTTAAAGCGCTCAACCGGGTAGGGGTACTGGAAACCCTCGAGTTCAGGGCCGTAGGTGGCGGCAAATACTGGAGCGGCGCTGGCCGTGAGCAGGCCGGCGACGCACAGGTCACGGATCAAAGGCATGGTCATAAGCTCCGGGAAAGGTGTTTCGGATGCTGTTTGGGCAAGATTAACGGGGGATTAACAGCCAGTGCAGGGTGATGGCGGCCAGCACGGCGTAGCGCAGCGCCTTGGCCAGGGTCACCAGCAGCAGGAACCGCCAGAGCGGCTCGCGCATGACACCGGCCACCAGGGTCAGCGGGTCGCCAATGATCGGCACCCAACTGAGCAGCAGAGTCCAATGTCCCCAGCGCGCATAGTGGCTGCGCGCCTTGTCCAGTTGCCGTTTACTGAGCGGAAACCAGCGCCGCCCCTGGAAGCGCTCCGCCGAACGCCCCAGCAGCCAATTGACCAGCGAACCCAGCACATTGCCCAGCGTGGCGATGCCCAACAGCAGCCACACACTGTAATGCCCACTGAGCAACAGGCCGACGAGCACGGCTTCCGACTGCAAGGGCAGCAATGTCGCCGCGCCTAAGGCGGCCACGAACAGCCCCAGGTACGCCGTCAACATGGCGCAGTGGCTCGTTGCACAGGGGATTTCATGGTGGGTCTCGGAAAAGGCGCGGCATTGGACCGGAAGGCTGTTCAGTCAAGCGTATACCGCCCTCTGTAGGAGCGAGCTTGCTCGCGAAAAACTCACAGGCGCCGCGTTGATTCAGGAAGCACGCGTTATCGTTGACGTTTTTCGCGAGCAAGCTCGCTCCTACAAAAAGCATTGGGTCGGGCATTTTCCCTGAATCGGGTCAGTTAAGCGAGAGAACGGTCAACCGCTGAAGGTTTCCAGGCGCTGCTTGAGACGGTCCAGCGCAACGCCCGAGCGTTCGATCATGCGTTCATGCAAGGCCGCCAGTTGCAGTTCGGTCTCATAGGTCAATACGCGCTTGAACAGCGTGCCGCCCGGTTGCGCGTGCAGGACATAATGAAGGCTGCCGTCGACCGCCAGTGAGGTGAACACGGTCTTGAACTCGTTGGGGCGCCGGGCGACTTGCACGCGGTAACTCATGGGGACGCGGATGCCCAGCAGGTCGATGATTTCGGTAAACCGCGTGCCGACCGGCAGTGAGCCGCGGGTACCGGTGTCGGCGCTGAGGGAGGAGGGGTGCCATTCGTGCCAGCGGTCGGGCTGGGTCACATAGTCGTAGACCGTCTCGAGCGGCGCTAGAATAAAGCGTTCATGACTGATCCGCTCCAGGCGGACCGGCTGCTCGGTCGCATGCATGACGCACCTTCCTGTGTGGAGACGGTTAAACCAGAAGTTGTCAGAATAGTCCGACTCCCGCGCTCTGCACGGGAGTATTGCGGCCTGGATCAGCGCACTTTGAAGCGTCCCATCAAGGCAATCACCCGGCCATTGGCCTCAAGCAGGCTCTGGGTATTGGTTTCGGTGGCGTGACCGCTTTGTACCAGCTCTTCAACCATCTGTCGGATCTGCACCATGCTGCGGTTGATCTCTTCGGTCACTGCGCTCTGTTGCTCGGCGGCCGTCGCGATCTGGGTGCTGAGGTTGTTGATATGGCTGACTGAGCCGGCCATCTCATCGAGCCCGGTGTTCACCCGCGCCGTGGCATCCGCTGCCGACTGGCAACTGGCCTGGGTGTTTTCCATGGCGGCCACCGACGAGCTGACGCCGGTGGTCAAGCGCGCCAGCATCTCGTTGATCTGCGAGGTACTGGCCTGGGTGCGTGCGGCCAGGGCGCGCACCTCATCGGCCACCACCGCAAACCCGCGCCCTTGTTCGCCGGCCCGCGCCGCTTCGATCGCGGCGTTGAGCGCCAGCAGGTTGGTCTGGCCGGCGATGGCACCGATCACGCCGAGGGTTTCGGTGATGCGCGCGGCATCCTGGCGCATGTTCTCGACGGTGTGGGTCGCGCTGGCCACTTCACCGATCAGGGCGCTGACGCTGGTGGACGCTTCGCCCACCACCACCCGTGACCGGTCGGCGTGTTCATTGGCGCGCTGGGTGAAGGCCGCCGTTTCTGCGGCATTTTGCGCGACGGTGTCGGCGGTGGAGCTCATTTCGGTGATGGCAGTCACCGTCTGGTCCGTCTCCGAGGCGTGGCGCAACAGGATCTGGTTGGTGTGCGCCGAGGTGTGCTGCAACTGCTCAAGGCCCGAGGCCATGGCGCCGGTGGCCTGGGTCACTTCGCCGATCATGTTTTGCAGATAGACGATAAAGTGGTTCACCGAGTGACCGATGGCGCCGAGTTCGTCTTCGGCGCGGATGGTGATGCGCCGCGTGAGGTCGGCATCACCGGCCGACAGTGCGTCGATATTGCCCTTGAGCGCTTTCATGCGCTGGACCAGTTGGCGAATCGCATACGCCGCCAGCAGTACCAGCAGGATCACCATCGGTACTTGCAACAGGGCCAGGGTGCCGAGCACATCATTGCGCTGGGCGGTGATCAACGAAGTGGGCAGGGCGGTCGCCAGGAACCACGGCGTCCCCTCGATCGGGCGCATGTAGAAGGTGCTGGCCACGCCCTGGTTGTCGAACTCGGCGCGTTGCAGGGCCTGGTCGCGATGGGCGAGGGCGGTGCTGACCTGGGCGGCGAACGCCGACGTGCCGGTCAGCTCACTGATGTTCTTCAACACCACCGGGCCGCTGATGCGCGAGCTGTTGCTGATGATCTTGCCGTCGCCTTCGACGATCAGCATCTGCCCGCCGATGTCTTTTTCCTTGCTGGCCACCAGATCATTGAAGAAACCCAGGGTCACGTCGATGGTCGCCACGCCATAGGCGGCGCCGTCACGCTGGATCGCCATGGCGCAGTTGGTGCGTGGCTCCTGGCTGGCGTCGTCCTTGTAGGCCGCAGCCCAGGCGCATTGGCCACGGGGTGAGGCGAGGCCGCCCTTGTACCAGCTCTGGTCGTAATAGTTGGGCGCGGGGTCGCTGTTCCAGAAGGTGTTGACCGCCAGCTTGCCCGAGGCGTCACGGTGCCAGAACGTGCTGTGCTTGTTACGCCCGGGGGTGCGCTGGTTGGGCAGCGGCCAGATACCGCCGCCGAACACTTTCAGCTCGCCGTACTGGTCAACCAGGCCCGGCAGGACCTTGTCGATGGCATCGCTGTCAAGCAAAGGGATCGTTTGGGTGATGGTGCGTTGCTGGGCCTGAACCTTGTTCAGTTCGCCCTGGATCTGTTCGGCCACTTCGGCGACGCGATTGAGCACCACCTGTTCTTCGGTGTCTTGCAGCTTGGGCGCGACCAACTGGCCGATACCCACGACGGTCAACACTAATAACACCAGAACGAACAACACCAGAAACAGGGTATAGCGGGCTTGGATGGAGCGCAGTGGGGGCATGGGGCCGTCCTTACGAAGCGTTATTGTCGACGCGGCTTTATTAGAGCTTCGTAGGGCTATCGGCTTGGCTATGAAGAGCTTTAGGTGTCGGCGCAAAGAGTATCAATCATGATGGGGGCGCAGGATCACGCCCCCGTCTGGATCCATGCAGCAGCGTTCATCCAGCGCCTTGCGGGCCAATTGCGCAGATCAGAGACCTCTGCCTTGGCTGCTTGGGTTCCACAGGTAAGCCCGTCTCAGGGGTTTGCCCATTTCTTTGTTCAAGGCATTCTCGGTGAAGGGTTCAGGGTTGACAGTGCTCGGTGGGGTACTGGGGTCATTGTCTAAGTCAAACGGTTCGGCAAGGTTGGGCAGGCCAATAACTTGCCGTTCCTCATGGTCGACGAGTTTGGGTTTTTTTGCTTGCGGATATTCGTAGCTTTTGCCCGAGAGCTTAGTACCCGTCGCACCGTTATACGCATGAAGCATTTCATGATAGAGGCCGGTCACGGGCACCAGCGTATTGGAGCGATCAGCCGTCTCCACGATTGCTTGATGCTGGTAGCCGATTAATCCACGATCAGCGCGAGCGCCTGGAACACCGTTGACGATGATGCCAACCTGCGAGTCAGTAATGGTGTGCTCTGCCTCAGGTGGCACATTCTCCAGTTCAGTGCTGTTGAACTTGTAAAACGTTTCACCATAAAAGCCTTGCTCAATGGTGACCGGACCGCCATTTTGCACCGCGAGCTCATCCATCCTGGCAAGTAACTGTTGACCGACAGGCGAGCTACGCAGGAATTCCAGATCATCCTCAACCTGTTGATTGAAACCATGCGTTCCGTTCGGCTGCACCGTGAAACCCCGTGCGCCGGCGTCACTGCTATTGACTGCGACAAAACGTGAGCCCTGGGCGCGGTCGAAGTGATCAGTTGGCTTGGCATAAATAGTGTCATTGCGCTGGTTACTGCAGATTGTGTCGCGGCCCTTGCCGGTATAAAACGTCGTCCGGTCGTGGCCCACCAGATGATCGTCGCCATTGCCTCCATGTAGAACGCTGTGGCCGCTGCCGGCATAGATATGGTCGTCCCCGTCTCCACCGTCCATGTAGCTCTGTTTGGTGGAGGGGCCAAACCCGCCATAGAGTCGGTCGTTACCTTTATTGCCATACATCACGGCATTACCGGTGCCGCCGATGATCGTATCGTTCCCCTCGTTGCCGGCGGCATAACCCAGACCGCTGCCGAGCCGCAGCACATCATTGCCCTCGCCTCCATACAGCCTGGTTCTGCCGGCCCCCGCTTGGATATAGTCGTTTCCATCACCGCCTTCGACGTCTACGTATACACGGACGTCCGGATCAATGATGACCTGATCGTTGCCGCCTTTTGTGTCGATCCAAAGGCCCTGTTGCTTGCCATCTTTGTCCTTGACGTCGATTACATGCGACTCGCCATTGATGATGATTTGCAGCTTGTTGCCGGGCCAGTCACGGACATGGATGCGGTCTGCGCGGTCACCTGTCTCTATATATAGATAATTGCGCACGATCTCCGGCTGGGTCCCTTCGGCGGCCGACTGCCATACGATATATCGACTCACTTTGACGTCACCCTGAACGTGCAGATCATGCGTTTGGACTTGGCGGTCATGGGGTTGCATGTCAAGCGGGGGGTCGTAGGGTGAGGGCGCAGGTCGGGCGGCGGGTTGGGGTTGAGGATTGGGTGTTGTCAGCTGTGACAGCGCGTGCACGGTCATGGGTATGTCCTTTTCTCAGTGTGAAACTCTCCGGTCTGTTGAGTGGAATGGGTACGGCTAAGGTTCCGCCGTTCGCGCGAGCGTTCCTGCACCAGGTATTTCGATTGCTGGCGATGATGGCCCCGTTGACGCTGACCAGCCCCGCATATAGGCAGCGCTAGCCCTGCGCCCGGCGGTAGGCCCCCGGTTGTTGCCCGATGACTTTATGAAACGCCCGGGTAAACGCGGCCACCGACTGATAACCCACCGCCAGCGAGACATCCGCCACGGTCTGGTCCGTCTTGAACAACTGGCACGCGTGGCGCATGCGCATCATCAACAGCACCTGGCCGGGTGACTGCCCGCATAGCTCATTGAAACGTTTGAAAAACGCCGAGCGTGACAGCCCGGTGCAGGCGGCCATGCTTTCCAGCGTCCAGGTCTCTGCCGGGCGTGCGATCAGTTGTTCCAGCAAACGGGCAAATGCCGGTTGCCGACCGAGTGCCGCCAGGCCGCCCAATTCAGTGTTATTGAGCACGTGTTGACGCAGCACATACAGAAACAGCAGATGGCACAGGCGTTCGAGCAAGGCCTGGGAGGGCGCCGGCAGGCGTTCGCATTCCTGCAGGATCAGCGCGAACAGATTGCGCGCGGCGGTCAACGACGGGTCACCGGCGCGCAGGATGATCCAGGCGGGCAGGCTGTCGACAATCATCGCCGACAGCCCGGACTGGAAATGAAAGAAGCCGCAGACCAGGCCCACGCCATCGGTGGCATGGCTGTCCAGGGGCAGCATCGGACGGCGCGGGCATTCTTGCGCGCCGGTGGCGGTGTCCGCACCGGACAGCCGATATTGGAGGTCGCGCAGCAGGAACACGGCATCGCCATTGTTCAGGTGTTCAGTCGGCTGGCCGTCGATATGCAGCCAGCACTCGCCTTGCACGATCAGATGAAAACTCGCCCGGGCCAGGCCATGGGTGCTCGCGTGCCAGTCGCCGCAATAGCGACCGACGTGAAACAGGCTGGTGTTGAGTTCGAGGCTGTCTAATAACCAATCGACAAGTGCACTGGACGAATTCATCTAACGAAAAGACTCTGGAGCAAGTAATCGCTACTTTAGCCTATTGAGGGCTTTTTTTATAACCAACAGACTGGAGTCATTCACTCATCAGGAGACCACTCCATGTCCCGTGTACCGCTGCTTACCCCTGAAACCGCGCCGGAGGCCGCCAAGCCTTTCCTGGAAAACGCGCTGAAAGGCTCGGGGTTCATTCCCAACCTGCTGGCCGTGTTGGCCAATGCGCCGGCGGCACTGGAAACCTATATCACCGTGTCCGGCCTGAATGCCAAGTCGGCCCTGAGCCTGGCGGAGCGTGAAGTGGTGCAATTGATCGCCGCCACCAGCCACGGTTGCGATTTTTGCGTGGCCGGGCATACCGCCGTGGCGCGTAACAAAGCCAAGCTGCCCGAAGACGTGATCGAGGCGCTGCGCCAGCGCGGTGAATTACCCGAGCCCCGCTATGAGACACTCGCCGCGTTCACCCGTGAAGTGATTGCCACCCGTGGCGATGTCAGCGATGCCGACTATGACGGGTTCCGCGCCGCCGGCTATACCGACGGGCAGGCGCTGGAAGTGATTCTGGGGGTCAGCCTGGCGACATTGTGCAATTTTGCCAACGTGTTTGCGCGTACGCCGTTGAACCCGGAGCTGGCGCAATACCGCTGGGAAAAACCGGCCAGCTGAATCGGTGCTGATCCACCTGTTGTCATCAAGGAGAAATACCCATGCTTGACCCGATCTTGAGCCGTTGGCTCGATGTTCAAGCGCAGGCCCTGGACGTGGGCAGTTGCGATCCACAGGAAGTGCTGCCGCGGCTGGCCGAGGCCAATGTGTTGCGAGTCGGCGTGCCCAAAGCCCTCGGTGGCCTGGGTGGCGACGTGGCGGGGGCGGTGGAAGCCATCGCCAATATTGCCAGCCATTCCCTGGCGGCGGCGTTCGTCTGCTGGGGCCAGCGCTCCTTTATCGAATACCTGCTGCAAAGCCCCAATGCACGGCTGCGCGAGCAACTGCTGCCGGACCTGCTCAGCGGCAAGCTGGCCGGTGCCACGGGGCTTTCGAATGCGATGAAGTTTCTGTCCGGCATCGAGACGCTGCAGATCAGCGCCGAGGCCACCGATGACGGCTGGAGCCTCAACGGTCGCCTGCATTGGGTGACCAACCTGCGCAAGAACGGCTTCGTCGCCGCTGCGGCCATCGAACATGCCGGTGGCGGCGCGCCGTTTATCCTGGCGATCCCGGATTCAGTGGCCGGCTTGCAGCGCTCCCGCGACCTGGAATTGCTCGGGTTGCAGTCGAGCAATACCGCCGCCCTGGGACTGGAAGGCGTGAAGCTGAGCCGCGACTGGCTGCTGCACGAGGACGCGCGGCAGTTCCTGCCCGCCGTGCGACCGGCGTTCCTGGGCTTGCAATGCGGCCTGTCGATCGGGCTGGCGCGGCGCTCCCTGGCGGAGGTGGCGCATCACTTGGGCGCTTCGCGCACGGTGTTACGTGAGGAGCTCGAAGCGCTGCGGGTGACCCTCGATCACCTGGTCACGGAACTCAAGAACGGTTTGCTGGCCGGGCGGTTCGCCGCCGAACCGGTGCCGTTGTTCAAGCTGCGCATTGCCCTGGCGGAAACCGCCGCCAGCGCCGTGCAGCTGGAGTTGCAGGCCAGCGGCGGCAAGGCTTACCTCACCGCCCATGGCAGCGGCTTTGCCCGGCGCTGGCGCGAATCGGCGTTTGTGCCGATCGTCACGCCGAGCCTGGTGCAACTGCGCACCGAATTGCAACGCCAGGCCAACCTATGAGCGCGACGGTGATGACGGCCCGGGATGTGTGCCTCGGGTATGCCGGCGGCCCGGTATTGCAAGGCTTCGACCTGCAACTGCAGCCCGGTGAAGTGGTGTCCATCCTCGGCCCGAGCGGGGTGGGCAAGTCCAGTCTGTTGCGGGTGCTGGCCGGTTTGCAGGCGCCCCAGGGCGGTAGCGTACGCGTGCTGGGTGAGCCTTTGAACGGCCCGCATCCACGGGTCGCGGTAGCGTTTCAGGACCCCAGCCTGCTGCCCTGGCTGAGCCTGGAAAAGAACGTCGCCTTCGGCCTGGATTTCGCCCGCCAACCGCATTTGAGCAGCGATGAACGCCGCCAGCGTGCCGACCACGCGATTGCCGCGGTCGGCCTGGAACATGCCCGTCATCAGTTCCCCGCGCAGTTGTCCGGCGGCATGGCCCAGCGCACCGCATTGGCCCGCTGCCTGGCCCGCCAACCACAGGTATTGCTGCTGGACGAGCCCTTCGGCGCCCTGGATGAAGTGACCCGCGCGGACATGCAGCACCTGTTGCTCAAGGTCAATCGCGAACAGGGCTCGGCGGCGGTGTTGATCACCCACGACATCGATGAGGCCTTGCTGCTGTCCGACCGTATCCTGCTGCTGGGTAACCGCCCGGCACGCACCCTGGGCGAATGGCGAATCGATCTGCCGCAACCGCGTGAGGAACAGGTCGAAGCCATCGGCGCGCTGCGCATCGACATTCTTAAAACCTTGCGGCAGGCGAGCCGTCCTCAACCCAACCCCCTCGAATTGCTGGAGCCTAACCATGTGTCTGGATGACCTGACCCACTCGCGCCGTGACTTTCTCAAACTGTCTGCGATGCTCAGCGCCGCCGGCGCCTTGCCGTTGCTGGGCAGCCTGCAGGCGCGTGCCGCCAGCGAACCTGATGCGCCGGTACGCATCGGTTATCTGCCGATCACCGACGCCACGCCGCTGTTGGTCGCCCACAATAACGGGCTGTTCGAAGCCGAGGGTATCCGGGCCGAACGTCCGGTGCTGCTGCGCAGTTGGGCCCAGGTGATCGAAGCGTTTATCTCGGGCCAGGTCAACGTGATTCACCTGTTGTCGCCCATGACCGTATGGGCGCGCTATGGCAGCAAGGTGCCGGCCAAGGTAGTGGCGTGGAACCATGTGGGCGGTTCGGGCCTGACCGTGGCGCCGGGCATCACTGACGTGAAGCAACTGGGCGGCAAGTCGGTGGCGATTCCGTTCTGGTATTCGATTCATAACGTGGTGGTGCAGCAGTTGTTCCGCGACAACGGGCTGACCCCGGTGTCACGTGCGGCGGGCGGCGCGATCGGCGCCAATGAAGTCAACCTGATCGTGCTGCCGCCGTCGGACATGCCGCCGGCATTGGCCAGCAAGCGCATCGACGGTTATATCGTCGCCGAGCCGTTCAACGCCCTGGCGGAGAACCTCAAGGTCGGTCGCGTGCAGCGTTTCACCGGCGACGTCTGGCGCAACCATGCGTGCTGCGTGGTGTTCATGCACGAGCATGACCTGACCCAGCGCCCGGAGTGGTCGCAGAAAGTGGTGAATGCCATCGTCAAGGCCCAGGTCTGGACCCGCGACAACCGCGAAGAAGCGGTGAAGCTGTTGTCCAAGGACGGCCCGAACCGCTACACGCCGCATGCCGAACCGGTGTTGAGCAAAGTGCTGGCGCCTGCCGCCGCCGACCGCGCCGGGTACCTGGCCGATGGTGCGATCCGTCACGCCAACTGGGACGAGCACCGCATCGACTTCCAGCCTTACCCATTCCCCAGCTACACCGAGGAACTGGTACGCCGCCTGAAAGACACCCTGATCGAGGGCGACAAAAAATTCCTCGCCGAGCTGGACCCGGCCTTCGTAGCCAGGGACCTGGTAGACGACCGTTTCGTGCGCAACGCCATCGAAGCCGTCGGCGGCATGAAGACCTTCGGCTTGCCCGAGGGTTATGCGCGCAACGAGGAGATTGGCGTGTGAGCAGCGGCAAAACCGTAGCGTGGCCGGGCTGGTTGCTCGGCTTGGGTGGCTTGGCGGGGTTGCTGGTGCTTTGGTGGCTGGGCGTCAAGGTATTTGGCGATGCGGATGGATTGTCTTCGCGCTTTTCCCTGGCGGCCACGTTCAGCAGCCTGTGGGAACTGCTGGGGCGCGGCGAGCTGTACCTGCATATTGCCGTGAGCCTCAAACGCATTTTTATCGGCTTGTTTCTGGCCCTGCTGGTGGGCGTGCCGCTGGGGCTGCTGGTGGGCAGTTCGCGTAATCTGGAGGCGGCGACCACCCCGGCGTTCCAGTTTTTGCGCATGATCTCGCCGCTGTCCTGGATGCCCATTGTGGTGATGCTGATGGGGGTGGGGGACCAGCCGATTTACTTCCTGCTGGCGTTTGCCGCAGTGTGGCCGATCATGCTCAATACGGCGGCCGGCGTGCGTCATCTCGACCCGCGCTGGCTGCAGTTGAGCAAGAGCCTGAGCGCCACGCGTTGGGAGACGTTGCGGCGGGTGGTCATTCCCGGTGTGGTGGGGCATGTGCTGACCGGAGTGCGCCTGGCCATCGGCATTCTGTGGATTGTGCTGGTGCCGTGCGAAATGCTGGGGGTCAGTGCGGGGCTGGGCTATTACATCCTCGATACCCGTGATCGGCTGGCGTATTCGGAGTTGATGGCGATGGTGCTGCTGATCGGGCTGCTGGGGTTCGCGCTGGATGCGTTGGCGCGGTGGCTGCATCAGCGCTGGGTGCACGCTGACTGAAGGTTCGAGCCGTTGCCGGCATGCTGTGCAGGCAACGGCTCGACGGTTTGCCGGGTCACTCGGGCGTGAAAATTTGCAGGTCTCCCGTCATGTCGTTATGGGTTTTCAGCTCGCCGTTCGGGCCCGGTCGCACGTCTGTGGCTTTCGTGCCGTAGCTTCCCCTCATGCCGGCTCTCTCATAGATACCAATGCCAATGCCACCGGTGGCTTCGGCCAGGCCACGTACACCCTGGGTGGTGTTGATGTGCTGACGACCCACCAGGGCAATCACCTTGCCCTTGTGCGTGTGCCTCAGCAGCTCATGGGCGGCGTAGAAGTTCATTTCCTTGAGCCGTTGCAGATTCCGATTGGCGCTGGTCTGGGCCTTATAGGCATCACGCTCATGTCGATGGCGGGTCAGATAGACGTGATCCAGAGGCACCACTTCAATGCCGTTTGCCTTGAACGTGTCGATCAGTGTCTGCAAATTCAAATCAGGGTCGTAGGGACGTTGTTTGTAGCCCGTGACGCCCATCCCATTGTCCTTGAGCCGCATTTTGTTGTCATACACCATGCCCTCCATCCCGATAACCTTGACGTTTTTTCGTTTAAATACGGGGATCAGTTCGATGAGCACACGAAATGAAGCCAGACTGAGATGGCTCTCGCCGAAGGCCACGATATCCGCCATGTCCAGGGACTTTTCGACCAGGCTGGCGATCGGTTCAACGGCTTTTACGTCGGGCAGTTCAGGGCGTGGCGGTTGAGGCCCCGCCAGGCTTTTGTTCATCTCCAACTCGAAGCGCTCCCGAGTAGGAGCCCTGCGAGTCAGCGAAAAATGCGCTTCGGTGGGCGCGCCTTTGATGAAGTCGAGATACTTTATGTGCGGCGGCGGTAGATGATCGGTCTTACGCGTAATCTGTACCGCCGGGCCAGGCACTTGGCTTGCTGCAAGCGAAGCCGGGTCCGGCTTCCTGTAGGGATGAACCCGTTCTGACTTTTGCGCGTTGAGACGTACCCTTGCGGCGCTGAAATCGGGTGATGGCGGCATCAGTGTATGGACCGGATCGAAGGCCACCAAAGGCGCACCGTAGGGGCGTTGGGTGCTCGCATCAAATGCGTACCACTGGCCATCGTGCTGTATCGCATTGACGTTCACGGCGCGGTTACGCACGTTCAAGCTGCCCGTTGCGGCTGCGTCAAAGCGTCTGCTGGCGGTGTTCAGTTCGTCGAGCGCCACCGTCCCCTTGAGGCTGCGCAGCCCGCTCTTCACCGCGCCGGCGGCCTCGAAGGCAACTTTACCGGCTCCGATCAGTATTTCGTCCGCGCCATTGAGCGGATTGAACTCCTTGACCATGGGCACAACCATGATCTTCGTGACCTTGAGCGCCTTGTTCGCGACCGATGCCGTCGTCTTCAGCACTTTCGCCGCTTTTGCGGCGGCCCCCATCCCGGCAGTGAGAAAGCCGAAGGCATCAAAGGCGAGGTCGTCAATGGCGTCGCTGTATTCGCCCTTATTGAAGTTCACAATGGCCGAGCGCAGGGGAATCAGATCGAGAAACCCATCACGCAAGGTGACCAATCGATCGTTGGCGCGCTCAGAGGACGTGACGCCCTCAGCGGCTTTACGGATGGCTGGGTTGTCCAGGTCCAGTGCCTTGACGATCGACTCGGCGAGTTCGTGGGTACGGGGATTGATGAACATGTACGGTGCCGATGCGGTGCCGGCTCGTTCGCCATCGAGTGGGTCGCGCTTGACGCTGTCCAGGTCGACCCCCTTCAGCAGCGCGCCGCCCCCCAGGTAGTGGACGAACGTCTTCATGCCTTCAACGGTCTTTTCTCGATTGATATCAGGGAAAAACTCTTCCTCTTTGGTTATTTCGTTCGAGAAGTGCTCCGGCGCGCGGGGTATTTTCCGGCTGCCTAGGTTATGGATAACGCCTTTTTCCGTATCGAACGCATAGTTGGAGGTCTTTGCGCCATTTTCTGCGGTGACCAGGATCCTGGGGCTGGTGTGGAATAGATTCGGCCCCATGAAAGGTACTGGGCTGGTTTTGTAACTTTTCTCCAGGTAATAGGTGATTTTTCCGAAGCTGAGATTCTTCTTGTCTTCAGGCGGCAGATTGTTGAGAGCATTGATCACGCTCAGGTGTTTGATTTTTTTAAAGTTGGCGACCGCTTCGGAAAACGCCGCGTCGAAGGCCGTTTTAATATTGAATTGTGGTCGATGGGTGAAGGCGACGAAGGCAGCCAGGTCAACGCTGTGGGTGCCTTTTGCGATACTCCAGCGGTCGTCCATGACGATCTGCTCCATCACGATTTCGCGCATGGAGTACGGTTTGCTTGGCTTTGGCGGTACGGTGCTGGAGAGTCTTGAAAATATTTTCTCATCGAAGTCAACGTCCTTTCCGAACTCGCCGATGAGCAGATCCATTGCCATCGCTGCACGATCCGGCATGACCGTGTCCATCAAGGCAGTGCCTTCCTTGAGTTTTTCCCGCTGGTTGTTGAAGGCTGCCTGCACCCGATCAAGCTCATCCTGGCTGTACAGTGCGTCGCCCTTTGCTTCAAGAATATTGTTGCTGACGCCCCAGTCCACCAACGCCGCTGTTTGTATGGAGGCCGGAGCGGGCGGCAGTGCGCAGGCCTTTATCATCACCTCGGCATAGGTCATGTTGGCCGCGCTACTGCCAATGGCGTCGACTGCCAGGCAAAGGTCCCGCCAGGCCTGGGTGCCCTGGCGCACATCATCGGGGATATCCCTGACCAGGTATTGCGGGTGAGTGCGCATCAACAGCAGATGAACGGCTGTCTTTGCCAGTGCGGGTGATGCCCGTCCCTCGTCGATCAAGCACTGACGCAGGCCTTCGGTGACCCTCGACAGAGGTTGTCCCCAATGGCTTTCCTGGGCCAGATCGAACCCGGCTACCCGGTTGCGTTGGGGCGACGTAATGGATTCCGGATCCAGCGTCAGATGCAGCGCGGCCAGTGTGTAGTCATTGATGCTGGAGTCGGTAGCGATGCCGTTCAGTCCGGTTTGCATGGCCAGGCCCAGCGCCCGGCCCTCAGGGGAGCTGACCAGGCTTTCCAGCGCCTTGACCGGATCCTCCAGGACATCGGGGGAAAGGGGCCGGCGGCTGTTCAGATAGGCCAGTACGTTGCGTTGCGCCCCTGCCTGCGATGATTGCGTGCCGGCGTTGGCATGCGCGATTGCAGCCGCTCGCAGCGTTTGTTGCTGACTGATATCCAGTGGGATCGGCCAGGACAAACCTCCGCCGAAATTGCCGAACGGATGTTGACGTGCCTTTAACGCTGCCGCCTCTGCCAGGGACTGCAACTCGCTTCTGGTCCTGGGCAGTGGCAAGCCATTCTCGATGATGAAGGCTTCCACGGTGGCTGGTTTTCCGGGCGCGAGGATGTAGGCCTGATACTGGGACGAGTCTGGCGCTATGTTCATCGGCGCTTTTTTCAGCGCGGCAGAAACCTGTCGCGCGGGCGCCTGCTCGGACAGGCAGTGATAGGCCTGGTTCAGTTGCTGCGCCAGGTACTGCCAGTTTCCTTGATTCGCCAATTGCCGATCCAGTGCCTGGCGACCGTCCACCTTGCTCAAGCGATCCTGCAGCGATTGAGTACGCGCCCATAGCGCATTGGTCCCGTCGAAATGCAGGCTCAGGTCGGCGGCCTGCTGCAGGCCAGCCATCACTGGCGGTGCGCGCCATGGATCATCGAGTTGCACGCTGTTTTCGGGTTCATACAGCGCTTGCAGCTGGTTAGTCAGATTGTGCTGATGAAGCTGCAGCAATTGCGGTACGCCGGTGGCGATGACGTCGGTCGTGACTGGCGTGAGCTGTCTGCTCAGGTTATTGCTCCAATCGCCGTCGAGGCTGCGCTGGAGCGTCAATGGCAGTGTCTGTTTCAACTGCTCTGCCGCCTCCGGATCGGAGCGCAGACGCTGGCCGAGCGTATCAAACGCTTCACCCGGGCTGTCGAACGTTTCATACCCGTCGCGCGGGGTGTACAGCACCGTCAGGCCTCGTTGTTCGGCGGGCGTCAAGGTCCTGTCCGTTTCCGGTTTGTCGTAAGGACGTGCCGCTGATGACCCGTCGCGGCGGGTGATCATGAATGCGCCGGCCAACAGTGTTCCGGCGGGCATTGGCAGATTGACCCTCAGCGGATAAACCCCCGGCCGCTCGCCATCGCGCATGGCGCTTTCTCGATCCGCCAGCGTCGGGTACTCAAAGGCTTTGTCGATCAGGGTCTTGGCGGCCGGGCTCAGTGTGCCGTCTTCGACTCTCAAGGCGGCCAGTGTCGACAACATCTCTCGATGGGTATTCAGCAATTGGTCCTGGGGTGACTCGGGGTTGACCGCGCCCGGGCGCGGCTGCGTCCAGAACCGTGTAAAGCTCGCAGGCAGTTCGTTCTCGATGGCCTGGGCGATGGCCAGCAGCGAGCTGCCGGCGCTTAGCTGCCGGTGACTTTCGCTGGGTTCAACCGTGCTGTAAAAGCCGACTTCTGCAGCGCCCGGGAGTGTCGGTGACAGCGGTTCAACCGAGTTGTTGAGATTTCGCAGCGCATCGAACAAGGCTTCGGTGATGCTTCGCGCCGAGACCAGCGTGCGCTGTCCCTGCTCGTCGGTGTGATAGCGATGCACATACAGTGATGAAGCGTCCACAGGAGGGGTGGCCCCGAAGCTGCGGGCGAGCTGTTGCTCGATAACGTTATTGAGCGTTGGCTGGCATCGCAACAGCGCCTGGATATCCTGATTGAGTGACTGGTATTGGTTGAGCAACAGGCGTTGATCGGTTATTTGCAGGCCACTGAGCAGGTCCGAGCGAATCGCGCTGACGGGTGCGATCCCTTGCACGGGAGGAAGCGTCAATGCTGGCACCTGCTGTGGCGCAAGCTGCGGCAGAGGTGGCGGGGTGGTTTCCAGGGAGGAGGTGTCCCGGCGTATACGGAGGTTGGCGAGGCCTGAAATCAATTGTGTAATCCAAGTGACGTTGGCCCAAGTTTCCCTATGTTGTTTGGCGAATGATTCTTCCTTGTTGGGCTTCGTATGGTTGGGGCTGTCGCGTAGGTACGTTCCGTACAGGGGGGGCGAATATCGTGTATCCGCAGGTGTCCAGGCAATGGGTTCAAACGCCGTCAGGCGTAGGACGAGCCAAAATTTTTCATCGCCTGTAACATGAGCCTCGGCCGGCCTCAGTCCGTCCCCGCCACCGGGTAGATTCCCGGCATGCGCAGCGACACAACGTGCATACATTCTTCAGGTTCAGGAACTCGTCATGACCCAAAAGCAACGCTTGAAATATTCGATTCTGATTGCCCTGGCCGTGCTGGCCTCGATGTTCGGCCTGTCTTACCTGCAGAACATTGGCGTGATCAGCGAGAAAACCTTCCAGTACCTGGCCATCGCGATTGCCGTTGTCGTCGTGGTGATCAACGGCATCATGCGGCGCAAGGTCAAGCCTCACTTCTGATGAGCGCGTGATTCAGACGCGCCCATCGAGCACTTTGGCAGCCTCTTCGTGGAGGCTGTAGCTCTTGTCGGCATTGAGGGTGATCACGCCCTCGCTGCACAGGCGCTTGAGCACCTCGCGCACGCTGAGAAACGACAACGGGATGCCCAGTTCCAGCAAATGGCTGTGCACACCGCGCACGCCAAGGGTGCGCTGGTTGCCGGCAGCGGTGATCAAGGCGTCGATGACCTTCAGCCGAATCAGGCTGGTGCGCAGACCGAAACACTTGAGCAAATGGCGTATGCGCTGGTTGCCCTGCTGTTCGGGCGTTTTGTCAAACCCTTGCGAGCCGTTGCCGAAACCGGCCTCGTCGGTTGATGAATGTCCATCCGTGGGCACTTGTGGGTTGTACATGCAAAACTCCTTATCAGAGCCTTATCAGGAAAATGATGGTGCTCTTATTCAATAAGACGAACGAACGAGCAAAATCATGAAGTGCAAGCTGTAGAAAATTTGTCGGTATCGGGTTTGTCACCGTGTGCACGCCGGGAATAAACCTGCCGCGCGGCTAAATTATTCCCGGCGGATTGCGTCCTAACGGTGGGGTAGTTGTCCCTATCGAGGGTGTTCAATTGACTGTGGAGTCGGCGTGATTATTTCCAATGGGTTGTCCAGGATAGGCATGGCAGGGATGTTGCTGGGGTTGAGCCTGGCGGCATCGGCGCGCGAGCAGGTGGTGCAGGCGTCGGCGGAGATTCGGCGTACCACTTATGGCGTGCCGCATATCCGCGCCAACGACGAACGTGGCCTGGGTTTCGGCATCGGCTACGCGTATGCCCAGGACAATCTGTGCCTGCTGGCCAATGAAATCGTTACGGTGAATGGCCAGCGTGCCCGATTCTTCGGCCCCGAGCAGGCCACCCTGGAAGAGCGCAACAACCTCGCCAGCGACGTGTTCTTTACCTGGCTGAACACGCCGAACGCGGTCGAGGCATTCTGGAGCGCGCAAACGCCGCAGATCCGCCAGCGTATCGAAGGCTATGTCGCAGGCTTCAATCGTTATCTGAAAGAGCAGGGCGCACCGGCGCAGTGTCAGGCGGCGTGGGTGCGTCCACTGGTCAAGGAAGACCTGGTCAAGCTGACCCGCAGGCTGCTGGTGGAAGGGGGCGTCGGGCAGTTCGCCGAAGCCTTGGTTGGGGCGACACCTCCCCAGGCCACGGCCGCCGTGCAGCCCGACGCCAGGGCATTCGAACTGGCTGCGGCCCATCAACAGCGTTTCACCCTTGACCGGGGCAGCAACGCCGTGGCCGTCGGCCGGGATCGCTCCTTCAATGGGCGCGGCATGTTGCTGGCCAACCCGCATTTCCCGTGGGTGGGCGGCATGCGTTTTTACCAGATGCACCTGACCATTCCCGGCCAGCTGGATGTAATGGGCGCGGCGCTGCCCGGCCTGCCGGTGGTGAATATCGGCTTCAACCAGCACGTGGCATGGACGCACACGGTGGACACTTCCAAGCATTTCACCCTGTACCGCCTGACCCTCGACCCCAAGGATTCCACCCGCTACCTGCTCGATGGCAAGTCCTTGCCCCTGGATAAAACCACGCTGACCGTGCAGGCCAAACAGGCCGATGGCAGCCTCAAGGATGTCACCCATACGGTCTACAGTTCGCAGTTCGGCCCCGTGGTGCAATGGCCCGGCAAGCTGGACTGGGACAATCACTACGCCTACAGCCTGCGCGACGCCAACCTCGGCAACGACCGCGTGCTGCAACAGTGGTACGCGATGAACCGCGCCGACAGCCTCCAGGCGCTGCAAACCTCGGTGCATACCCTGCAAGGCATCCCGTGGGTCAACACCCTGGCCGCCGATGACCAGGGCCAGAGCCTGTACATGAACCTGTCGGTAGTGCCCAACGTCAGTGCCGCCAAGCTTGCGCAATGCAGCGACCCGCGCGCCGGCCTGCAAATGATCATGCTCGACGGCAGCCGCAGCGCCTGCGCCTGGGACATCGACCCTCGCGCCGCACAAGCGGGCATCTTCCCGGCCGCCCAATTGCCGCAGCTGCAACGCAGTGACTACGTGCAGCACTCCAACGATTCGGCCTGGATGGCCAACCCCAAGGCGCCGCTCACCGGCTTCTCCCCGGTGATCAGCCAGGACAACATCGGCCTCGGTCCCCGTGCACGTTTTGCCCTGCAACGCCTGCAATCCCTGGAGAAACAGCCGATTACCGTCAGCGCCCTGCAAAGCATGGTCATGGACAACGAGGTGTACCTGGCGGGGCAAGTCATGCCTGACCTGTTGGCGTTCTGCGCCAAGCACCTGGGCAACGATGCCGCCGCGCTTGAGTCACTGTGCGCCAGCCTGAAAACCTGGGACCAGCGCGCCAACCTCGACAGCGGCCTGGGCCTGGTGCACTTCATCAACCTGGTGGAACACCTGCAGCAGATTCCCGATGCCTGGCGCGTCGCTTTCGACCCGGCCCACCCGCTGACCACCCCGAGTGGCCTCGCCATCGACCGCGCACCCGTGGTCAAGGCCCTGCGCGAAGCCATGCTTGCTTCCAGCGCCGCCGTCGACAAACTCGGCGTGAAACGCTGGGGCGACCTCCAGGTCTCCGGGCAAACCCCCATGCATGGCGGCCCGCAGGAACTGGGCATCTACAACGCCATGCAAACCGTACCCCGCGCCGACGGCAAACGCGAAGTCGTGAGCGGCACCAGCTATCTGCAAATCGTCAGCTTCGACGACAAAGGCCCCCAGGCGGTAGGCATACTGGCGTTCTCCGAATCCAGCAATCCTGACTCAAAATACGCCGTGGACCAGACCCAGGCCTTCTCCGAGAAACAGCTGCGCCCACTGCCTTTCACCGAAGCCCAGATCAAGGCCGACCCGCAGTACCAGGCGCAACGCGTGAAGGAGTAGGGCGGCCACGCAACCCCTTGATGCCAATGCGAAATATTTTTGAAATCAAGGGGTTGCGGGCAAAAGCAAATAAGTACATAATGGCGCCCATCGAACGCAATGAAGCATTAAAAAATTTAATGTATTCAATGAGTTAGGTGTGTTGGATAAGTTAGAGAGTAGAGGCGCGCTTCACAGAGCCCACTCAAGTTTGTATGCGGTGAATGCCGGCAACACAGGCATTGATCGTTTGAGGCCGAGTAGCAAAATGGTTATGCAGCGGATTGCAAATCCGCCTACGCCGGTTCGATTCCGACCTCGGCCTCCACTCTTGGAAACCCCGTAGATTAGCGTCTACGGGGTTTTTTATTGTCTGTAAAAATTGAAAACTTATCTGCACAAGGATCAGGACGGAGCAGATCAAATGTGGGAGGGGGCTTGCTCCCGATTGCGGTGGGTCAGAAACATCTATATTGACTGACACGCCGCTATCGGGGGCAAGCCCCCTCCCACATGGGATCACCATTCGTCTGCCACCCGGCACTCTGCCTGCCATGCCGTCTCTGAATATCAAGCGCGGATATCCCGAGCGTAGGAACGGAGAACCAGCATGCATATCAACGAGAATGCCCCGGGGAACCTGTCTCAACAGGATGTGACTCGCAATACCGATAACGAAACCGGTCACGACCCTAAGCGTGATGAGGACAATATTCCACTGCCGCCGGACGATGACGCGCCGCTGGAGGAGGATATGTCGGATGTGGATGCGGCTGATTCGGTGGCGAGTGAGCATCCGGATAACTAGTGACTGATTCAAGCTGATGAACCCGGCCTGGCGCCGGGTTTTTTTTTGCGGTGCAGAACAACCCGGCCATCGTTTTTTCAAACCCCGAGTCCGAGGTTTTCGACGAATGACGTGTCTGGATCAAGGGTTCCAGCCTTTAAACGGTTGTCACGGACGCCTCAGCCGACTACCCTGAAATTGTTTGTATTGTTACAAACAATTTCGGTGTGACTGTTTCCCGGTCACACGGCTTCAGGATGAGGAACGAAAAATGTTTGCACACGAAGGTACTGCGCTAGAGCTTTTAACCCTGGTTTTCGGCGTGACGGCTCTGCTTCTGGTGATCTGGTTTGTCCACCACCAATACGAACTCAGGGCGCGAAAGCGTGTAAAAAAACAACATGCTGATGGCGGTCAGCATTCAACGCAACACCGCTGATCAGCCCGATGCAGCGATGCGGCTGGTCTCAGCCAGCCGCTTCAGACCGATTGATTCGCTGCTCTTTGACTTCATGTGCGTAGGCTTCAAGACGTTTCTGCTGGACAGCCAGCAGCGCGCACACTTTGCTCAGCAGCGCCGCTTGATCGCCCGCCTTGCCGCTGGCCGCCAGGGCCTTCAGTTCAACCACCGACCAGCCGATCACGGCGCCGGCATCTTCAAGGTCGTAGAACAGTGCTTGTTGTGCGGTTCTGGGACCGCCGAGATCGTCTATCACAGCGTTCACCCTGTTTATCCGGGAAAAATCACAGGCAAAGAAAAGCCCGCGATGGGGGAGCGGGCTAAAAGGTGTTCATGTAGGAGCTGGGGTAACCTTAGGCCTGCGTCTGTGAAAGCTTCGTGAAACCCATGTCATCAAAGTGTATTCCTCGATCCAACGCCAGCTGTATGGGGCGATAAACTGCGCAACCCTCTACTGTCGCAGGACATCACCCCCCCGCTTGGATGCCGCGCCATGTTCATGTCCACCAGTCTCCTGTCAGCCTTTGTGCTGTTCGCTTTCGTGTCTTCGATCACCCCCGGGCCCAACAACACCATGTTGCTGGCCTCCGGCGTGAATTTCGGCTTTCGCCGTTCGATGCCCCATGCGCTGGGTATCAGTATCGGGTTCATGGTGCTGGTGATTTGCGTGGGGCTGGGCCTGGGCGAAGTGTTCAAGCTGTTCCCCTGGGCATACACGCTGCTTCGTTATGTCGGCGCGGCCTACCTGCTGTACCTGGCGTGGAAGATCGCCAACGCCGGCGGCATGGCGGACAGCGATGACGAACAGGGCAAGCCGATGACCTTTCTCGGCGCGGCGGCGTTCCAGTGGGTCAACCCCAAGGCGTGGATCATGGCACTGGGCGCGATCACCACCTACACGCCGGCCGAGGGTTACGTGACCAATGTGCTGGTGATTGCGCTGGTGTTTGCCGTGGTCAACCTGCCGAGTGTGTGCGTGTGGGTCGGCTGCGGCAGCGGCTTGCGCAGTGTCTTGCGCGAGCCGCGCTGGTTGCGGGCATTCAACTGGACCATGGCGGGGTTGCTGGTGCTGTCGTTGTATCCGATGCTTTTTGTCGGGTGACAGCCCCACTAGACCGGCGAAATGGTCGCCAGCATGCCGATGCCGATGGTCAACACCAGAAAACCGAACAGGAAAATAGCCATCTTGGTCATAAGGCCTCCAAAGGGAAGGGGGACGACAGGAATGTCGGATGGCGCCATTGTCCGCTTCGGGCGGTTTTCGATACAGAGGCAGATGGCGCGGAAAAAACCGTATCAGATGGCGCGCCAGCGCCTGGATCGCAGGTTTCAGGCGCTACAGGTTTTTGCTGATCAGCCGCCGGGAGTGAGACAGCCACCGCGTTTGCCCCTAAGATAGCGCCCACTGCATCAACAATAAGAGTGGGCCAACCCTCGATGGAAAGACGCCAGTTCAGCGGTGGCATGAAGGGTAAGAACCTGCGCTACCTCAATGACAATCCCCAGCAGACGGCGGCGGTCACCCGTATCGGCTTCCTGCTGCTCGAACACTTCTCGCTGCCTGCCTTCACCCAGACCCTCGACACGCTGGTCACCGCCAACCTGCTGCGCCCCGAGCTGTTCGCGACGCGCACGTTCGGGTGGGACGAGCGCGAGATTATCAGTGACCTGGGCCTGGTCATCCGTCCCGATGCGCGCCTGGAACCGTCGGTGTTGCAGGATTTGGACCTGCTGGTGATCTGTGGTGGATTTCGCACCGAACTCAAGGCCAGTGAAGACTTCATCCATATCCTGCGCGCCGCTGCCGAACAGGGTGTCGGGCTTGCCGGCCTGTGGAACGGCTCATGGTTTCTCGGCCGCGCCGGGTTGTTGCAGGGCTATCGTTGCGCCATCCACCCGGAGCATCGTCCGGCGCTGGCGGAGGTGTGCAAGGCCGCGCAGGTCACCAGCGAGCCCTATGTGATCGACCGCGACCGCCTCACCGCTTCCAGCCCCTCGGGTGCCTTCCACATGGCCCTGGACTGGATCAAGAGCCTGCACGGCAAGGCGTTGGTCGAAGGCATCGAAGACATCCTCGCCTTCGAGGAGTCGCGCTACCGACGCATCAAACCGACCGAAAACGTCTGCGTCAGCGCACCGCTGCGCGAAGTGCTCAAGCTGATGGACGCCAACCTGGAAGAACCGCTTGAGCTCGACCAGCTCGCCGTCTACGCCGGCCGCTCGCGGCGCCAGTTGGAGCGCCTGTTCAAGGAACAACTGGGCACCACGCCGCAGCGCTACTACATGGAGTTGCGCGTGACCGAAGCGCGGCGCCTGTTGCAGCACACCGAGCTGTCGCAGGTGGACGTGCTGGTGGCCTGCGGTTTTGTGTCACCGAGTCACTTCAGCAAGTGCTACAGCTCGTATTTCGGCTATCGCCCCTCTAAAGAAAAGCGTTTGGTCAAATAGTAGGGGGGGGCAATGTTTTCTCAAGGAGGGTTGATGGACACCACGCTTTTGGATCGTTATCGCGGCAGCTTGCTTGGGCTGGCCTGTGGCGACGCGGTAGGCACCACGGTCGAGTTCATGCCTCGGGGCACCTTTTCGCCCGTCACCGATATGGTCGGTGGCGGGCCGTTCAACCTTCAGCCCGGCCAGTGGACTGATGACACTTCCATGGCGCTTTGCCTGGCCGAGAGCCTGTTGCGCAAGGGTGGTTTTGACGCAGCCGATCAGATGGGACGTTATCTGAACTGGTGGAAGTGGGGCTACTTGAGTTCAACCGGTGAATGCTTTGATATCGGCATGACCGTTCGTGAAGCACTGGCGGCATTTGAGAACACTGGCGAGGCGTTTTCCGGTTCTACCGACCCGTATTCGGCCGGCAACGGTTCGATGATGCGACTCGCGCCTGTGGTGCTGTTTTACTTTCCCGACCTGGAAAACGTCCGCCGATTCAGCGCGCTCAGTTCGCGTACCACACACGCCGCCCAAGAGGCTATCGAATGCTGCCTGTTGCTGGCCGAGGCCATGGGCAGGGCCTTGAGCGGTGTGTCGAAGAATGAAGTCCTGCGCCTGGAGGATAGCGCTTTGTCGGCGCCCAAGGTCATGGCGATTGCGCGTGGCGGGTATCGCGACAAGGCCCAGGCAGACATCAAAGGGTCAGGTTATGCCGTTGCCTCGCTGGAAGCGGCGTTCTGGTGTTTCGAACACACAGCCAGTTTTGCCGAAGCGGTACTCGCTGCGGCCAACCTGGGTGACGACGCCGACACGACCGCCGCTATCGTGGGGCAGTTGGCCGGTGCACATTATGGTGTCCATGGGATTCCCATCGGCTGGCTGGACAAGCTCTGCCTGCGCGACGACATTCAAGAGACCGCCGATGCATTATTCGCCGCCTCCTCGAATCAATCCGGTTAAGTGCTTTATCAAAACCGCGCCATTCGATACGCCTGCATCCCAGGCACTGCTTCACCGCTTGCCAGCTGAGCGATTTTTTCCGCCGTCACCGCCGCCTGGGTCAATCCCAGGTGCTGATGACCGAACGCAAGCAGCACCTTGCCATCGCACACCCGGTCGATGATCGGCAGCGAGTCGGGCAGGGAGGGCCGAAAGCCCATCCACGGCGTGGCGTCGGCTGCGTTCAGCGGCTGGCGGAACAGGCCGTCGCTCAAGCGGTGCAACTGCCACGCTCGCTGCATATTGGCCGGACGTTCCAGGCCGGCGAATTCCACGGTGCCGGCCAGGCGCAGGCCGTCGGCCATAGGGGTCATGATGAATTTGCGCTCCAGTGAGGTGACGGCGAAGGGCAGGCGCTGGTGTTCGTGGGGCAGCATCAGGTGATAGCCGCGCTCGGTGTCCAGCGGCACGCGCTTGCCGGTGAGGGTGGCGGTGAGACGGGCCGAGTGGGCGCCGCAGGCGATCAGGACCTGGCGCGCGGTGACCACGCGGTGATCCGTCATCAATGACACACCGTCATTTTCCACGCGGCCATCCACGACGCGCTGTTGCAGAAAGGTCACGCCCAGGGCCCTGGCCGCGTTCACCAACTCGCCGACCACTGCGTACGGGTCGAGAAAATGCCCGGTGCGCGGAAAAAACAATCCGCCCTGTATCGCCTCGCTCAACTGCGGCGCCGCCGTGCGCACCGCTTGCGCTGACCAGAACGCCACCGGCACGCCTTGCTGCTGCATCCGCTGCTGCAAGGCATCCAGCGCCGCACGGGATTCGGCGCGCTCAAACACCAGCAGCGAACCGTCTTCGCGCAGCAACTGCGGTTGCCCGATAGAACCCAACAAGCGCTGCCACGCGGCGAGGCTGGCTTCATTCAACGCGCAAAGGCCTGCGACAGTGCGCTGATAGCGTATCGGCCGCAGGTTCAACAGCAGGCGCATGAACCAGGGCAGGGCGCGGGGCAGGTAGGTCCAGTCCAGGCGCAGCGGGCCCAAAGGATCGAGCAACATGGCCGGCAGGCGCTTGAGGATCGACAAGTCGGCGATGGGAAAGACCTGCTCGGTGGCCAGGTGCCCGGCATTGCCATAGGAGGCGCCCATGCCCGGCGCCTGCGCGTCGATCACCAGCACCTGCCGCCCTTGTCGCGCCAGTTGCAAGGCGCAGGCAACGCCGATGATGCCGGCGCCGACCACGACGATGTCGGCTGAATGGGGATTGGTCATCGCTTATGCCTCTCTTCGGCTGTTGACCAGCAGATGACTCGCCACAGCACGCCCGCGCCGACAGAAAATCAAGCGACGTTCTGCTCGGCCGACCAGTTGGCGTACCACTGGCGGAACAGCGCGTACTGCTGCTCGGCATAGCGGCGTTGAGCGGCGCTGAGTCCATCGGTTTCGTTGAAGTGCAGGGCATAGCCCTGGTCACCGTTGAGCACCATCAAGTGCTTGTAATACAGCACCAGGTCGCAGCCTTCGTCGAACGAGGACAGCACCGCCAGCGCGGCTTCCAGCTCGCGGGCCTGGCGCCGGGCCTTGGCATCGCCCGTGGCGGCCAGCTTGCTCAGCGCCACCAGTTGCAGCACTTCACGGGGCAGCGCGTTGCCGATGCCGGTGATGGCGCCGGTGGCGTTGCAATTGACAAAACCGTGCACCACCTGGGTATCGACACCCACCATCAGGGTCACGTCGTCGTCCTGGGAGGTAATGTTTTCCGCCGCATAGCGCAGGTCGGCGGCGCCGCCGAATTCCTTGAAGCCGATCAGGTTCGGGTGTTCGCGGCGCAGCTCGAAGAACAGCTCGGCGCGGGTGGCGAAGCCGTAGTACGGGCTGTTGTAGATCACCGCCGGCAGGTTGGGCGCTGCCTTGAGGATCGCCGCGAAGTGGGCCTTTTGTGCGGTGGCCGAAGCGCCACGGGACAGCACACGCGGAATCACCATCAAACCATGCGCGCCGACCTTGGCCGCATGCGCCGCGTGAGACACGGCCTCACGGCTGTTGACCGCGCCGGTGCCGACGATGGTCGGTACGCCGGCGGCCACCAGGCGCGCCACGCCTTCCTGGCGCTCGGCTTCGGTGAGCAGCGGCCAATCGCCCATGGAACCGCAATACACCACGGCGCTCATGCCGATATCGATCAGTTCGCGACCCTTGGCCACCAGGGCGTCGAAGTCGGGTGTGCGCGCGGGGGTGCACGGCGTCATCAGGGCGGGCATGCAGCCGGTGAAGATATTGTCGCTCATGGTGCTGACTCCTTGATATTGAGTAGGGGGGGAAGGGCTCAGATGCCCCAGGCAAACGGGTCCTGTTCGTCGATCAGCAAGATGCTGTCGGCGGTCATGTGGGCGCGGCCGGTGATGAACGGGCGTACGCGCTCGCCGTCCCATTCATAGCGGGCCTGGAATTGGCTGCCGGTGATGCTGGCCTGGACCCAGGGCTCACCGGGGCCGAGTTTGCCGTCGGCCGCCAGGCAGGCGAGCTTGGCGCTGGTGCCGGTGCCGCAGGGGGAGCGGTCATAGGCCTTGCCGGGGCACATCACGAAGTTGCGGCTGTCGGCCTCGGTGTCGTCGGCGAACAGTTCGATGTGGTCGATCAGCGCGCCGTCTTCGCCGTAGATGCCCTGGGCTTCAAGGGCCTTGAGCATGGCCCAGGTGTAGTCGGTGAGGGCGTCGACGTTGCTCATCTGCAGCGCCTGGCCGTGGTCGGACACCAGGAAAAACCAATTGCCGCCCCAGGCTATATCACCCACGACCGCGCCGTGGCCGGGCACCTGCACTGAGACGTGCCGGCGATAGCGATAGGCGGGCACGTTGCGCAGGGTCACCGCGCCGTCGGCGTGCAGCGTGGCCGCCACCGGGCCCACCGGGGTGTCGAGGGTGTGCACGCCCGTCTCGATCAGCCCCAGGTAGTGCAACGAGGCGATCAGGCCGAGGGTGCCGTGGCCGCACATGCCCAGATAACCCGCGTTGTTGAAGAAGATCACGCCGCAGGTCGCGCCTGGGGTGACCGGCGCGCAATACAGCGCTCCCACCAGCACGTCGTTGCCGCGCGGTTCCAGCAGGCAGGCGCGGCGCCATTGATCATGGTGGCTGCGCAGGTCGTCGAGTTGAGCGGCAATGGTGTCGCCGGTCAGCGCAGGGAAGCCATTCATGATCAGGCGTGTGGGTTCGCCGCCGGTGTGGGAGTCGATAACGTGCAGGCGTTTCATGCAAGGCTCCATCAGTGGGTGGCCGCAGAGTGAGTGGCTAAAGAGAGTGGGGTGCTGTAGTGATTGTCACTGACCGCTTCGCTTTTATCGTCGTCGCTTTCCAGGCGCACCAGGTAGGCAGTGGCGCTATCGTGAACCCCCTAAGCGGGCGGCGATTGATGGTTTGCGTCGGGATGGATGACGAATTCAGCACAGTTTTCAGCGCTCGACAGGGTCCCGGGCATGGGGCAATCTGCTCGGCGTCGGGGTCGGAAACGAGCGATGAAGATCATGGTGCAGCACGTGTTTGCGAGTCTCTTGCAGGGCAGTCGCCCCCACAGCATCGAGCAGTTGCTGACAGGCGCGGCGCAGCTGTTGCCGTTGCTGGACGTGATCCCCAACGCGACGTTTTTCATCAAGGACATCGAGGCCCGCTACGTGCTCGCCAACCGCACCCTGGTGCAGCGCTGCGGCCTGCGGCAACTGCAGCCGCTGCTGGGCAAGACCAGCGCCGAAGTATTCCCGGCGCAACTGGGGCCGGGCTATACCGAGCAGGACCGGCGTGTGCTGCAGCAGGGGCTGGTGCTGGAGGACCAGCTTGAGCTGCACCTTTACGGCAGCCGCGAACCGGGCTGGTGCCTGACGCACAAATGGCCGCTGTATAACGCTGGCGGCGCGATCATCGGCCTGGCCGGCATTTCGCTTGACCTGCAGTCGGCCAGCCAGACCCACCCTGCCTACCAACGCCTGGCGGCGGTGGACGAACATATCCGCGCTCACTTCAACCGCCGTGTCACCCTTGGTGAATTGACGCGCATTGCCGGTATCTCCGTGGCGCAGTTGGAGCGCTACTGCAAGCGTGTGTTCCACCTTACGCCCCGGCAAATGATCCAGAAGGTGCGGCTGGAGCATGCCCACCGATTGCTGCACACCGACCTGCCGATTACCGATGTCGCCTTGCAGTGCGGCTATACCGACCACAGTGCGTTTACTCGACAGTTCAAGGCGTCGACCGGGTTTACGCCCAGGCAATATCGGCAGGCCACCCAATAGGTGTGGCAGGGATCCTGCCCCCGATGACGGCCTCAGGGCCGACCGGGATGTTGTGTCGATCCCGATCAAAATGTGGGAGGGGGCTTGCCCCCGATGACGGCCTCAGAGCCGACCGGGATTTTGTGTCGATCCTGGCCCAAATGTGGGAGGGGGCTTGCTCCCGATGACGGCCTCAGGGCCGACCAGGATTTTGTGTCGATCCTGGCCCAAATGTGGGAGGGGGCTTGCTCCCGATGACGGCCTCAGAGCCGACCGGGATTTTGTGTCGATCCTGGCCCAAATGTGGGAGGGGGCTTGCCCCCGATGGCGGCCTCAGAGCCGACCAGGATGCTGGATTGGACCGAGTACATATCTGTTCCTGCGGCAACGGCCACTTAGGGTTCCGCTTTTACAGCGGCTCACTTTTGAAAAGCGCAAAAGTAAGCAAAACGCTCTTGCCCCACCACTCGGCACCTCGCT
>NZ_CVTN01000063.1:42157-145017 GCF_900004915.1 Pseudomonas sp. 31 R 17
GGCTAACCCGGCGTCCTGCCGGGTTGCCCACGGATTCAAGCCTGCGTTCGGCCAGCGTGGTTTAACGGGGCGCCTGAGATCAAAAGCAGATCAAACGCAAAAGCGCGGCGGCCTTCGAGCCGACCGGTATCTTGTGTCGATCCCACATTTGGACAGGGATCTGCATCCCGATGCAACGAATCGCTCCCGCCATCGCTCCTATGCTTACGAATCACCTTTAACGACCACAGGTATCAGGCTTATGACGGCGGCGGACAACGATCATGTGAATTGGCTGGTGCAACAGTCCATGCTGAACGCGGCGCGTCAGCGCGCCAAGCTCTATTCGGGGCAGGGACGGATGTGGCAGCAACCCTTCGCACACACCCGCCCGCGTGACGCTTCAGCTCTGTCGTCGGTATGGTTCACGGCGTATCCGGCGTCGATCGTGACCCGCGAAGACGGCACGGTGCTGGAGGCGCTGGGCGACGAAAGCCTATGGCATGCGTTGTCGAAAATCGGCATCCAGGGCATTCACAACGGGCCGCTGAAGAAGTCCGGCGGTTTGTCCGGCACCCGACACACCCCGACCATCGACGGCAATTTCGACCGCATCAGCTTCGACATCGACCCGCAACTGGGCACCGAGGCGCAGTTGCAGGCGCTGACACGCATGGCCGCCGCGCACAACGCGGTGATCATCGACGACGTGATTCCGTCCCACACCGGCAAGGGCGCGGATTTTCGCCTGGCGGAAATGGCCTATGAAGACTATCCGGGCCTGTATCACATGGTCGAAATCCGTGAAGAAGACTGGCCGCTGCTGCCGGACGTCGCCGAGGGCCGCGACGCGCAGAACCTCAGCCCGCCGCAGGTGGATGCACTGCGCGACAAGCACTACATCGTCGGCCAATTGCAACGGGTGATTTTCTTCGAGCCCGGCGTCAAGGAAACCGACTGGAGCGCCACGCCCGTGGTGATCGGGGTCGACGGCAAGCCGCGACGCTGGGTGTACCTGCATTACTTCAAGGAAGGGCAGCCGTCGCTGAACTGGCTCGATCCGTCATTCGCCGCCCAGCAGATGATCATCGGCGACGCACTGCACGCCATCGATGTCATGGGCGCCAAGATCCTGCGCCTGGACGCCAACGGCTTCCTCGGCGTGGAACGCAAGCTCGACGGCAGCGCCTGGTCGGAAAGCCATCCGCTGTCGATCACCGGCAACCAGTTGCTGGGCGGTGCTATTCGCAAGGCCGGTGGTTTCAGCTTCCAGGAACTCAACCTCACCGTCGACGATATCGCCTCCATGTCCCACGGCGGCGCCGACCTGTCCTATGACTTCATCACCCGGCCGGCCTACCAGCATGCGTTGCTGATGGGCGACGCCGAGTTCCTGCGCCTGATGCTGCGCCAGATGCACAGCCTCGGCATCGACCCTGGTTCGCTGATCCACGCGCTGCAAAACCACGACGAACTGACCCTGGAACTGGTGCACTTCTGGACCCTGCATGCCCATGACACCTTTCTGTTCCAGGGCCAGACCTTTCCCGGCAACATCCTGCGCGAGCATATCCGCGAGCAGATGTATGAACGCCTGACCGGCGAGCACGCGCCGTATAACCTCAAGTTCGTCACCAATGGCGTGTCCTGCACCACCGCCAGCATCATCACCGCAGCCCTCGGCATTCGCGACCTGGACGCGATCACCGCGGCCGACGTGCAGCAGATTCGCCAGATCCATTTGCTGCTGGTGATGTACAACGCCATGCAGCCTGGGGTGTTTGCGCTGTCCGGTTGGGACCTGGTGGGTGCGCTGCCATTGGCCGCCGAAGAGGTCGGGCATTTGATGGCCGATGGCGACACGCGCTGGATTCATCGCGGCGCCTACGATCTGGTTGACCTCAACCCCGACGCCGAGCTGTCGGCCGGGCAGATGCCGCGTTCCAGAAGCCTGTACGGCAGCTTGAACAGCCAGTTGCAGGACCCGGACTCTTTTGCCTCGCAGTTGCAGAAGATCCTCGGCGTGCGCCGCGCCTACGACATTGCCGCCAGTCGCCAGATCCTGATTCCGGATGTCGAGCACCCCGGCCTGCTGGTCATGGTGCATGAGTTGCCGGCAGGCAAGGGCACGCAGATCACTGCGCTGAACTTCGGCGCCACGCCGATCACCGAATCCCTGCACCTGCCCAACATTGCACCAGGGCCGGTGGTGGACATCATCAATGAGCGGGTGGAAGGGGATCTGACGGAGGAGGGCACGTTCACGATTACGCTGGATGCCTATGAAGGGCTGGCCTTGCGGGTGGTGAGCAGTACGCCGATGTAACGGGAGTGGGGGCAGCCTCTTACACGCCGGGTTGAACGCGTTTAACGTCGTTCAACCCGGGGAGTGTGCTGTCGGGACAGCGTCAGAGGATCAGCGGTGCCTGTTCTTGTGCTTATGCTTGTTGCCTTTGTGTTTCCCGCCGTCGCCGCCCAGGTTGTTGCCCACCGCGCCGCCGGCGGCGCCACCCAGGCCTGCGCCGATAGCCGAACCGGTGCTGCCGCCCAGGTGATTACCGATCACTGAACCACCCGCAGCGCCAACGCCGCCGCCCAGTGCCGCTTCCGCTCGATTGCCTTTGCGCGCGCCCACCGCGCCGCCGGTCGCACCCCCTACACCGGCGCCGATGGCCGCACCGGTGGAGCCACCGAGCTGCCCACCCACGACATTGCCCAGTACGCCGCCGACGCCGCCGCCCAGGGCGGCGGTGCCATCTCCGGCGGCCGAGGCGCCTTGGGAGATCAGGATGCCCAATGCCAGGGCTGGTAGAGTCATTTTCATTTTTCTTGTACCTCAAGGGCTGTCTCAGGCGCTCACGGGGTAAAGCACGCCTGTGTTGAGATTAGAGCACAAGCGCGAGCCCCGCCGTTCCTGCGAGAGCGATATCAGCCAAGAAAAATTTTTTTCCGCCCCCTTGAAATCCTTTTGCGCGTCCATAAATTTTTGATCACGCGATGCCGAATGCGGGTCGCGTCCTAAATCACTTGGAGAAACTCAGGAGATTTTAAAATGGCTACTACCCTTTCGTTGGCCCCACTGTTCCGTCAATCGGTGGGCTTTGATCGCTTCAATGACCTGTTCGAGTCGGCGCTGCGCAGCGAGGCTCCGAATTCCTATCCACCTCACAACGTGGAAAAGCACGGTGATGACGCCTACCGGATTGTCATCGCAGTGGCTGGCCTGACCGAGGAGGATCTGGATATCCAGGTCGAACGAGGTGTATTGACGGTTTCCGGCGGCAAACGCGAAACCGACGAGAAGGTCGCTTACCTGCACCAGGGCATCGCCCAGCGTGCTTTCCGGTTGTCGTTCCGCCTGGCGGACCACATCGAAGTGCGCGGCGCGGCCTTGAACAACGGGCTGCTGAGCATCGACCTGCTGCGCGAGGTGCCTGAAGAGGCCAAACCCAAGCGCATCATGATCGGTGGCGAGGCCAAGCCCGAGCTGCGTCAGGTCAGTTTGCAGTAAGGCAATCGGCGGTAAAAAGGCGCTCTTCGGAGCGCCTTTTTTTATGCCCGCAGAGTCGCAGCCACACGGTCGCGGCCTGCGCGACCATTCATTTTGAACTGCCCGCGCCGCAGAGTGCCGAAACTCTACAACCTGGAGGAATCAGCCATGACCGAAGAAAAGCCCAAGGAACCCGAAGAGCAAACACCGGCGCACTCCACCGAAGAGGAGCGTGAGCGACTGAAGGATTTCAACAAGGACGGTATCCCGCCGGGCGCGTGCTGAAGGGCACTCGCACGTTCTGTCTGAACAGCCCACTCAGCCCTGTGCGCACCGCGCGCTACTGCAATAGAGGTGATTTATGGTCGATGACAATAACGGTCCCGCAGCGCCCTATCCCGGACCGGAAAAGCAAGTGCCCGACCTGGGCGAAGGTCACGCGTCAGGCCTGGAGCAAGCTGAATCCGAGCCCAAGCAGGGCACAGGCGAGAAGCCGGAAGATTGGAACCCACCGCCGGGCAATCCCGGATCGGATCAGGACGCCCAGACCGACCGTGACAATGGCGGTGCGAAGTAGCTCGTCCCACAGCATGAACTGACAAAACCCGGCCAAGCGCCGGGTTTTTCTTTTGCAGGCAGGAAGGATGTCTGCTCCCTGCGTAGGAAATGGTGTTCATGAAGAATTATTTAGGTTGCGCCCGCAGGTGATTCCTACTTGATATTCCCCTCGGCTCAGCCGGTTTTCGTGACTGCAGATTAATGCCAAATAATCAGCACGTTAGAAAATATGCAGGCAGTCAACCGGACTTCAGTGCCGTTATTTTTATTAGCTTCCTATCTTTATTTTCAAGTTGGCTATTCCAAAAAGGTCTTTTGTGGAGAAATCCAAGCCATGGTTTATTGCGGGCGGATGTAACAATTTGTTTCAGTTTTCTGCCGTTTTTCGGTACCGGCTAGGGGGCTTTCTGTCGGCGAACAGGTAATTTCCGTTCGTTGCGACGCTGTGGGTTAAGCCTGGGACATTGATGATTTTGCGTGTGTCCGCCCGGCGCACTGCAAACAAGGGATTTGACAATTATCGAGGCTTGAACCCATGAATCATGTGATCAATTCCATACTGGAAAATGCATCAACTCGCCCCTCAATCGGCCATACCAACCCCGCGCTACTGCATGACGTTCTATGGCGAGCACTGGAACACGCACTCAAGGCCAACACGGATGATGCTTCCCAAGCCCCGCACACCCGCGCCTGCCTGAGAATCTATGCTGAAATCGATACGCTGTCGTATCTGGACAAGGGTGATTCGAAATTGGCCGCTGCCCTGGGCAAGGCGTTCTTTGAATCCCGTTCCAGCAAGGACGTCGAGGCGTTCTGGAAGTTGTTGCTGATCAAGCAATTGCTGTTCGAATTGTCGGTCAGGAGCGTGGCGACACAGATCGCGTCCCAGGCCAGCTTGCCTCGTCAGTTGCTCACGCTCGACCCGCAGTTGATTACAGCGCCGGCGGGAGTAAATGTCAGCCTGGGAGTGCTGTGCAAAGAGACCGACCAGCTCAAGCATTCCGTTGTGCTGGTCTTGCAGAAACTGGCCCAGCACGTCGAAGACCGTGGCCTCAAAAAGCCTCAAGTCACTGCGCAGCTCCTGCTGGAGTTGTACAACGCCGTGTGGTCGGGCAGTAATGGCACGGATATCGAATCACAGATTTTTTACGCCGACAGTGTGTATGACGCATTGCCCGACGTGCATCACGCCCTGGGCCTGGCGCCGCAGGAAAAATGGCTGACCTTGTTCACCTGGTTATACGGCGACAAGGATGGCCGCCCCTATGACACCAACCAGCACACCGAAACCCTGGTGCTGGCGCTGGAAACGGCGCTGCGCAATCGCTACATCGCCGATATCGACAGCCTGATCAAGGACGGCGGTGCACGGCATCGCCTTGAAGAGATTCGTGCCCGCGTGGGCCAGGATCATCCCGCGCATTTCGAGCGTCCCGCCGAACTGATCGATGCACTGAGCAGCATCCGTTTTACCCAGCCGGCCGCCATCGACCGTCTGCTGCTGCGGGTGCATGCGTTTGGCTTTCACTATCTGGATATCGAGTTTCGTGAAAACGCCGAGATGTTCATCAGCGTGGTCGATGAGATTCTGTCCAGCCAGTGGCTGGAAACCATCGGCCTGGGCCAGGGCCGGCACTACCACGAACTGGATGAGCGTGCGCGTCAGGCCGCACTTGAGGTCGCGCTGGAAGGCGGAGCGGCCCAGACGCCCGCTGGCCTGTGGCAGGAGTATCTGCAACGCACCACGCCGCTTTACACCCGCAAAGTCGAGCAATACGCCGGCCAGGATTACATTGCGCTGATGGAGCAGGACCCGAGCTATATTCGCATGCACGATGCGCGCAACGCGGTGGAGCGGTTTGAAATGATCGACCGTTATCGCGACCGCATGAAAATCCACGGGATCGCCGAGTACACCTCGGCCCTCAGCGCGCTTGAAGTGCTGTTCCTGATGAAAGCAGCCCAGGTGCGGGATGGGATCGACATCGCCCTGCAACCCGAAGACCTGGCAGGTGCCGAGCGCACGCTGGCCACGGTGCATGAGGTGTACGAAAACCCGGTGTACCGCCAGCACCTGGCAACGCGCGGCAACCGCCAATACATCACGTTTGGCCCCAGCGACACGGGCAAGCAGGGCGGCAAGGCCATGCACAAACTGAACATGGCGATTGCCAACCAGCACAAGCTGATCGCGGCCCGCTACGGCATCGAGGTGGTCGTCCACGTCATCATGGGCGGGGAACACGCACGGTGTAATGGGGTGATCGCCGAGACCTTGCAGGAGTTCGGCGCGCTGGAGGGCCCGGAAACCCGCTTCATGCTGGCCGGTTGCGCGGAGATGCGCGCTCATCTGCTGACGCGCAACCAGTCCGTCAACTTTCTCAGCCAGTTGTACCGTATGCACGCCGAGCCCCAGCCGCAGCTGTCCGAGGCGGTCATTGCCGGCAGGATTCAACGTTGGGGGGACGTGGTGCGCCGCTACCAGGCGACGTTCTTCGAGCATCCTGCGCTGCCTTCCCTGCTGCGCGACCTGGCGCGATTCGATGTGGTCAGGGCCACCGCCAAAGGCACCCGGCCGCCTTCTCGTATCTTCAACATCAAGGTGTTCGAGTCGCGCCCCGATGCCATTCGTGCGATTCCCTGGACCCGCGCCTTGCTGGCCGGTGGGTTGCACAGCGAACTGATCGGCGTCGGGCAGTTCGCGCAAGCCCCGGCAACGCAGCTGTCGAAGGCTTTTAACGAGGATGAGAGCTTTCATACCTACGTCAAAGGCATGGCCTACGCCATTGCGCGAACCGACCTCAAATGCGCCTGGCTGACCCTGACCGGCAGCATTCCGGAGAAGGCCCACATCCTGGCGCTGGCGCAGGCATTGAAGAGTGAAGCCGTCGGCACGGCCGAACAGTTGCTGGCCAGCCTGCACCTGGAAGTGATTGAAGGTAAGCGCTTCGTGTACAAGGCCACCACCGGCACCGAGCCGGCGGACCCATGGAAGATCAAGGAAAACAGCGTGCTCAACCTGTGGCCCAGTCTCAAGGCCGAGGTCTACCGCAAGGAAAAGAACCTGCGAATCTATCGGTTGTTCCTGATCTACGCCAAAAGCAATCCCGCGTTCATCCAGTCTTCATCGCTGAATGATTTCTACAGCGGGTTTCTCGCGGCCGTGAGTACCGACGCGGGCCTGATCGATCCTGCAAGTGCGCACCATTTCACCTGGTGATTAACCCGATGGTTAACCCCGATGCCTGGGGCAACCCGGGTATCGGCAGGCGCTACCCCCCAAGAGGATCAACGGTATGGCATTGACCACCCTGATACTGGATGCCCCCGGGCCGCCGTTACTGTTTGAGGAAGTCGATCGATTTCTTGAACGGGGCCTGGGCGTCACCCTCAACCTGCACTATTTCGCGGACAAAGAGCGCATTCGGCAGCACTACGGCACGCGTATTGACTATGCCGAGATCGACTGCCATGACGAGCCGGCCTTTATTGCCGCCGTAAGTCGGGCCGGCGGCTACAGCGTGTTCAAGACGCGCCTGAACATTCCCCTGGGCGCCGGCCTGATTCGCGCCGCCACCTCGACGGCGCTGGCCACGCCACTGCGCGCCATTGCCCAGGCTGGCACTGGGGTCAATCATATTGATCGGCTGGGGTGCGAGCAGTGCGGCGTGGTGATCCTTAATACGCCGGGCTCCAACGCGGCCGCTGTTGCCGAATACGTCCTGGCCCAGGCGCTGTTTCTGTCGCGCGACCTGGATGACTACAACGTCGAAACGCACAACGGCCATTGGGCAAAAGGCACCTTGGCACCTGCCTGCGAATACGCCGAACTGACGCTTGGGCTGGTGGGCACAGGCAGCATTGCCCGGCAGGTGGCGCGCAAGGCTGCGGCGCTGGGCATCAAGGTGATCGCCACCGGGTCCGAACGTTTTACCGAACCGGTAGCGCACAGCCTTGGACTTGAACGACGCGCAGGTCTTGAACAGTTACTGGCCGAGGCGGACATCGTCTCGATCCACGTACCGCTCACCCCCCAGACCCGAGGCATGTTCGGCACTGCCGAGTTCCGGCAGATGCGCCAGGGCTCAATCCTCATCAATACCGCGCGCGGCGGGATCGTCGACGAACACCAGTTGGCCGCCTTCATGCGCCAGTTTCCCAGGCATCTCAAAGCCGTCGCCATCGATACCTTTGCCCTGGAGAAAGACCGTTTCGCCTCGCCATTGACCGACATTCCCAATGCGCAATTGACGCCGCACATCGCCGGCAATACCAGCACGGCAATCCGGGCGGCGTCACGCCAGATCGTCGACAAGATCCACGTATTCAGTGCCGCCGCCACCGCGCGTTAACCCACAGGACACAAGGAAGGCCCCATCATGCAAACCTCTATTTTTACCCGTCTTGACGCCCTGAGCTGCACCGACCTCAGCGATGCGATGGACCGCCTCAACATCGTTTGCCAATGCACCGACATCATGCCCCTGGACCGCACGTTCAAGCTCACGGGCAAAGCCTGGACCCTGCGCTACGGCCCCATTGGCCTGGACGGTGGTTCGGTGGGTGATTACATCGATGACCTCGAAGCCGGCCAGGTGGTGGTGATCGACAATCAGGGGCGGCAGGACACCACCGTGTGGGGGGATTTGCTGACCTCGACCGCCTCGCGCCAACACTTGGCCGGCACGGTGATTGACGGCATCTGCCGCGACGTTGACCGTGCGCTGGAACTCGGCTATCCGATCTTTTCCCGAGGCAACTGGATGCGCACCGGCAAGGACCGCGTGCGTGTCGAAGCCATCCAGGCACCCGTGGCGCTGGGCGGCGTGCGGGTACAACCGGATGACTGGTTGCGCGGCGATGGTGATGGCCTGGTGGTGATTCCATCCGGTTCACTCAGCCAGGTGCTGGCGGTAGCCGAAGAAATCCACCAGGCCGAAGAGCATATTCGTGCGGCGATCGAGGCGGGCGTGCCGTTACGCCAGGCCCGCGCCGATTACGGCTACCACGCCTTGCAGACGCCGCGCCGCTGACAGCCCAACGACAGAAGCCGCAGTGGACGCGGCTTTCGTCTTGGTTACAACTGCCGGCCTCATCGCAGACGCGTGCCCGGGATGTATCCGCTCACAGCATGCGGCGCAGTACGTCGTTGCGAGGGTCGCGGTCGAACAAGCGGTGTTTGAGCGCGCCCGCGATATGCAGCACGATCAGGACCAGCAAGGTATAGGCCAGGACTTTGTGCAGCCATTGGAACACCACAAACCAATTGTCATTCTTCGGCAGCAGCTCCGGCAGGTTCACGCCGAAAAAGAACACGCCGTCGCTCATGGTGAAGGTGCTCGACATCGAGTACCCCATCAGCGGCACGGCCACGATCAGTACGTACATGGAGCGTTGTACGAAACGTGAGAGGAATCGCTCATGCGCCGCCAGTGTGAGCGGTGGCTGCGGAAGGGCGGGGGTGCGAACACGCAGGGCGATCTGTACCAGCACCAGCAGAAACGCCAGCACGCCGAACGATTTGTGCCACGGGTAGTAGAGCGTGAATTTACTCACGACTTCATCATCAAGCCCGGTCATGTGCCAGCCGGCCCAGAGCAGCCCGGCTATGACGACGGCACGCACCCAGTGCAGGATGCGCAGGGACACGGGATACCGATCGATTGCCGTTTGTGTTTGGTTGTTCATCGCAGTCTCTTTATTGATCATCAAGGCGTTGAAAACGCACGGCTGAATTCCACCCTCTGCGACCATGGCCGAGAGGGTGGCAGGTGCAGTGACTGTTCTAGGCAGGCAGCAGCACGGTGATCACTTTCTCCTCGGTGTAGGCCAGCGCGCCGCTGATCCCGCCTTCGCGGCCGATGCCGCTGGCCTTGACGCCGCCCCACGGCAGGTTGGCGTCCAGCGGGCTCCAGCAGTTGACGCCGATGGCGCCGGCCTTTACCGCTGCAGCCACGCGGTGCGCGCGCGCAAGGTCAGTGGTCCACACCGTGGCGGCCAGGCCGTAGGCCGAGTCGTTAGCCAGTGCCACGGCCTCTTCTTCGCTGTCGAAGGTGATCACCGTGCCGACAGGGCCGAAGATCTCGTCCTGGGCGATCGCCATGTCATTGCGGGCATTGGCGAAAATCGTCGGACGCACGAACCAGCCCTGGTCAGGGGTGGATACGCCGCCGGCCAGCAGCGAGGCGCCTTGGTCGATACCGAGCTGGATGTAACGGTTGACGCGATCAAACTGGGCTTTCTTGGCCACCGGCCCCATCTGGATGTCAGGCTGGCGAGGGTCGCCGACCTTGATCGAGCGAGCGGCCTCGGCCAGGGCGGCCGCGAAGCGTTCGGCGAGGCTGCGCTGGACCAGGATGCGCGAGCCGGCGGCACAGATCTGCCCCTGGTTGACGAACAAGCCCAGGGTGCAGCCGAACAATGCATCGTCGAAGGGCGCATCGTCGAACACAATCTGCGGGCTCTTGCCGCCCAGTTCCAGGGCCACGCGCTTGAACAGCACACCCGCGGTGCGCTGGATCTCACGCCCGGCCTCGGGGCTGCCGGTGAAACTGATCTTGGCCACATCCGGGTGTTCGCACAGGGCCCGACCGACCTGCGCACCGTAACCGGTCACCACGTTGATCACGCCGTCAGGAAATCCCGCTTCCTGCGCCAGCGCCGCCAGGTGCAGGGCCGATTGCGGGGTTTCTTCCGAGGGTTTGATCACCACAGTACAGCCTGCCGCCAGCAATGCGGCGAGCTTCCACACGGTGATCATCAGCGGTGAGTTCCACGGCACAATCGCGCCCACCACGCCCACGGGCTCGCGGACGGTGTACGAGAGGGTCTTGCGACCGAAGTAGCCGCCGGTGGGAATGGTGCGCCCTTCAAGCTGATTGGCCCAGCCGGCGGCGGCGCGCAAGTTGGCGATGGCGTTGGGCAGGTCCATCCGGCGCGGTTCGAGCGGTGAGCGGCCGATGGCGTCGGCGTCCATGTCGGCCAGTGATTCGCTGTCGCGCTCCACCAGGTCGGCGAGTTTGGATAACAGCCGACCGCGCTGGGCGCCGTCAAGCTGGCTCCAGGCGCCACCTTCCAGTTGGGCGCGCGCCGCTGCCACGGCACGGTCGACATCGTCGGCGGTGCCGCTTGCGCAACTGCCGTATACCTGTTCGGTCACGGGGTTGATGAGAGGGATGCGCGCTCCGTCGCTGGCGTCGCAGGGCGCGCCCTGGATAAAGTGTTTCAGGTGCTCGGTCATGTGGGTGTCCATGCGTGATGGGAGGGGTTGGAGATGACGCACTCAGGCCTTGAGGGAGGCCAGGGCATCGCCGAAAATGTCCAACGCCTTGAAGAACAGCTCGCGCGTGATCGTCAGCGAAGGCATCACACGCATCACGTTGCTGTAACGCCCGCAGGGAATCATCAGTACGCCGTGGTTCATCAGGTAGCCCATGAGTTGGCCGATCTTGGCGCCTTCGAGCGGCGTCTTGGTGGCGGCGTCTTCAACCAGCTCGATACCGATCATCAGGCCGCGACCGCGAACTTCGCCGACGAACGGGCTGTTGAACCCGCGGATACGTTCCTGCGCTTCCAGGCCCAGGGTGTGGGCGCGATCGAGCAGGCCGAGTTCCGGGTCCTGCATGATGCTGATATTGGTCAACGCCACGGCCGCAGACAGCGAGTTGGCGGCGAAGGTATTGGGCATCGAACCGTCGGGAATCTGCGCGGCGAGGTCCGAGCGCATGATCAGCCCGGCCATCGGCAGGTCGCTGCCAATGCCCTTGCCGAAGGTGAGCATGTCGGGTTTGACGCCGGAGTGTTCTACCGCCCACATCTTGCCGGTGCGGCCCGCACCGGACTGGACTTCGTCAACGATCAGCAACGCGCCGGCGCGGTCGCAGGCCTTGCGCAACAGTTGCAGGAATTCGGGGGAGGGCGGCACGTAGCCGCCTTCGCCCTGCACCGGCTCCACAATCACGGCGGCCACGTCATCGGCGGCGGTGTAAGGGCTGTTCAGCAGGTAATCCACGTAGTCGCCGGCAATCTGCTCGGCACTTTTTTGCGTGGTGTCGAAGGGAAAACGGTAGGCGTAGGGGTAGGGTGCGTGAATCACGCCGCCCATCATCGGCCCGTAGCCCTTGCGGTAGGCCGTGCCGGTGGTCAGCGCGCCGGAGGCGTTCCACACGCCGTGATAGCCGCCGTGGAAGGCGAGGATCTGGTGGCGCCCGGTGATGCGTTTGGCAAACTTGATGGCCGCTTCCAGCGCATCGCTGCCGCTTTGGGTGAAGAACGTGATGCAGTCACCGCGCAAGCCATCGGGCGCGATCTCGGACATCTTGGCGGCCAGTTCGGTGCGGCGGGTGCTGTTGATTTCCAGGGCATGCATCAGCACTTCGGACTGTTCGCGAATGGCTTTCACCACCAGCGGATGACAGCGGCCGACGCTGCTGACGCCCACGCCCGCGGAAAGGTCGATGTAGGTGTTGCCGTCGGGGTCCTTGAAGGTCGCGCCGAACGCGCGGTCCATGGCAATAGGCATGCGGCCGCCGCCGCGCGCCATCGATTCGGTGCTCGCCGACAACGCCAGCGCTTCGCGGGTCAGCGGGCCGGGCAGGGTGCTGGAAATAATGTGCGGGGCATCCGCGAAATGCAGGGATTCTAGTTTGGACTCAATCATGACGCACTCTCTGGAATGTCGGTTTCAGTATGTGGATCATTCTCATGGAGTGTGCCTGTCCGTTAGCCCGAATCGGCAAATGATGAATCGGTCCATCGGCAGGTCCCGCCCAAGGCCCTATTTGAGAAGAAATTTCGCGGTAATTGATCTATGTGCGAATATTGCAAGGTAGCTTGAGATAAAAACAAAAATTGGCAGAGGCTTTTCGCACATTATGAAAAATCATCATATAAGCCATTTTCGCGATATCCACGTCCATGCGGCCAATGTCCAGGAGTGGAGCCAGGATTACAGCCAGTTGACGGCCGGTCCGGCCGAGAGTTCGTTGATGCAGCTGACCACTGCGCGTTGCCACGTGTTTCGCGAGCAGATCAACCAGCGGGTGGTGCAGCGCGGTGTGGCACCGCGAGGCAAGATGTGCTTTGCCGTGCCGATCAGCGTGCCGGGTTCGACGCGCATGCAGGGTCGCGAAGTCGATGACAGCAGCCTGTTCTTTCTGCAGGGGGGCGAGGAGTTCATGTTCCATATGCCGATGGGCATGGAGCTGCTGTCCGTCACCTTCGAGCGCGAGTGGTTCGAGCAGGTACTGGAGCAAACGGCGTCGGCCACTGAGATCAGTCGGTTGCTGCGCCAACCCGTGATCCGGGTGTCTGCGCAACGCTTCGCCCAGGCTCGGCTTGGATTGCTCGCCGTGCTCTCTCTGGCGGAGGCCGGCGAGGAACTCGACAGCGCGGGCGAGCAGGGGCTGGAGCGGGCGTTGCTCGGTGAGTTGTTGCAATTGCTCACCGACCCGGCCTGCGACAAGCTCCAACGCAGCCCCAGTTCCACGCGCAGCTTCATTGTCGAGAAATGCCACCGACTGGCGACCGCCGAAAGAATCGACGTGCCCAGCGTCAACGAGTTGTGCCAACGCCTGCAGGTGAGTCGGCGCACCGTGCAGAACAGCTTCCGCTCGGTAGCCGAGACCACGCCGCTGAACTACTTGCGCTCTGTCCGGCTCAATGGCGTGCGTCGGACCCTGATGTGTACCCTCGCGTCCCGCCTCTCCATCGGTGACGCCGCCGCCCAGTGGGGCTTCTACCACCTCAGTCATTTTGCCGAGGAGTACCAGGCACTGTTCGCAGAGTTACCGTCCCATACCGTCCGCGCCGCCATCCCCGTCTGCGCGCGCGCGTGATGGCCTGCACGGCGGCGCAACGGCACGCCACGGGTTAAGCGCGGAACTGATCCATCAGCTTCATTTGCTGATTGGCCCGTTCGTTGAGCTGACTGCTGATCTGCGCCGACTCGCCCGCCTGTTCAGTCAATGTCTCGGTCACTCCGCGAATGGTCGAGACATTGCGATTAACCTCTTCGGCCACGGCGCTCTGCTCTTCTGCCGCACTCGCAATCTGCAGATTCATGTCATTGATCACCGTCACCGCATCGCTGATTTTACCGAGTGCCTCCACCGCCTGATGGATCTGGCTGGCGTTGCTCTGGGCCTGAGTCTGGCTTGAATGCATGGTTGCCACCACGCCACGTGTGCTGGTCTGGATGCGCTCGATCACCAGGCGAATTTCCTCTACCGAGTCCTGGGTACGCTTGGCGAGGTTGCGTACTTCGTCGGCAACCACTGCGAAACCTCGGCCGCTATCGCCGGCCCGTGCGGCCTCGATCGCGGCGTTGAGGGCGAGCAGGTTGGTCTGCTCGGCGATGCTGCGAATCACTTCCAGCACCGAGCCGATCTGTTCGCTGTTGACCGCCAGGGCTTCGACTTCGGTCACGGCCTTGCTGACTTCGCTGGCCAGCGCGTTGATGTCACGGGTGCTGCGCTCGATGATGGTGATGCCTTCCCTGGACGCCTGGTCTGCGCCCCGGGCCGCCATCGCTGCGCTTGACGCGCTGTTGGCGACTTCGTGGGCCGTGGCGCTCATTTCGTTGGACGCGGTTGCCAGTTGATCAATCTCGCGAAATTGCACCTGCATCCCTTCGCTGGTCTGGCGCGCGATGTGCGACGACTGGTCGGCGGTGCCGCGCGCAGCGATGATGCTCTGCTTGAGCTGCGCAATGGTGGGTTGCAGTTTGTCGAGAAACCGATTGAACCAGTTCACCAGTTCGCCCAGTTCATCTTTTTTGCGGTAATCCAGCCGCTGGGTCAGGTCGCCGTCGCCGCTGGCAATTGCCTTGAGCATCCGAGCGACGCTGTTGATCGGGCGTGTCACACCGGAGGCGGTGAACCAGATGAGCAGCAAGCCCAGCAGCCCCGCACCGACGGCGACCAACAACGACTCCAGGGTGTCCCGGGTTTGCGTCTGGTCAAGCAAGGTCTGCAGCTTCATCGAGTCCGCCAGCAAGACATCCTTGGGCAGGTCGATGGCCACTCCCCACGCCGGCGCTTCGGCGATGGGTGCAACGGGGTACACAGCACGAATCAGCGCATCACCGGCCAGCACCACCGGTTTTTGTTGCGTCAATGCCGCAAGCACCGCCTTGCCCTCATCCTTCAACGGAACGCCGATGTTTTTGCCGACCTGGCTCGCATCCGCGCTGTAGGCGGCAAGTACGCCACTGTCGGAAACGATCAGCATGCGCCCTGAACCGTTGAACAGGGTGCGCTGGGCATCGCTCGCGGCAGCTTGCAGGGCGCCGAGCGCGAGGTCGACCCCAAGGGTGCCGATCACCTTGCCATCGGCGATCAGGGGCATCGACAGCGTGGTCATCAGTTGAACCTGCCCGGCCTGGGTGTCGGCATAGGGGGCCATCAGGCATGTGCGTCGCGTGTCTCGCGGGCAGGTGTACCAACTGTTGTAGGGCGTGCCGCTGATGCTCAACTCGGTCTTCTGCAAATCGCTTTCGGGGATCAGAATATTCATCGCTTGACCCGCGCCGCGATTCCAGGCGCTGGCAAAACGTCCGTTCTCGTTGGCGGCGCGTGCGGCGTCGTTGACGAACTCACTGTCTTTGCCATCCAGCGCATCAGGTTCGTACACCAGCCAAAGCCCGAGAATCTCGGGATTGCGTTCGAACGTGGTCTTGAGCGCCAGGTTAAGTTCTTCACGCAATGTCGCAGCCGCCAACCCGCGCTGGGCGGCCATGGTGCGCAAGCCGGCCGCCTGGTCGGAAAAAGCGCTGATGATCTGCCGGCTGCGGGCGAATTCGCCCTGCAGGTTCTTCGCCTGTTCCGCCGCCCTGGCCAGCAGCAGGGTCTTGCCGCTTTCAGTCAGCATCGTACTGCTCGAGGTGCTGATCAACTGGTTGTTCTGGTTGCCCTGGTAGAGATTCATGCCGACGATCAGACCGATCACGCCAAGCAGGCACAAACCCGACAAGAGGACGAATTTCAAACGGATGGAAAGGGCGTCGAGCATTGGGCTATCTCACTGGTAAACCGCGTGTTGATCGATCATCGGTTGGTGTGGCACCACCGACTTTTTATTGGATGTGTCACTGCATCGGCTGATGTCACTGATTCATGACACCCGGTTGCGTGGCCTGACCAGCAGCGCTGCCATCAACAGCAATGCCGCACAGGTGGCCAGTACGGCGACGAAACCCGCGTCGAACGCCGAACGGGCCGACCCGATCAGCATCGCCGCGTCCTCCGGCGCCAGCGTCGCGGCGACCACCAGCGCATCGTCGAGGCTCTCGAAGATCAAGGGGTTCAGGGCCAGCCATGGCGCAATCGTCTGGCTCGCCGAGTAGGCGTAGATGGCCGATAACAGGCTGCCCGCCAACGTCACGCCTGCGGCGCCGCCCAGTTCAAAGGAGACTTCCTCAAGGGAGGCGGCCATGCCGGCTTTGTCGGCGGGCACGCTGAGCATGATCGTGCTGGACGCTGCGGTCAGTGCGGCGCCCATCGTAAGGCCCAGCAGCGCGAGGCTGACGATCTGCACTGGCACTGCGGCGTTGTGCGCCAGCAAGTAGGTGAGCATCGCGGCAGCCGAGAGCAGCAGCGTCCAGAACAGCATGCGCTGCTCTCCCAGGCGCGGCAGGTAATGCCCGGCAAGCGGTCCGGCGACGAACGAACCCAGCGGCAGCGGCAGGATGAACAGCGCCGCCTCCAGCGGCGACAGGCCCAGCACCAGTTGCAGGCGTTGGCTGAAGACCAGTTCCATGCCGATCAAGGCGGCGGCTGATACCACCGCTGAAATCACCGCATTTCTGAAGCCAGACGTGGAGAACAGCGACAGATCCAGCATCGGCTGATCGGCACGCCGTTGACGTCGAATGAAAAGCGCCAGAAATAGCGTGCCCAGGACCAGTGCTATCAGCATGGCCTCGAAGGAGGGTTGCCGTTTACCCAGCTCCTTGACCGCATAAGCTATGCTGATCAAACCGATCATGACCTGCAGCGAACCCAGCCAGTCCCAGCGTGTCTGGCTATTTCCGGGATGATCGGGAATGGCTATCGCCCCCAGCAGCAAGGCCAACAGTACAATTGGCACGTTGATGAGGAATACCGAACCCCACCAGAAATGCTCCAGCAGCAATCCACCTACCACCGGTCCGAATGCGGCGCCCCCTGAGGCCACTGATGCCCATAGGCCGAACGCCATCGCCTGTTCGCGTCGGTCGGTAAACGTCAACCTTACCAGGGCCAATGTGGCGGGCATCATCATCGCCGCGCCCACCGCCAGGAACCCACGGGCGACGATCAAGACGCTGGCCGATGGCGAGAACGCTGCGATCAGCGAGAACAGGCCGAAAACGCTCAGGCCGCCGATAAACAACCGTTTGTGCCCGAGACGGTCGCCGAGGGTGCCCATGCCCAACAGCAGGCCGGCGGCGATCAGCGCGTAGATATTGATGATCCAGAGCTTTTGCGACGCCGTGGCGCTGAGCTCCCGCGTGAGGGTGGGCAGCGCGGTGTACAGCACCGTCATATCAATGACGATAAGCAGCAGCGCGCTGGAAATGATGGCAAGTATCAGCCAGCGACGTTTGGAGTCGGTAAAGGGCATGGCTGGCGTCCGTAAAAGAGGGCTGGACCTAGCATGCCTGAATGCAGAAGGGCACCGTTATCCCAAATCGGCCGTGACGGTCGGGGCATTGCCGATCGGGTGTGACGCCGGCGATGTTACCGATTTGGGATAGCGGGGTGTTCGTGGGCGGGCATAGGATCGAATACAGCGTGCAATCCCAAAAACAAAAGCGCTATCTGGTACCGATGGCGCCTTGATCGGTCCTATACCACAGCGACTGCCTCATACAATAAGGTTAATAAGATGAGTGTATCTATCCCGGTCAACAGCTCCACGGAGCTCAAGCGTGGCGCCTTGGGTGTCGGCTTTATCATCTTCTTCGTGATTTCGGCGGCGAGCCCGCTCAGCGTCATCGCCGGAGGTTTCCCGATTGGCATCATGCTGGGCAACGGTGCCGGCACCCCGGCGTTGTTATTGCTGGCCCTGGCGGTGTTGCTGGCGTTTTCGGTCGGTTACACCACCATGGCCAAGCATGTCACCAACGCAGGTGGTTTTTACGCCTTTACCTCGCGCGGCCTGGGTGGCCTGGCCGGAGGGGCGGCAGGCGTGCTGGCGATGTTTGCCTACAACATCCTGCAGGTCGGCCTCTATGGCATGTTCGGCGGCGTGGTCAGCGGCACCATGGAAAGCGTATACGGCTTGGTATTGCCCTGGTGGTCCTACTCGCTGATGGCGATGGTCAGCATTGCGATCCTGGGCTATCGCAAGATCGATCTGTCCGCCCGCGTCTTGTCGGTGGTCGTGATTGCCGAATACCTGGCGATCCTGACCCTGGATATTGCGATTCTCAAGACGGGCGGCGACAGCGGTGTCAATCTCGACTCGTTCACCAGCCAGCATATGTTCAGCGGCACCCCGTCGATCGGCCTGCTGTTCTGCTTCGCGGCGTTTATCGGCTTCGAGGCCACGACGATTTACGGCGAAGAAGCGAAAAATCCGCACCGCACCATTCCGATTGCCACCTACAGCTCGGTGCTGCTGATCGGCGGCTTCTACGCGCTGTCGGTCTGGTCGATGGTGGTGGGCGTAGGTACGGATAAAATCGTGCCGATGCTGCAAGCCCTGCAGGACCCAACCACCTTTATCTACGGCATGTCGGACCACTTTGTCGGCCCGTATCTGACGCAGATTATCCGGGTGCTGTTCATGGTCAGCATTTACGCCGGGATGCTGGCATTCCATAACGCCGCGGCGCGCTATTTCTACGCTATCGGGCGCGACGGTCTGCTGCACAGTCTGTTGGGCACCACCCACCGTGTGCACCAGAGCCCGCATATGGGCTCGGCGTTGCAAAGCCTGATCGCCGCCGTGGTGGTGCTGATCTTCGCCGCGATGGATGCCGATCCGATCCTGCAACTGTTCGCCTGGTTCTCCAACCTCGCCACCTTGTGCGTGATTTTGCTCATGGCGATGACTTCGATCTCGGTGTGTGTGTATTTCCACCGGCACCCGGAACTCAATGTCGGCCTCTGGCGCGGGCGTATCCTGCCGATTTTCTCCAGCCTGGCCTTGCTGATGGTGCTGATACTGGCGGTGGTGCATTTCGATGTGCTCACCGGCGCCAGCCAGCTCTTGTCCTACGCACTGTGCGCGGTCATTCCAGCGGCGCTGCTGGGCGGCGTTTTTCTCGCCGTGCGACTGCGCAAGGTCTCGCCGCAGCGCTTCCTGGCGCTGGGCAGCCACAAACTCTAAGGCATCGAGCGTACCGCCCCACTGCACACTGTTCGCTTGCCGTTGTCCGGCAAGGCTCGCCAGCGTTAAAGGAAGATGACACATGCACCACTACAAGATGCTTATCAATGGGATTCAGGTTGCCGGTGAAAACGGGCAGTTTGATGTGATCAATCCGGCTACCGGCGCCGCATTCGCCCAATGCCCGGCCGGCTCGCTGGCTCAATTGGACGACGCGGTGGCCGCCGCTCAAGTGGCCTTCAAGGCGTGGCGTCACGTTTCCCATGCTCAACGCTGCGAGCGACTGTTGGCGATTGCCGAGAATATCGAGCAGGGCGCCGATGAGTTGGCCCGGTTGATCGTGCAGGAACAAGGCAAACCGTTGGAACTGGCGTTTTCCGAAGTCATGGGCGCCGCCGCGTGGACCCGCTATGCGGCCGGACAGCAGATTGAAGTGGAGCTGGTGGAAGAAACCCCGACCCAGCGCATTGAGCTGCACCGCAAACCCCTGGGTGTGGTGGCGTCCATCACGCCATGGAACTGGCCGTTCATGATTGCCGTGTGGCACATCATGCCGGCACTGCGGGCCGGCAACTGCGTGGTCAGCAAGCCGTCGAGCCTGACGCCGCTGAGTACCTTGCGACTGGCGGAAATCATTGCCCGGCATGTGCCCAACGGTGTGATCAACTGCGTGACCGGCGAGCAGGGTTTCGGCAGTGCGATCACTTCGCACCCCGGCATTCAGAAGATTGTCTTCACCGGTTCCACCGCCACCGGCCAGAGCGTGATGCGCGGCGCTGCCACCAATCTCAAGCGCCTGACCCTTGAACTGGGCGGCAACGACGCTGCGATTGTATTGCCCGGCACATCGGTGGAAGAGGTCGCCGAGGAAATTTTCCAGGCAGCCTTCCTCAACATGGGCCAGACGTGCGCAGCCCTCAAGCGTTTGTACATTCACGAATCCCAATACGAGGCCTTCGCCGACGCGCTGACGCTGATTGCCCAGCGCCAGGTGGTGGGTGATGGCCTGGAGCCCGGCGTCAACTTCGGGCCGGTGCAGAACCTTGAGCAATTGCAGTTGGTTGAAGCCCTGGTCGCCGATGCACGGGATCAGGGGGCGCGGGTCCTGTGTGGCGGCGCCCGTCTGGACCGTCCGGGGTTCTTCTATCCACCGACATTGGTCGCGGATGTGACCGATGGTCAGCGCCTGGTGGACGAGGAGCAATTCGGCCCGGTGTTGCCGCTGATCGCTTACAGCGACGTCGAGGACGTGCTGCGCCGCGCCAACGGCGGTGACATGGGCCTGGGCGGCTCGGTATGGGGCCCGGATGTCGAACAGGCGCAGGCGTTGGCCAGCCGCCTGGAAAGTGGCGTGGCCTGGGTCAACTGTCACGCCCGGATCCAACCGAATACGCCATTCGGCGGCAGCAAAATGTCTGGCTTCGGTGTCGAGTTCGGCCTCGAAGGGCTGTTGGAGTTCACCGGCCAGCAATTGCTGTTCGTCAATAAGCGCGCGGGCGAGTAATGCTCGGCCAACAGGGGCGCAGCGTCGCTGCGCCCCTGTTGCCACTATCTGTCTTTAAAGACGCGCTTCAAGGAGCTTCGATCATGCGCTACCCATCCACTTTATTCTTCGGCGGTACGCTGGCATGCAGCTTGACGCTCTGCGCCATCAGCCAGGCCCAGGCCTATGAGCTGTACAGCGATGACAGCCGCCATCTCAACGCAGACATGACTGCCGTATTCGGTATGTTCAACAGTCGCAAGAACTACAACGGCACGTCGGGCGGCTCGACCTGGCGTGAAGGCTTTATCAAATACGGCCTGAGCGGCGACCAGTCCCTGGCGGGCAACGGCACCGCCTACGGTGCGTTCGCCCTGCTCAGCTCCGCCACCTGGGGCGACGGCGACGCGGCCGGCAATACCCTGGGCACCGAACGCACCACCAAAATCGAAGACGCTTACCTCGGGTGGCGCTCCGGCGACCTGTCCCCGGCACTGGGCCAGGACGGCGTGGATATCTCCGGCGGGCGCCAGGTGGTCAAGCTCGGCAGGGGCTTCCTGGTCAACGATGACGGGCCGAACCTGGGCAAGGGCCCGGCCGATGGCGCGCTGAACCGGGGCGGTGCCTACTATCTGGCGGCGCGGCATGCGTTCGATCAGACCGCGTTCCTGCGCCTGGGTGGCAAGGACGGCCTGCATGGCAGCCTGCTGTGGCTCAAGTCCGACAACCGCGCCCAGGCTGAAACCGAAGTGGCCGCCGGTACCCTCGATTACACCACCAAGCCCGGCACCCTGGGGTTGACCTGGGTGCATGGCATCGATGTGAACGATCGCTGGGCCAGTGATTTTCAGCGCCAGCGCAAGGGCATGAATATCTACAGCGTGCGTGGCGAAGGCGACGCGGGCCTGCCCAATGTCAGCCTGGCCTTCGAATACGCCTGGCAGGACAAGGACAGCGGGCCGGAAAAAGCCTGGTACGGCGAAGCCGGTTACACCTTTGCCGATGTCGCCTGGGCACCCAAGGTCACCTACCGTTACGCCCGCTACTCACAAAAATGGGATTCGCTGTTCACCGGCCAAAGCACGGGCTACGGCACCTGGCTGCAAGGCGAAGTCGGCGGCAACTATTCCGGGCCGTTCAACAGCAACACCCGCATCCATCATGTGGGCCTCAAGGCCACGCCGCTGGAAAACCTGACCCTGGGCGCGTTGTACTTCGACTTCGAGACCGTGCGCAAAAGCAATGCACTGAACCTCGATGCGCGGGAGCTGGACGTGTACGCCGAGTGGGCGGTCAACCCGCACCTGATCATCACGCCGCTGATTGGTCTCTACAAACCGAAACAGGATTCCACCACGGGCGGCAACCAGGCGGTCGGCAACGGCACCAATGTGTACAGCCAAGTGACCGTCGCCGTACCGTTCTGATCCACCCTGGCCTTCGCGTCTTGACCTCAGGACGCGGCGGCGCCCGGTTGATTGCGCATGTTCTCGGCAATCCGCCGCGTGGTGTCCATCACCATCTCGATCACGGTTTCCTGGCGCAGCAGCTTGAAGCTCTGGGTGCTGCCGACAGCGGACAGGCTGCCCACCACCTCGTCGATATCCGGCTGGATGATCGGCGCCGCGATGCCGGTCAGGCCCAGGTTCAGTTCATCGTGGGTCATGCAATAGCCGTCCTTGCGAATCTTCTTTGTGGCCTTGGAAAAGCTTGCCCAGTCGTAGGCACTGTCCGCATCGCCGGCCATGTGTTCTTCGAACAGGCGTTGCAGGCGACGGCCTTTCTGAAAGGCGATCAATACCTTCGATTGCGCGCCACGAAAAAACGGCAGCGGGTGCCCGCGCCCGAAGGAGAAGTGGTAGGTGTCGGTGGGTTCGGCGATGTAGGTGTTGATGATGCGTCCGTCATAGAAAACGCTGGCGAACACCGCAAGGCCGGTCTGCGCCGACAACTCATGCATCAGTTCGCGCCCGGCGAGGAGGATGGGGTCGTACTGGCGCATCATCCAGTCCAGCTCGATCACGCGCGGCCCCAGGCCATAGTTGCCGGCGTCCACGCGCGTCAGCAGCCCGGCGTCGCATAACTCCTTGACGTAGCGGTACGCGGTGGCACGCGACAGGCCCATGCGCTCGGCGATGGTGTCCGGGTCGATCTTCAGCGTGGCTGGACCGAACAGGTCCAGGACATTCAGCAATTTACTCAGGCTGCTCATTTCGTTCCTAGAGAAGGGATGGCACGCGGGTAAGCACTATAGGCGAAAACGCCCCGGATCCATTGTAGGAGCGAGCTTGCTCGCGAAAAACGTCAACGATAACGCATGCCTCCTGAAGGAACGCGGTGCCTGTGAGTTTTTCGCGAGCAAGCTCGTTCCTACAGGTCATCACACTAACGTATCTCGGCTACAATATCGCATAAATCTCAAAATAAGAGATTTATCGTAATAAAAACTTGTATGGTTGGTTTTTATATGTGATAAATCTCACCAAAGAAAACGCTCAAGTGAGAGGGCTGACAATGAATGGTGCGCAACTGATAGTGAATGCGGCAGCGGCAAGCGGTATCGAGTACTGCTTCGCCAACCCGGGAACCACCGAGATTCCACTGGTGGCCGCGATGGCCAGTGCACCCGCCCTCAAGCCGGTGTTGTCGTTGTTCGAAGGGGTGTGTACCGGTGCTGCGGACGGTTACGGCCGTATCGCCGGCAAACCGGCAATGACCCTGACGCACCTGGGCCCTGGCTTTGCCAACGGCATCGCCAACCTGCACAACGCACGGCGCGCCAACACGCCCATCGTCAATGTGATTGGCGACCACGCGTCCTGGCACGTCAATTACGATCCGCCTTTGGCCAGCGACATCCAGGCCCTCGCCGGTACTGTGTCCAGTTGGGTACGCACCTCGCGCACCGCGTCGGGTGTGGGCGAGGACTTGCAGGAAGCCATGCGCGCCGCCTGGCAAGCCAAGGGCCAGATCGCCAGCTTGATCCTGCCCATGGACCTGCAATCCAATACCGTGACCCACAACGGCCAGTTCAGCCCGCTGCGTGCGCCGGTGCGGCGCTTTGCCGGCGACCGCATCGAAGCCGTGGCCCAGGCCCTGCGCGACGGCCAGCGCCTGGTGTTCATCGTCGGTGACCAGGGCTTGTCGGTGGCAGGCCTGGAAGCGGCGGGGCGCCTGGCGCAACTGCCCGGCGTGCGTATGTTTGCCGAAACCTTCCCGCGCCTGAGCTACCGGGGGGGTGGCTTGCCCGACCTGGATCGCCTGCCGTACTTCCCGGAAGTGGCCATCGAGATCCTCGAGCAGTACGACAAGGTCGTGTGCGCCGGTGTCGTGGAGCCCATCAGTTATTTCGGCTATGAAGGTATCCCGTCGCGACTGGCTGAGCGTGAGCGTCTGCTGTCGCTGGCCGAAGTGGGCGACGATGTGGCCGGGGCGCTGACCGCGCTGGCCGATGCGCTGGACGCGCCTGCCTACATACCGACGCCGCAGGACATCCAGCTGCCGCCGGGCGAGGCCGCGTTGAGCCCGCAGTCGGTGGGGCAAGTGTTGGCCGCCGCGCTGCCGGACGACTGCATTGTCTCGGTCGAGGGCGGCACCTGCGGCTATCCATTTTTCACCGCCTCTGCCCGTGCCGCGCGGCACCGTGTATTGACCAATACCGGTGGCGCGATCGGCCAGGGCATTCCGGTGGGGTTTGGCGCGGCCCTGGCTGAGCGTGGCAACCGGGTGTTCTGCCTGCAATCGGACGGCAGCGCCCAGTACACCATCCAGACCCTGTGGAGCATTGCCCGCGAGCAGTTGCCGGTGGTGATCCTGATTGCCGCCAACCACCGCTACGCAATCTTGCAGAACGAACTGCGCCGTTTCGGCATGACCGAGCTCGACCCGCAGTCGCTCAAGCTGACCGTGCTCGACACTCCGCGCATCGACTGGAAGGCCCTGGCCAAAGGCTATGGCGTGCCGTCCTGCACCGTACACACCAATGCCGAACTGCAACGGGCGCTGGCCAATGCCGCCGCCGATGCCGGGCCTTGCCTGATCGAAATGGCGCTTTGAAGGAGTCGACCATGAACCAGCTCCCATTATTACCTGCCGTCCAGGCGTTCCTGGACCAGCCCGGTCGCCTGTTCATCGGCGGTACCTGGCAGGACGCCGCCAGCGGTCGCCGCTTTGCCGTGGAAAACCCGGCCACTGAACAGACCCTGACCGAAGTCGCCCAGGGCGATGAGCGCGATGTGAATGCGGCCGTTGCGGCCGCCCGCGCAGCGTTTACCGGCGCCTGGGCCTTCCAGTCGCCGGCGCAGCGCGGCCTGTTGCTGTTTCGCCTCGCCGATCTGTTGGACCAGCACCGCGAGGAGCTGGCGCAACTGATCACCCTGGAGAACGGCAAGCCGATCGCCAACGCACGGGGTGAAGCGGCCAGCGCGGCCAACATCATTCGCTACTTCGCCGGCTGGCCCAGCAAGATCGAAGGCAGCACGCTGCCCGTCTCGCCGGCCAGCGGCGCGCCGATGCTCAACTACACGTTGCGTGAACCGGTCGGTGTCTGCGCGCTGATCGTGCCGTGGAACTTCCCGTTGACCATGTGCGTGTGGAAGCTAGGCCCGGCGCTGGCCACCGGTTGCGTGGCGGTGCTCAAGCCCGCCGAGCAGACGCCGTTGGTGGCGATTCGCCTGGTGCAACTGATCGAGGCCGCCGGTTTCCCCGCCGGCGTGGTCAACCTGATCACCGGCCTGGGCGCGGACACCGGCGCACCGCTGGCACAGCACCCGGACGTGGACAAGATCGCCTTTACCGGCTCGACCCAGGTCGGTCGGCTGATCGCCCAGGCGGCCACCGGCAACATGAAAAAGGTCTCGCTGGAACTGGGCGGCAAGTCACCCAACATCATCCTGCCCGACGCCGACATCGTACGCGCCGCCAAGGGTGCGGCCGACGGGATTTTCTACAACCAGGGCCAGGTGTGTACGGCCGGCTCGCGCCTGTATGTGCACGACAGCGTGCTCGACCAGGTGCTTGAAGAACTGCAGCGCCATGCCGCCGCCTATGTGCTCGGCAATGGCCTGGACCCGGCCAACAGCATGGGCCCGCTGGTATCCGGCCGGCAGTTGAACACGGTCAAGGGCTACCTGCAGCGGGGCCAGGAAGAGGGCGCCGAACTGATCTGCGGCGGTGGCCGTCCTGAGCACCTGGAGCGCGGTCACTTCATTGAACCCAGCGTGTTCCTGGACCGTGCCGAGCGGGCCTGCGTGGCCCGCGAAGAAATCTTCGGCCCGGTGCTGACCGTGATGAGCTGGAGCGAGATCGACGACCTGGTGCTGCGCGCCAACGACTCGCCCTATGGCCTCGCCGCCGGCCTGTGGACCCGCGACCTGCGTTCGGCGCACCGCGTGGCCGCGCAGCTCAAGGCCGGCTCGGTGTGGATCAACTGTTGGAACGTGGTCGATCCGGCGTCGCCGTTCGGCGGTTACAAGCAGTCCGGCTGGGGCCGGGAAATGGGCAAGAACGTGATTGACGCCTACACCGAAACCAAAAGCGTCTTCGTCGATCTGGCCTGAATCGAATAATCACAAGAGGAAATGGCAATGGATCTGGAATTGAAAGGCCGCGTGGCAATCGTCACCGGTGGTGGCATGGGTATCGGCAAGGAAGTCGCACGCTTTCTCTCCGAGGAAGGCTGCAAGGTGGTGATCTGCGCGCGACGCATGGCGTTCCTGCAACTGGCCGCCGAAGAGATCACGGCACAGACCGGCAATGAAGTGCTGCCGCTGTTCTGTGACACCAATGACATGAAGGCCGTGTCCGAGATGGTCGATGCGGCGTACAAGCATTTCGGCCGCATCGACATCCTGGTCAACGGTGCTGCCGCGCCATCGGGCGTGGTGCGCAATGACATCGAACACGCTGGCGACGATGAGTTGCTGTCGGACCTCAACACCAAGGTGATCGGCTACTTCCGCTGCGCCAAGGCCGTGACCCCGCACATGAAGGCGGCCGGCTTCGGTCGCATCATCAACATCGGCGGGCTCACCGGGCGCAGCAGCAAAGTGCTGTCGGGCATGCGCAACCTGGCGATTGCCCACATGACCAAAACCCTGTCCGACCAGCTCGGCCCGTCGGGCATCACGGTCAACCTGATTCACCCAGGCGTGGTGGATACCCCGCATATCCAGGAGCTGTACGACCGCGAAGCGGTCAAGCAGGGCAAGACCGCGGAACAGGTCGAGCAGGCCTACATCGACGCAACGCCGATTCGCCGCACCCTGGCGCCGATTGAAATGGGCTGGTTGATCGGCTTCCTGGCGTCACCGAAGGCCGGCGCAGTAACCGGTGAGTCCATCGGCATCGACGGTGGTTTGACGCGTGGCATCTATATCTGAGGAGTATCAGAGATGAGTAACGGAACCCTTTTGGTCGCGACCGTCGGGCAAGCGGTGATTCGCAGCGCCGACGATGGCAAGACCTGGCACCGCCTGGGCCTGGGGCAGGACCTTGAGTTCGATGCAATCACCCGGTCCCTGAGTGTGCATCCCGACACGCCGGAGCGGATCTACGCCGGTACCGACGTGGGCTTGTGTGTCAGCCAGGACACCGGCGGGCATTGGCAGCGCATCGATTCGCCGTTCAACGGGCAGACCGTGTGGAAGGTGGCGGTCGACCCACAGGACGCCCAACGGATTTTCGTCGGCACCGGCGCGCCGTCGCGTGCCGTGTTGTGGCGCACCCTGGACGGTGGCCTGAGCTGGGATCGCGCCCCGGTGGAGATCCCGGAGTTCTGCGACGGCGTCAGCCGTCCCCGCTTGCTGGCCTTCGCCTATGACCCCACCGACCGCGACCAACTGTGGTTCGGCCTGGAAGAGGGTGGGCTGTTTCACTCCCGTGACGGCGGTGACAGCTGGACCCGCGTCGACGACCGGCTGCTGTGGGACTACAACTCGGACATCCACAACATTGTGGTACTGCCCAATCACGGTGAAAAAGTCATCGTGGTGGTTTGCGTCAATGCGGTCTACCGCAGCCTGGACGAGGGGCTGACCTGGACCGGCATTGTCGGTCGCGAAGCCTTCGGCCTGTATTACCTGCGCGCCATGAACGCGCCGCTGGGCACGGAAAACGAGCTGTACCTGAGTATTTCCGATGGTACGCCGGGCACCACCAGCAAGATCCTGATATCCCGTGACGCTGCACTCACGTGGACCGTGCTGCCCCTGCCGCAACAACCCAACTCCTGCGTTTGGGCGATTGCCTTCAACCCGGCCAACCCGCGCCAGATCGTGGCGGGCACCAAGTATGGGCACTTGTTCACCTCCGACAATGGCGGGGATAGCTGGCAGAAGCACTGGCGCGAATTCAGCGAGATCGCAGATGTGCTCTGGACGCCTGCCGTGGCGCAGATCAAGGCCGGGCATCAATCCATCGTCAAGAAGAACTGAGGTAATCAGTGATGAAAGTCAAAATCCTTCGGACTCACTTATCGCTATTTGTGAGTGATCCTGATGTGTCGGCACTGTGGTACGCCGACATCCTGGGCATGCACGAAAGTGCCCGGGGCGAAAGTTGGGTCATGATGGCATTTGGCACCAAGCATCACGACATCGCCTTGATTCGTGCAGAACCGGGCGCCCACCAGGGCGGCCTGGGCCTGCAGCACTACGGATTGGAAATCGAAGGTGACATGACCACCTTGCGCCAGCTCTACGGCATGTTGCTGAAGAAGGGGGTGGAGGTGGTGAAAATTACCGATCATGAAATCGGCAACGGCCTGTATTTCAACGACCCCGATTGCAATCGCATGGAATTCTTTCTCGAGACCGAGCATGACGATGCGTGCGGCAAGGCCCGCTTCAAGGCTGCCCGTGCGCCGAGTCGCAACATCACGCTTGATCCCCTTGACCCGATTTGAACCGAGGTTCACCTGATGAAAACCGCGAATTTCGCCAGCTATCACATCCGCAAATGGTACAGCTTCGTCGAAGAAACCCTGGCTAACGAAAGTGGCCAGTTGGCCGATGGCGAACCGGTGTTCAAATACGCCGTGGCCGCCGTGATCGCCAACCCGTACGCCGGTCGTTACAGTGAAGACCTTGCGCAATTGATCGAGCCGTCGCCGCTGCTGGGCGAAGAGTTTGGCCGGCGCATTCAGGCCCTGGCCGGTGCCCGCAAGATCGAAAGCTACGGCAAGGCTATCCTGGTAGGCAGCGCGGGTGAGTACGAGCACGGCAACGCATTCCTCACCAACCCGGCCGCCGACCCGATCCGCGTTGCCCTGGGCGGTGGCAAGTCGTGGGTGCCGTCCACCGGCAAGCGTGGCGGTCCGGGTTCGACCATCGACGTGCCGCTGGCGCACAAGGATGCACTTTACGTGCGTTCGCACTACGACACGTTCTCGGTGACATTCGGCGACGGTCCTTCGCCGGATGAGCTCGTCGTGATCTGGGCTTTCGCCACGCGTGGACGTCTGCATGCACGCTTGGGCGGGCTGAAAGTAGAAGATGTAAAGGGCCTTGACGGCCTGCACTGATAAAAGCACAGCAATTGTAGGAGCGAGCTTGCTCGCGAAGAACCCACAGGCGCCGCGTTCGCTCAGCAAGAACGCGTTATCGTTGAAGTTCTTCGCGAGCAAGCTCGCTCCTACGCGGTGCCGGACCCAAACCACAACAAGAAAGCGGTGAATAGCGATGAAGCAGGAGAAAACCCAGGTTGTCATCGTGGGCGGTGGCCCCAACGGCATTACGGCCGCGCACTACATGGGAATGTACGGTATCGACTGCGTCGTCCTTGAACTGGCCGATGGCATACTGCCTTATCCGCGTGCCGTGGGCATGGACGATGAGGCGTTGCGTGTGTTGCAGGGCATCGGTATCGCCGAACTGGCGGTACGCGACATGATTTGCGATGTGCCGCTGCGCTACTACAACGCGCGCGGCGTGTGTTTTGCCGAAGTCAAGCCAAGTGCTGCGCAATACGGCTGGCCGATGCGCAATATTTTCATGCAGCAACTGCTCGAAGGCACCTTGCGCGAGCATCTCGGGCAGCACGCCAGCGTCGAGTTGCGCCAGGGGCATGAACTGCTTGAACTTGAGCAGGACGGGCAGGGCGTGACGCTGCAGGTGCGCGGCGCCGACGGCGAGATCTACCAGCTCCAGGCCGACTATGCGATCGGCGCCGACGGCGGCCGCTCCACGGTGCGTAAAAAACTCGGCATTGAACTGCTGGGGTTGACCCATCCACGCAAATGGGTAGTGGTCGATACCGCCAACGACACGCTGGACGCACCTTATACAGCCCTGCATGCCGACCCGCAGCGGCCCTTCGTGTGCATCTACTTGCCTTACCAGCAGCGGCGCTGGGAGTTCATGCTGATGGAAGGCGAGGACGAAGCGAAAATGTGCGAAGAGGCGACGATTCGCAAGCTGATCCACGGGCATATCGGCGACGCCGTCGACCAGCTCAACGTCATTCGTATTCGTGCCTACACGCACCACTCGCGCGTCGCGGCGCGCTTTGTCGAAGGGCGTGTGGCACTGGTGGGTGATGCGGCGCATATTTCCCCGCCCTGGGCCGGGCAAGGCCTCAATTCCGGCCTGCGCGACGTGGCCAACGTGGCCTGGAAGCTCGCGGCGATCATCCAGGGCCGGGCGGCGCCATCGATCCTGGCCAGTTACGACCAGGAGCGACGTGGCCACGCCACCGAACTGGTCGCCCTGGCCGACAATATGGGCGCTGTCCTTGGCTTGACCAACCCGCTGATGGCCGGCGTGCGCGACTGGCTGTTCCAGGCCGTCAACAGCGTCGACAATCTGCGCTCGCACTTGCTGGAGTTCAAATTCAAACCCAAAGCGACCATCACCAAGGGGCTGGTCCATCACGAGCGGGCCGAATTGCGTGAGGATGATCTGGTCGGGCAACTGTTCATCCAGCCCAATATCGAAGACGCCCAGGGCCAGCGCCGGCGCCTGGACGAAGTCCTCGGCAACGGCTATGCCGTGCTGGGTTATCGAGTGAACCCGCGCGAACACCTCAGCGAACCGATGGCCGAGTATTGGGCTCGTTGGGGCACGCGTTTCATCCAGGTCAATCGGTCGCGCAGCGGCGTGGGCCGTAACCAGCCGCTGACGGCCAACGACGCCGTGAGTGTGGAAGACGTGGATAACCGCTTGGGCGAATGGTTCTCCAAGGTGCGTGACTGCATCGTGGTGGTGCGTCCGGACCGTTTTGTCGCGGCGATTACCACCCCGGAGCGGCTTGATGGGGTACTGCGCAAGTTGGCGGAGCAATTGTCATGAGCGGCGCCAACGCGTTGCTCGTCCAACTGGACGAGGCCTTGCGCAGCGTCCAGCCCATTGAACCCTTGGCGCCCGAAGCGCTGGACCGGCTGGAAGGCTACGGTCTGCAGCGCCAGGGGCTCGTGCGGCGCCAGGCCGGCGGCGAGCGGTTGAGCGGCTGGAAGGTCGCCTTTGCCGGCCGCGCGGCGCAAGCACGCTTCGGCCTCGACGAACCGGTGTACGGCGGCCTCACCACGGTCATGCAGGTCGAGCCGGGCAGTGCGGTGTCACTTGGGCGGTTGATCCAGCCCAAGCTTGAGATCGAACTGGCGTTCGTCTTCGGGCGCGCGCTGGAACCGGGCGACTACGCGGATGAGGAGATTCTGGCGGCCATTGCCCAGGTGGCGCCGGCGTTCGAAATCGCCGACTGCCGCTGGCAAGGCTGGCGTTTCGGGCTTGGCGCGTTCCTGGCCGATAACGCCGCCGCCGCACTTTACTGTGTAGGGCCGCATGTGCCGTTCGACCCTGTCCGGCATGCCTGCGTGGCATATCACCTGGAACATGAGGGTGTGTATCTGGGGAGCGGCGATACCCTGGACCGAGAAGACACGCCGCTGTTCAACCTGTGCTGGCTGGTGCGACGCCTGCTGGCCGATGGTCATCGCGTGGAGGCCGGGCAGGTGGTGCTCTCCGGTGCGCTACTGGCGCCGATGGATATTCAACCGGGCACTTATCATCTGCACATGCTTGGCACGGAACTGGCTTTGGTTTTCCAGGCGGGCGTTGTGCCTGTCTAACGCCAACCAATGTCACGGACGACTGAGCCCCTTCGGGCCAATAGCAATAACCCGGCGGCCGAGGAGTGACGAATATGCTCGCTGAAGTCCGAACCTTCAATGACTCCCAACAGCACGCCGGCTCGATCCATGGCTGGCAGCAGGTGTATGACCAGCTCGGTCGTGGCTGCCTGACCAGTGAGCTGCGGCAGCTGTCCGGCGATCGCTTCCAGATCTTCCAGGAGGTGCTGGACAAGCGCGTGGTGCAGCATGGCCGCTCGCCCCAGGGCCGCTTGTGCGCAGCCATGTCACTGGGCAACCCTCCGGTGGTCCAGGGGCAGCGGGTAAGTGCGCAGAGCGTGGTGCTGCTGCGTGATGCCGAAGAGTTCGTATTGCATGCGCCGGAAGGCACGCATTTTTTCGCGTTCAACGTCGATGCCGTGCGTTTCGCCAAGCTGGCGGCTTTCGAGTTATCCAATGAGCAACTCAAGCGTTTGACCAGCGTGCCCGCGCTTAACGTGGATGAAACGTTACTGCTGCGCATTCGTCAGCGCATTCACCCCTTGTTTCGTCACTTTCTGCAACACGCGGACGCCATCAGCCCGGCGTCGGAAAAAATCCTCGAAGACGAGCTGCTCGGTGCGTTCCTCGACCTGTTCAGTCACGCCAGCGATGAAGTCCGTTGCCGGCGTGGCAATTTTGCCGTCAGCGCCTATCTGGTCAGGCGCAGCCAGGAATTGATCATCGCCAGTGGCGATACCCCGTTGAGCATCCTGGACCTGTGCGAGCAGTTGCGTGTCAGTCGCAGGACGCTGCAGAACAGTTTTCAGGCGGTAACCGGCATGCGGCCGGTTGAATACTTGCGCAATTTGCGCCTCAACGCGGTCAGGCGACGCCTGATCGAAACCTGCCCGAGCCAGAAAAACGTCGGAGATATCGCCGTGGCCATGGGCTTTTTTCACCTGAGCCATTTCGCCACGCATTACCGCGAGCTGTTCGGTGAATCGCCCTCCGAAACGCGCAGGTCACCGCGCTGAATCACGCCAGGCCTGGGTCCACGCGCTTGCCGATATCCTTGAGCCGCGCCAGTTGGTCGATCATCGAGGGGGCTTCATCCAGGCAACTGACGAAGGTCCACAGGTAGGTCATCACCGCATAGATATGCCCGGCTTTCACCGCCGGCGCCAAGGCCAGTTGAGTGATCGCGACCACGAACAGCAGCGCCGCCAGAATGCCGATGGACAGGAAAGCCACGGCTTCACGATCCGACAGCCAGATGCGCAGCCGCGACAGCACCTGATAGTGGCGGTGCAAGGTGTGCGCACCGACCGTTTCCACCAGGCCGATTTCCTTCTCCAGTCGATTGTTCAGGCGTTCGTGCAAGCGTTGGTTGCGTCGCGCAAAACCCGGCATGAGCGTGACGCACAGCAGCAGCGCCAGCAGACAGGCCAGGCCGACCCAGGGCTCGATCACCAGCAGCATGCCCGCCGCCCCGACGATTGACACCAGCGCGGTGGCGATTGTCGGCACGTGCTTTTCAAAAAAGTCGACGAAGTCCCGTGCCAGCACGACCCGCGCCGCCGCTTTGGAGGTGCTGTGGCGTTGCAGGCGCTGGTTGAGAATCACCGGCACCGCAAGGTCGGCGTAGATGCGCGTAAAGGTCCGCGTGTCCAGCGCCCGCCGGGCCGCGCCGACTACCCAGAAGCCGAGGACCACGGCGGCATACCACAATGCACTGGCGGCATCGCCGCGAATGATCGAGTCCACGGCAAACCCGGCGAACAGCGGGTAAGCCAGCAACAGCGCATTTTCCAGTGCGACAAGCGACAAGGTGCCGAACAATTTACCGGGGTAGGCCCGGGCGATGGCCTTGAGCGTCTGGCTGGCGGATTGCTGCCCCAGCTTTTTACTTTCTTCGAGCAGAATCGGCGGTGTTACGGATGCCATGGTGCACCTGTGGCGCGCGTTGCGCGTTGATGATCGTCGCGGGAGATGCCCAGGCGATAACGCGCTTCATCGGTCATCAACAACAGATCGGTCTGGACTTCTTCGATAATGATTTCCAGGGTGATCAGGATGCAAATGGCCGGCGCCATCAACAGCCAGTGATAATAGGACTGAGTGAGCAACGACGCACAGACGCCCACCAGCCACAGGGCCAGGACACACGACGGCGCATGCCGCTGCAGTGGAATCCAGAAACGCTGCAACTTTCTGAGTTTGAACGTATAGAGCATCAATGATGCTTCCAGTTGTTTAAGGGTAATAGTGTTGCGAGCTGAATGCATTGTAGGCATAACAGTTATCCACGCTAGAGCGTTAAACAAGGGAGCCAGGCGTTACACAGTGCGGTTATTCGCTGCCTGGCGTTCCAGTTCAGGCAGCGGTTTATTGAGCCAGGCGAGATTGACTGCTTCGACTTCCACCCAGTCACCCGGGCTTGGTACTCCTTCGCAACTCATGAAAGCGATACAACGTCCGTGTATGTCCAGTAAGGCAAAGTGGCGATATTTAGTTGCTCTTTTAAATAGGGAAATACACAGGCGCATGCCATCACCTTGGTGAGTGCTGATAAAGCAAACCTCGCTCTACGGTTGTCAGGATTGGATAGTCAAATGGGTGCCGTTGGCCAACTGAGTTCAAATAACGTGCCGCCATTTACAAGTGTTCGACAGGCCACGGCGCCGCCATGGGCCAGTGCAATCGAACGCACCACGGCGAGGCCAAGGCCGCTGCCGCCCTGGGCACGGGAACGCGAACTGTCGCCGCGTTGAAATGCATCGAAAATAAGCTCGGCGAACGGTTCGGCGACCCCCGGCCCCTCATCCGCAACCCTGAGGAAATGACCGCGTTCGTCATTGCCGAGCTGAACGCTGACCTTGCCCGGCGTGGCATGCCGGCGCACGTTGTCCAGCAGCGCCAGCAATGCCTGACGGATGCGGGCAGGGTCGCAGTTCACGGGGCCTTTGCGCAGGTCCAGCAGCAGCACGAACCCGGCAGCGTTCAGGCTGGGTTCGAACAACCGCGCTTCGGCCTCCAGCGCGTCGGACAACTCGACCTGCCGGATTTCAAGTTTCAGGTAGCCGTTATCCCCCATGCCCACGACGCGCAAGTCTTCGACCATGCGGGTCAAGCCTTCGACCTGGCTCAGCAGGCTGTAGAACTGCGCGGTGTCCGGCTCGAATACGCCCTCGGCCAACCCCTGCAAACGGCCACGCAGGATGGTCAGCGGGGTGCGCAGTTCATGGGCAATCGCGGCGTTCCAGAAGGCTTGTTCTTCGGCCATGCGTTTCAATCGGTTCGCCATGCTATTGAAGTCATTCACCAGCCGGGCGGCTTCGCCCGGAGAAACGTCGGGCGCCACTGCCCGTGCATCCAGGTCGCCGTCAGCCAGGCTGCGCAGACTGGCCGCCACCGAGTTCAACGGCATGAGAATGCGTCGGGCCAATTTGACGGCCACCGCCACGCCGACGCCCAGGCTGATGCAGGTGATCAAGCCCATCCAGGCCCATTCCACGCCGCTGGGCAGCCATTCATCCGCCTCCAGCTCCAACTGCGTCGGCGGCGACAGCGCCCACAGCAACGAATAGAACACGTAGGTGCCGACGACCGCGAGTGCGATGACGCAGAGCACCACGGCGGTCATCGACAAGATAATCTGGCGGCTCATGCCGCTGCCGACGTTCATGCCTGGCTCCCGAAGCGGTAGCCGACGCCACGGATACTGGTCGGCACGCCGCGCAGGCCGAGGTCTTCGATCTTGCGGCGCAGCTTGCTGATATGGCTGTCGACCGTACGCTCCAGGCTGTCGCTCTCGGGGGAGCAGAGCACCAGCAGTTCGGCTCGGCTGAACACGCGACGCGGCGACTTTGCCAACTGCGCGAGCAACCTGAATTCGGTCACCGTCAGCTGCAACGGCTGCTTTCGCGTGCCGATGCGCACGCTCACCTCATGGTTGTCGATGTCGATCTCGAAGGGGTCGACGCGCAGCACACTGTGGCCACCGCCATGCCCCTGGTCGGCGCATCGGCGCAGCACGGCCTGGACCCTGGCGATGACTTCCGCCGGGTTGAAGGGTTTGACGATGTAGTCATCGGCGCCTATGCGCAGCCCCATGAGCTTGTCCATGTCCTGATCCTGGGCCGTCAGCATGATCACGGGCGTGTTACCGCGATGACGGACTTCGGCCAGCACCATCCAGCCGTCCAGCTTCGGCATCAGCACATCGAGCAGCAACAGATCGGGCTTGAGCGTCTGATGCAGCTCCAGCGCGCGCCGCCCGTCCTGAGCATGCGCGGTTTTAAAACCGGCGCGCTTGAGGTAGGCCGAGAGGATGTCGGCAATTTCCGGCTCGTCTTCGGCGATCAGGACCAGTGCCTGGTTGGAGCTCGATGCAAGGAGTGATTCAGTCATGGTGTGCTCGGTCGATGTGCTGGGCGGTGTCTCAATGCTGCAACGGCGCGCAGGCGTTCAGCAACGGATAGGATGATGCCTCGTCAGCATGCACGTTCAGCGTAGGATTTATGGAGAAATGATGGAGGCGCTGAATATTTTTTTCGGCGAGGGCAGGGGACAGGGATTCAGGCGAAGCAGATGCGGTCGTTATAGGCGTTTCGCAGCATTTTGCGTTGGTATTCGCAGGGCGTGGTACTGACCAGTTTCTTGAAGTCGCGCAGGAAGTGCGACTGATCGGAAAAGCCCAGGTCCAGGGCCAGTTCCGAGAACGACACATCGTGTTGGGTATTGAGGGTTTCCAGCGCCGCCTGGCAGCGGATGATCCGGCAGAAGGTCTTGGGCGACAGGCCCGTGTCCTGGCTGAACTGACGATGAATGGTGCGGCTGGTGTAGCCACTGAGGTGTTCCAGCTGTTGGATGCGCAGGTCGCCGCGATGGGCGAGCGCCTGTTGAATGACCATGGCCGTCAACTTCGAGGTCCTGCCCATCAGGCGCGGGATCAGATAGTCGTTGAACAGCTTCATTTGCTCCTGCAACTGCGGGGCCTGGACGATGCTCTCGAAAATGCGCTGAGCAAACGCAGACACCTCCAGCAAGTCCCATTCCTGTTCGGTCAGGTCCTCGGCCAATACGGTGATAAAGCCGGGAATCACCCCCGGCGAAAAGCGCACGCCAAAATAATGATGACCCTGCAGCAACTCCACGCGCTGCGCCACCAACGGCGTGCCGCAAATCCTCACGCTGGGGCGCGTGGGGTCACAGTCGAACACGATGTCCACACAGCCGTCCGGGACCGCCAGCAGGTCGGCCGAGTGGGCAACGTCGAAGGCGTAAAAATGCGAGATCGCCGGGTGATCCGAAGGCACTACCGAATAGCGCGATGAATTGAGTACGAACCAGGGTTGTTCGTATGCAGTGTGGTGCTTCAGCGGCGGCGCACACAGGTTGACCATGACCGGACCTTTAAATGGCGTTATGCGCGAATATTCACGCATTTATCGCGCCAATTCCTGTGCGCGGAATAGATGTCGATGTCCGAAATTTACAATACCGCCCAGGTTCGCCCGCTGATACTCAAGGTCGATAGCGTGGAGCCGCGCCTACCGCGGTGATATCACCTTCAGTCCGAGAATAATTATGTCCATTACTACAAAAATAGACTTCATCTACTTGTCCGAGCAGGACATGATCCGCGCCGGCGTGACCGACATGCTCGCCTGTGTGAACACCATGGAAGAGATGTTCGCGCTGCTGTATAGCGGCGACTATCGCATGGCTGGCCCGAACAACGATTCCCACGGCGCAATGTTGATATTCCCGAAGGAATCGCCGTTCCCGAACATGCCCAAGCCCACCGCTGACCGGCGCATGATGGCGATGCCGGCCTACCTGGGCGGCAGTTTCTGCACCGCAGGCGTCAAATGGTACGGCTCCAATATTGCCAACCGCGACAAGGGCCTGCCCCGCTCGATCCTGATGTTCACCCTCAACGACCCCGACACCGGAGCACCGTTGGCGCATATGTCCGCCAACCTGCTGTCGGCCTATCGCACCGGTGCGATCCCCGGTGTGGGTGCGCGCCACCTGGCGCGCAAGGACTCGAAAGTGGTCGGCCTGCTCGGTCCGGGCGTAATGGGCAAGACCACGCTCGCCGCATTCATCGCCGTTTGCCCGTTAATCGATACCTTGAAGATCAAGGGCCGTGGCGAGAAGAGCCTGAATGATTTTCTTGCCTGGGTGAAGGACACCTACCCGCAGATCACCACGATTAAAGTGGTCGACAGCCTCGAAGACGTGGTCCGTGATTCCGACCTTGTTACTTATTGTAGCTCCGGTGAAACGGGCGACCCCTCAAAGTACCCAATTGTGAAGCGCGAGTGGGTCAAGCCGGGTTGCTTCATGGCGATGCCGGCGGCCTGCTCGCTGGACGAAGGCATGGAGCGCGCCGACGTGCGCAAGGTGCTGGACAACACCGGCCTTTACGAAGCCTGGTTCGAAGAACTGCCCAAGCCTGCGCACCACAACGTGCCGGTGATTGGCGTGCGGTTCATGGACATGATCGCCGAAGGCAAGATGCAGCTCCAGGAGCTTGAAGACATCGGCAAGATCATCGCCGGCGATGCCCAGGGCCGCCGCAACGATGAAGAAATCATCATCATGTCGGTCGGCGGCATGCCGGTCGAAGACGTGGCCTGGGGCACGGTGGTGTACCGCAATGCGATCGAAAGAGGCATCGGCGTGAAGTTGAATCTGTGGGAAACCCCGGAGCTGCGCTGAGCCATTCCCTTTACAACTGACGAGACCTTCGACATGACAAAAATCATCAAGCTCAAGACCGGTTCCCCGTTTGAAGACCAGGCCAGCTATTCGCGCCTGGTGGTGGTGGACAACTGGATCTATGTGTCCAACACCGCCGGCCGCAACCCGCAAACCAAGCTGATCCCCGAAGATATCCTCGAGCAGACGCACCAGGTGTTCGCCAACATCGAGTCGGCCTTGAAGGCAGTCGATGCGAGCCTGGCCGATGTGGTGTGCTCGCGGGTGTTCATCCAGGACCCCAAGGACGTGCCGGCGGTAATGGCGTTGATCGGCGAGAAGTTTCGCGGCGTCGACCCGGCCAGCACCGTCACGTGCCCGCCGCTGGGCTCGACGGTCTACAAGGTGGAACTGGAAGTGACGGCTTATCGCAACGCTTCCAAGGCGCAAGTCGACGTCATTCGCCTGTCGCAGTAACCCGTTATGCGGCCGTGCGTGTGCGCGGCCGACCTCTATTGCTTATCGAGTCTTGATCATGGCCCCGACGATTGCGCCCGTGAATACGTCCACCGAGTTTCCCACTGCGACCAGCGTCGTCATTATCGGCGGCGGCATCATTGGCCTGACGGCTGCGCTGACGCTGGCCGAACGCAATATTGCGGTAGTGGTGCTGGAAAAAGGCCGTATCGCCGGCGAGCAGTCCTCACGCAACCTGGGCTGGGTGCGCAAGACCAGCCGCCACGCGCACGATATCCCGCTGGCCCTGGCCGCAGACCGCTTGTGGGCACAAATGCCTGAGCGAGTGGGCGCGGATGTGGGCTACCGGCAAGAGGGCATCATGTTCGTCGCCCGCAACGACACGCAGCTGGCCATGCATGAAGGCTGGCTCAAGTCGGTCGACCACCTGTCCCTTGATTCTCGGATGCTGAGCAAACGCGAGATCGAACAGTTGGTGCCGGGCGGCGCGGGCAATTGGTCCGGCGGCATCTACACGCCGTCCGACGCGCGTGCGGAACCGACGCTGGCCAGCAGTGCGATTGCCAAGGCCGCCATGGCCCTGGGCGTGGTCATCATCGAGCAGTGTGCGGTGCGTACGCTGCAGATGTCCGCCGGCAAAGTCAGTGGCGTGGTCACGGAAAAAGGCGAGATCCGCTGCGACCAGGTATTGCTCGCGGGCGGTATGTGGTCGCGGCGCTTCTTGGGTAACCTCGGGGTGTCATTGCCGACCCTGGCCTTGACCTGCTCGGTGTTGCGTACCCACCCGATGGAGGGCCCGACGGAAATTGCCGTGGGCGCACCGGACTTTTCGTTTCGCAAACACAAGGATGGCGGTTTCATCGTTACTCAGCGAGGCAAGCTGGACGCTTTTCTGACCCTCGATCACCTGTTGCTTGCCAAGCAATACATGCCGCAATTTCGTGCGCAGCGCAGCGTGTTGAACGTGTCGCTGGGCAAGTATTTTTTCAACGACCTGGCGCTGCCCAGGCGTTGGTCGGCCGACAGTGTCAGCCCGTTCGAACGTGTACGCATGCAAGACCCCGCCGCCAACCCGCGGCTCAACAATGATGCGATGAATAACCTCAAGGCGGCCTGGCCGGTATTCGAGCAAGCCCGGATCGCCCAGACCTGGGCAGGCACTATCGACGTGACCCCCGATTCCAACCCGGTAATAGGCCCGGTCGCACAGATTCCCGGGCTGACCGTGGCGACCGGTTTTTCCGGGCACGGCTTTGGTACTTCACCGGCGGCGGGTCACCTGGCGGCGGATATCGTCAGCGGGCACACGCCCATCATCGATCCAAGCCCTTATCGTTTCGACCGTTTCTAAGTCGACCCAGGCCTCTGATGCCACTGTAGGAGCGAGCTTGCTCGCGAAAAACGTCAACGATAACGCGTGCTTCCTGGATGCATGCGTCGCCTGTGCGTTTTTCGCGAGCAAGCTCGCTCCTACAGGAAAATCTTAACTGTACTTACGGAGCAAACCCATGTCCCCAGACAGCCGCTTTTTCATCAATCGCACCGGCTTGCGTTTGCATTTTCTACGTTGGGGCGACCCGAGCGGCGTGCCGCTGGTGTTGTTGCATGGCTTGCGCGCCTATGCACAGACCTGGGAGTCGCTGGTCGAGGCCCTGGGTGCCGGTTATTGTGTCTACGCGCTCGACCAGCGCGGCCGCGGCCTGAGTGACTGGGGCCCGGCCGCGAGCTATCACACGCAATCCTATGTCGAGGACCTGCAGGACTTCGTCGCCCATGTCGGCTTGCAGCGCTTTGTGTTGCTGGGGCATTCGCTGGGCGGCGCCAATGCCCTTGAATACGCACGGCAGGCACCGGGACGCTTGATGGGGCTGATCATCGAAGACATCGGCCCCGGGTCGTCGAGCCAGGGCGACGGTGCGGCGCGCATCCGCCGCGAGATGAACCAGACCCCCCTGCGGTTCGACGACTGGCAAGCCGCCCGCGCTTTCTGGCAGGCGTCCCGCCCGGGCTTGTCGGAGCAAGGCCTGGCGTCACGCCTGGCGCATTCGATGAAGGAGAGCGAGGGCGCGATCATTTGGCGCCACGATCAGCAAGGCATCGCCGAAGCACGCCTGAGCATCGAGCCGACGGACTTGTGGCCGGCGGTGCGCGCCCTGGATTGCCCGACCCTGTTTATCCGCGGCGCGCGCTCGGACTTTTTGCCGGCGGCGACGCTGCAGGCGATGCGCGACTGCAATGCGCAGGTGCGCACCGCCGAAGTCGCGGACGCGAGCCATTATGTGCATGACGATCAAGGCGAGGTGTTCAACGGGCTGGTCATTGAGTTTCTTGAGAGCCTGGCGACGTCGGCCCCGTCAGCATAGGTATCTATTTACAGCGTTCCTGGCCCAAAATGTGGGAGGGGGCTTGCCCCCAATGGCGGCCTCAGAGCCGACCAGGATTTTGTGTCGATCCAGGCTCAAATGTGGGAGGGGGCTTGCCCCCGATGGGGGCCTCAGGGCCAGCCAGTATCTTGGATCAGACTGAGTACATATCCATTATTTAGGTAACGGCTGCTTATGGTTCCGCTTTTACAGCGGCTCACTTTTGAAAAGCGCAAAAGTAAGCAAAACGCTCTTGCCCCACCACTCGGCACCTCGCTTAGGCTCGGTGTGCCCGAACGCAGGCTTGAATCCGTGGGCCGCCGCCACGCGCCATCCATGGCGCGGGGCGGCTAACCCGGCGTCCTGCCGGGTTACCCACGGATTCAAGCCTGCGTTCGGCCAGCGTGGTTTAACGGGGCGCCTTAGATCAAGATCAAAAGCCAGATCAAGAGCGACTCGCTTCGCATCGTGGTTACGGTTGAGCGCTACAGAATTGTGTAGATACCTATGCCCCGATGGCGGCCTCAGGGCCGACCAGGATTTTGCGTCGATCCTGGCCCAAATGTGGGAGGGGGCTTGCCCCCGATGACGGCCTCAGAGCCGACCAGGATGTTGTGTCGATCCTGGCCCAGTGCGGCTAACCCGGCGTCCTGCCGGGTTGCCCACGGATTCAAGCCTGCGTTCGGCCAGCGTGGTTTAACGGGGCGCCTGAGATCAAAAGCAGATCAAGAGCGACTCGCTTCGCATCGTGGTTACAGTGGGCGCTACATCGACACAATATCCTGGTCGGCTCTGAGGCCGTCATCGGGGGCAAGCCCCCTCCCACTGGCTGTGTCAGCGGCAACTGAAGCAGGTTATTTCATGTCCTTGACCTGCACCCACAACACCGCATCCTGAGACAACGGTTTGCCCTTATAGGTTTTGGTCGAACCGACGTTAAGCGCTGCAATCCCCCACCAGCCGGCCCGTGGCAGGCCGATCGTCACGACACCCTGGGCGTCCGAATAGGTACTCAAGGATTTGAATGAAGCCTGGGGCGCCTTGACATAGTCCTGCTGGCCAAAGGCGTTGTTCTTGATGTCGACAGAATGGTTGACGTATTCGATCTCTATTTCGGCGAACGGCACGGGTTTGCCGTCCGCCAGCACCACGCCTCGGAACACACCGCCCGTCCAGTTTGCATACGGTTTGTTGAGGGGTTGAATCTCGACCGCCAGCCCCTGGGGCTCTGACCAGTCGCCGGGGACGCCGCCCACGTTCACGATGAGTTTGGTGAACTGCTGGATGTAGACGCCTTCCTCGTTTTCCAGATACGGCTCAGGTTCGAGTACGAAAATATGGTCGCCCAATGAGCGCACCAGCTCCCGTGGAATCGACGCGCGGTAGGAGGCCGCTGGTTTATCGCGACTCTGCCATTGCACAGGGTGCAGGTATTGGCGCAGGTCGGTTTTTTCTCCGCCGTGGGCGCCGACAAGGTTGAACGCGCGGGGCTCGCCCATGTTCATCGTCGGCCCGCCGGAGAACGGGTGCGTGAACACGATCGCGAACTCCAGGTCGGCCGCACGTTGCAGCGCCGTTTCGTCAAGGTAGAGCATCTGGAAGTGGGCTTGCGCGGCGCAGGTCACGCCACCGAAGGTCGCGGCGGCAAGGGCTTGAAGCAATCGTCGTTTGATCAGCATGGTCGATTTCACTGTGTAATGTCGGAAGACTGGATCGTGGCGCCGTGGTTTTCGCCGCCTATGAACTCAACGGAGTACGCGCCGGTGGGGGCCTTGAAGGTGTAGGTGTTGTCTTTGTCGACCGTGCCTTCGAGCAGCAGCTTGTTGCTGGTGTCCTGGACATGGATTTTCTTGCCCACGGCGGAACTGCCGTCGGTAAAGCCCGCTTCACACTTCACGGTGTCATCGTGTTCGATATAGCAGTCAAACACGGGGCCATGGGCCAGGGCGGCCTGGCAGAACAGCAGTGCACTTGCCAGCAGGATCGGGTGGGTCAGATTTCGCGGTTTCATAGGGTTTGGGTCTCCATGGTCAAAGTGATCACTGGGGCGTGGCTGCTGGAACGCCGGCGAAGGCCGCGAGCAAGGCGTCCAGATTCGAACTCATCAGCGCCTCGTAGCTGCTGGCGGTGTTGGCGAGCAGGCCGGGGTTGCCGATATCCAGGATCAGCAGGCGTGCGCCGCCGTCCTCGATGGCCTTTACAATCCCGGCGTCAGGCGCCCACTTGTGGACCACCACGCGGATATCACGCTCGCGCAGGTAGCCGCTCAGGGCGCTGCGGTCAGCGTCCGTCCAGTCGATGTCCTGGCGCACGAACCAACCGTCCACATACACGCCGAACTCGCCGAGCAGATACACCGGCTCGCTGCTCAGCGACAGCACGCGCAGGTCCGGCACTTTCAGCAGCCGGTCGCCGTAGTCAGCCTTGAGTTGGCGTATGCGGCCGTCGAGCGCGGCGAGGTTGCGCGTGATACGGGATGCGTCGCTCGGCGAGAGGCGTGCCAGGTCGGCGGCAATCAGCGCGGACATGCGCATGGCATTGATGGGGCTCAACCAGGCGTAAGGCGAGGGGCCCGCTTCGGTGTTACGGGCGCCGGCCCAGGGCACATCGTTCGCGGGCACGCGTGTGACGGCCACGCCGGGCTTGAGGCCGTCCCATGAATGCGATGCATCGATTTCGACGATCCGCAGGTTGTGCCGACGGGCCGTCGCGTACAGCGGGTCGGCGCGCCACAGGCTGCTCAGGGTGACCACGGCGACGGCATTCTGGAACACGGTTGGGTCCAGGCGTGACAGCGCGTTGGCCTGGCTTTCCATGGGCGTGGCGGCGTCCATCGGTACACGTACGACCTCGATGTGCGTACCTTCGCCGAGGGCCGAGGTGAGCGCATACACCGCCGGCAGGGCGACCAGCACTCGTTGCTGGTCGACCTGCGCAAAAGCCGACGGCGCGACGCCCACCAGCAATGCCAGCAGCACCAGGCAAGGGCGAACAAATGAGTTGAACCGTGTCATACGCTGGCCCCTCTGAACTGCGGCGCGGTGCCGCGAATGATGGTGGTAAACACGAACACCAGGGCCGCGACGATCACGATGGCGCCGCCCGTGGGGACGGGAATATGGAACTGCATCGGTGCCAGGATTCCGACCACGCAGGAAAAGGTCGCAATCACCACGGCCCACGTGACCAGGCCCGGCAGAGAGCGGCTGATGTTGCGGGCGGCCGCTGCCGGTATCAGCAGCAGGGCCTCGACCAGTACGGCGCCGATGATCTTCAGGCAGGCGACCGTGACCAGGGTGACCAGCACCACGAACAGGTACTCGACGCTGCGCACCTTCACGCCGCGCGCATGGGCCAGGCTTGGATTGAGGCTGGAGAGCAGCATGCCGTTGTACAGCGGCAGCCCGATCAGGGTGCAAATCACTGTCACGCCCAGCAGGACGTTCATGTCGGTGTGGTCAACGGCCAGGATCGAGCCGAACAGCACACCCTCCATCACATGGGTGTTGATTTTCGCTGACACGAACAGCAGCAACGAAGCACCGACCGCCAGGGAGATGGAGAGGAACACGCCGATCAACGTGTCATTGGCCAGGGTGGTGCGGTGCTGCGTGTACTTGAGGGTCAGGGCAAAAAGCAGGCAGAAGCCGAACATCGAGAAGTACGGCGAGGTGTAGGATTCGCCGATCAGCACGCCGATGGCCACGCCGGTCATCGCCGCATTGCCCACGGACTGGCTGAAGAACGCCATCCGCTTGATCATCACCATCGAACCCAGCACACCCAGCAACGGCCCGATCAGCACCGAGCACATCAACGCATTGATCACGAACTCGTATTCGAACGGTTGCGGCAACAGGTGGCTCGCGGCAAGCGCCTGGAGGTGGTCTCGGATAAAGTCGTAAAAGGTATTCATCGAATGACCTCCAGTCGGCTGTCGATCTGGTCGGCGGGGCCGTGATACAGCACCCGCTGGTTGATAACGGTCACCGATTGTGCGATGCGCTTGACCTGTTCGAGGTCGTGGTTGATCCACAGGATGGTCACCCCACGGCCGTTCAGTTCGGCTACCAGCGCCTCTACCAGGCGCACACCGGCCTCGTCGATCCCGGCGGTCGGCTCATCGAGGATCAACAGCCACGGCGCCGGGCTGATCGCCTGGGCCAGCAGCACGCGCTGACGCTGGCCGCCGGACAGGCTGCCAAACGGCTTTTTACCCATCCCCGCCATGCCGGTACGCTCCAAGGCCTGGGCATTGGCGGCCTTGGCCGCGCGGCTCGCGCCCAGGAAGGCGGGGCGGCGTTGGCCCAGCAGGGCCATGAGATCGTTGACCGTCATCGGCACGTTGCGGTCGAAGTCCGGCAATTGCGGGACATACCCCAGGGGCGTGGTGAATGGGCCCTCGAGCCGGATCGCGCCCGAGTGCGGCATCTGGCCCAGCAGCGCACGCACCAGTGAGGTCTTGCCGCCGCCGTTGGGGCCCACCAGGCAATGCAACGCGCCGGCTTCGATGCGTATGTTCACCTGATCGAGTACCTGCGTGCCGCCCAGGCGCAGGGAGACGTTGTCGAACACAATGGCGGGGCCGCGCATCGCGTGTTCCTCTCTCAGCGCGTTCATTGCTGGGTGTACTCAACGGCTTGCGCCAGGGTCTCGAGGTTTTCGCGCATCGCCACCTCGAACTCGTCCGCGCTGTAGGTATCGCCGGTGATATGGGACAGGGCGAACACCTTCACGCCGGTGGCCGCTTCGATGGGTTTGGCCAGGTCCAGGGAGAAGTTCTTCTCGGCGAACAGCACTTTGACGTTGGCCTTCTTGATCGCCTCAATGGTGTTGGCCAGTTGGCGTGCCGTTGGCGCGACGCCGTGGCGCGGCTCGATCACGGCGCTAACGAACAGGCCGAACTCCTGCATCATGTAGTCGTAGCCGGCATGGGTCGTCGCGCAGCGGAACGAAGACAGGTCCAGTGCGGCGAAGCGTGTCATGAAGCCTGCACGCAGCGCGCGGATACGGCCGGCATAGGCCAGGGCGTTTTTTCGATACGTGGTAGCGTTGTCCGGGTCCAGTTCACCGAGCCGGCGCGCGATCTCGAACACCTGTTGTATCGCCGCCGTGGTGGAGACGAACGTGTGCGGATTGACCACCTTCACGCCTTCCTGGTCGCCACCGATGGGAATCAGCGCCACCGTGGCATTGGCCTGGATAATCGGCAGGTTTTCCGTACGGCCGGCGGCCTTGATGATCTGCGAGGCCCACTCATCGTGGCCGATGCCGTTGACCACCAGCACATCGATATTCATTGCGCGGGTGATGTCATCGGGCTGCGGCTGGTAATTGTGCGGGTTGGCCTCTGCCGGGATCAGGGCAATGACCTCTGCCCGATCGCCGACGATATTGGCCACAAAGCTGTAGTAGGGATGCAGCGTGATGCCGACCCTGAGCTTCTTCGCCGACGCAAAAGCCGGGGCGGCGAGCGCGATGGCGGGTATCAATACCAACAGCGCGATGCAACGGCGCCACAAGGCGCGGTGTTTCGTGGCAACAGTCATGGCTGGGTTCCTTTTACGCGTTCGATTTCGCTGGCGCCGTCGTACGGGATGACTTGCCGCCACCCCTCGCCGACCAGGGATTCAGGCTTGACGATGGCGGGGTAGGGCGCGTTCGGGTCACGGTGGACCCAGATCGTCGCCTGGTTGGCCCACATCACACCGGCATGGGCATGCCCGATGATCAGCAGGTAGGCGCTCTGGCCCGGCGCGTGGCCGGCTGAGCCGTAATAGACCGTCGCTCCCTGGCCCAGGGTGGCCTTGGACACGTCGCTGACGGTTGGGTCCGCCACCGTGGCATCGTCATCAGCGCCCTTGTGAACCAGGTGGGTGCCGGGCAGAACCAACTGCCAGTGCACCTCGCCATTGGCCTTCCAGAAAGCATCCTGGTAGAAGGGCGGCAGTAACAATTCCTGGGCACGCTCCAGGCTGACCCAGCCGCCGGTGTCGTTGTTGTCCCAGATGATTTCTTCACCGGCCGGCAGCAATGCGCTGTGAATGGCCTGATCGACCGCACCCAGGCCATCGAAGGAGCGCACCTGCCAGCTCAACGGGGTGGGCGGGCCGACACGTTCGGGGCGCAGCAGCACATAGCCTGCCACGCTGGTGATGACGGCCAGAGTCGCCAGCACCAGGGCCAGCGACTCCCACCCGCCGGAGCGTGGGCGCACCTGTGTGATTGCAGCGCTCGGGCGCGCCATCAGAGAAATGCAATCCAGCGGCCGAGGAAGACCACGCCGGCCCACAGCAACAACGAGCTGAAGCCGGCGACACGCGCCTGACGGGGCGGCGGCAGCGTGGTGTCCCATTCGGCAATGCGGCGAAAGGCGCCCAGATGGAAAACCGCCATGTTGATACCTGCCAGCATCAACAGGCCCATTTTGAAAAGGAACGCGGTGTTCTGCACATACGTCGTGCCATTGGCGCAGAACATCAGCAGGCCGGTGATCACGCAGGTCACGAACGCCACCCAGGTGTAGGGCAGCAAATCCTGAATCAACTTCAGCGCGCCGCGCCGGTGGGCGGTCACGCCAAGCAGGCGCAAGTCCACCACGGCGATGGTGCCGTAGACGATGGCAATGCCGATAACGTGCACCGATTCAAGCATCGGAAAAGCCGAGCCTGATTCGCGGATGAACGTCGCGATCGAGGTGTCCTGGACAGCTTGCAGCAGGGGTTGGATATCCATGGCGAGTACCTGAGAACTTGGTTGAAAACGCTTAGATCGTGTAGGCGATCCAGCGACCGCAGATGATCACGACGCACCACAGACCGATCGACAGCCACGCAAATGCCTTGACCGGACGTGACGCGTCGTCCTGGTCTGCAGGGCCTGCCGGGCGCAGCAGCGGACGCCGAAGCAGCCAGGTCAGGCCGAACGCTGTCACCACCAGGACCATCTTCAGCCAGAACGTGGAGTTGACGAGCACCCGGTCGGGCTCGGCGATGATCATCACCAGCCCGGTACACAGCAGGACGATCAGCGCATTGCGCATCCACGGGTAGTAACGCCGTACGATGCCGCGCAAGGGCTCATCGCCGGCGAACACGCCCGCCAGGCGTAGATCGGAAATCAGCGCCGAGCCGAAGAGCACGGTGATGGCGATGATATGAATGCTCTGCACGGTGGGGATCACCCACAGGATGTCGCGGATCGCAGTGCTCAACGGTGACGCGTAGATCCAGGCAATGATGAGTGAAGATGACATCGGCTTTTCTTCCGCAGTGGGTTAGAAATCTTGAGGGGTTGCGATCGGATGCAGGCCCGCCGCATCCTCCGGCAGCAAGTACCCTTCCTTGATCGAAACGGCTTTGGCGTCTTCGAATTTCTGTGCGTAGCGGCTGAAGTTTCCATAACGCTTGCCCAGCACTTCTTTGGAATACGGCACCTTGGTGTCGTAGATCAGCCCGCAGCCGGTCTCTTGATCGGTAAGGTAGCTGGCGCTGGGCACCTGGACCCACGGCGGGCGCACCCCGCCTTGCAGGTTGCCGGTAGCGGGCGCACGGGCGACCGCCTTGCCGTCACGTATCACCCGAGGCGCTTTGGGCATCGGTTTACCGTCGCGCACCCATTGGTCCATGCCATCGAGCAGTGCCGAGACCACCAATTCAACCGGTTCGTCATACAGCGTCCGGCAGCGCGGGTCGCCGCCCTTGCCGACGTCGGCAGCGAGCTGTTCGGTGTGCTCGGTGCCAAGGTCGGCCAGGCGCAGATGGGGCATGCCGGTGACTTCGTAGTAGCGCAATTGCGGAGAGTCGGTGTCCGGCGGCGTGGGGATGCCTTCGATCACGTCGTGCAGCAGTTCGGACTGGCTGAAGACCGTCACGAACGGCACGCCCTCGGGCATCTGGCGGGGCACCCGGATCACGTCGCCGCCCACTTCTCCGTAGGCCATGCGGCCGGTCATGTAGGCGTCGATCAGCGGTGTGTCGTCGGGCATGCGCCATTGCTGGTGACGGCCCTGGTCGAGATAGTCCATCCAGACTTGCGCGGTGACGGCCCAGCTATTCACATAGACGCGCTGCACGTCGAGGCCTTCCAGCGGGCTCTGTGCACCGTTGGTTTTGAGCAGCAACGCCAGTTGCGCGCCGATGCCCTGGGACTGCGGCACAAACGGATCGGGCGCGGCGCCACGCGTGAAGTGTGCCGGGTCGTAGTAGGTGCCCAGCGGCGCGTAGCGGGCATAGTCGAAGCGGCGCATGAACTCGAAGTTCACGATCCGCCCGTACTGGGCGATCTGCTCGGCTTCGGCCGCCGGGGTGTCGGAGATGAACTTGGGGTCCACCGGCGGCTTGTTCACATTCAGCGTGTACCCGACATAGGCGTAGCCGCGCCGCAGCAGGTAGTCGCGGGTCAGGATCCAGCCCGCGGCACGTTCGCCGAACCAACTGAACGGCTCGATCACCACCGTGCCATTGAAGCGCGCCGGGTCCGCTGGTTTGCGCACCAGAATGCGCGTGGTGTAAGGCGCTTCCAGCACCGTTTTGCCGGCGGCGGTGATGGCCGGGGCAACGCCTTGAAGGTAGAACTCTTGCTCGATGTAGCCGTAGTGATCGAGGTCACTGTATTCGGTGCCCGGGCGTGTCGCCGACGACAGCGGCGCCTTGTCGGACGGCGGTACCGCGATCGCCGTGGGCATGCGCGGGACCTCGGCGAAGGCGTTCGCTGCGATGAACAGCGACAGCACCACGCAGAGGCTCAGGGGTGTCAGGCGTTCCATTCGTAAAGCTCCAGCAGGAGAGGGTGGGGTGGTTTCACTCAAGGCTCAGGGATGCCTTGCCCTCGCTGTCGATCACGATCTGGTTGTTCTCGCACACGTACTCCTGGATGGCGTAGTTGGAGCGCTTGTACTCAAACGTGAAGCGGTACGGGGTATTGAGTACCTGCGGGTCTTCGATCAGGACCTGGTTTTCCAGGTGATCGGGGCCGCGCAGCCGGATGCGTTCAGTGATCTTCATCGCCGGCCCGTGGGGCACGTCGTAGAAAAGTACATCGGTGCGCACGCGCTGGGTCTCGACCACCAGCGTGTCGCCTTCCCAGTGGCCACGTGAATGACCTTGATACAGCGGGTCGAGCTTTTCTATTGGCGGCATGGCCTGGTTCAACAGAATCCGCCGCACTTGCTGCAGGTACTCGCCGAGGACGATCACTTGCTTGTCGTCGTGAACGATCTGGATCGGGAAGAGGGCTGCCATCATGGTCGGCATGCCTTCAGGCAGACACTTGGAACTGGTGGTGGCAATCGGCGTCCCGGCTTCGTTGGCCACCGCCTGTTTTTTCTTGAGCTCAACGTACTCGGCGGCGTAGGGCGCCTTGAGGTCCATTGGGCCACCGGGATGCACGGGGTCGTCCGGGTTCTCGCCGAACCAGTCATCCGGGGTTCTTTCCCAGGTACCGCTGATGTCTGGCCGCGTGGCCACGCTGTGCTTGTCGGTTTGGGGTTTCGACGCTGTCGCGGCGCTGCTCATCCCGGTGAAGGTGACGAGCACCACCCCGAGGAAAATCATCGCTGTGCGGGAAGTGAGTGCTGATTTCATTGAAATGTCTCCACGTTGCTGGTTTGCCCAGTTCTGTTATTGCTGCATTCGGGAGAGGTCGCGTTCAGCCGCCACCCGAGAGCACCACGTCACCGATCTTGATCTCCACCAGCAGCCCGCCGGGTTCACCGTTCTTCAACGGTTTGAAGGAGACTTCGGCGTTATCGCCAGCCTTGATCGAGTCGGCTGTCCAGCCCGTGCGCTTGAGCGCGTTGACACTGCCCGTCTCGATCTTGAAGCGCTGGGCCGGCGGGCCGGGAGCATCGACGTAGATCGTGATGTGCGGGTTGGTCCAGGCGAAGCGCTCGACCACGCCCTTGATCGTGAGCGTCTGGGTCTGGTCGAACAGCGCGAAAGAGTGGTGAGCACTGGCAGCAGGCGGTAAGGCACTGCAGGCGATGAGGGTCAGAAGACAGAGCCCCTGACGGAAAAACGGGAAGCGTGACGAAGGGGTCATGACGGGTGCCTCGATTTTTTATGGTTCTTATGGGCCCAGCATAGGGCGCTCGCCTCCACAGGACATAGCCCAAAACGGCAACGATTGAGGGCTTTGAGGGCGTGCCTGCACCGTTCCAGACCTCGCACGACGAGGGGAGGACGACTAATCCCTCGCAGGGTGCTGATTTGGGTTACCGCGTGCCTGCGCCAAGCCGTAACACTCCTACCTCGCCTCACAACAATAAAAACAGGAGAGACGTCATGCGCATGCGCCCTTACGCGCCAATGCTGTCGCTGGTTGCACTCTGTGCAGTCGGCTGGCAGGCACAGGCCTACACGCTTTACAACGAAGAGGGCGGTGGAACCGTCTTGAATGCCGACCTGGGTGCTGCATTTGGCTGGTTCGGCGGCACCCATAACTACCTGGGCGATCCAGACAAACAACCCGGCGGCATGCACTGGCAAGAGGGCTACGTCAAATACGGACTCAATGGTTCCACGGACAAGCTCTTCGCCGGCTCGGTCTATGGTGGCTTCAGCCTGCTGAGCAGTGGGTCATGGGGTGACGGAGACATGGGGGCGACCACGGCGGGCGACGAGCGACGCACCGCTGTGGAAGACGCGTTCCTGGGCTGGCGATCGGGCGACCTGCTACCCGCCCTCGGCAAGGATGGCGTGGATTTCTCTTTCGGACGCCAGATTGTCACGGTGGACGGCTTTCTGATCACCGACGATGGATTCGACGCAGGTAACGCGTTCAGCCCCATCGAGGGCGTGCGTGATGGCCGGTTCGATCGGGGTGGCGCCTTTTACCTGGGCCAACGCCTGGCGTTCGGCAACACAGCGGTACTCAAGCTGGGCGGCAAGGAAGGGTTGCACGGCAGCGTGATCTGGTTGAAGTCCGATAACCCCGGGCAGTCCAAGACCGAACTGGCAGTGGGGACCATCGATTACACCACACCCATTGGTTCTATCGGTTCGACCTACGTGCACGGCCTGGATGTGGAAGAGAAATACGCCTTCGCAGATCGGGCTGAGCGCAAGGGCATGAACGTCTACAGCATTCGTGGGCAGGGCAATGCCGGGATCGAGAACGCCGATTTTGCGTTCGAAGTCGCCCGTCAGGAAAAGCGTTCGGGCTCGCAGCGGGCGATGTTCTTCGACGCGGGTTACACCTTCGTCGACAAGCCCTGGCAACCGACCGTCAGCTATCGTTATTCGCGCTATTCCGAAGGCTGGGACTTCCTGTTCCAGGGCGGTTATCGCAAGCGCCTGCAGGGAGAAATCGGGCTTAATTATGCGGGCTCCGTGACCTCGAATATGGAGATCCACGACGTGCTCCTCTCGGTCAAGCCGACCGAGAAGTTGACCCTTAATGCGATGGCGTTCAACTATCACCAGCTGTCCCGTCGCCATGAGTTGGACTTCGCTGCGCAGGAGGTCGATTTTTTTGTCGATTGGGCGGTCACGGAGAACATCACGCTGTCGCCGCTGATTGGCTTCTACAAACCGGAGAAGTGGCTGGGCAACGGTGGCCGGCAGAGCGGCGACGCCTCAACCAACACCTACATGCAGTTCATTGTGTGGGCGACGTTCTGAGTCGTCATTGAGGGCTGGTGCAGTCCGGGCAGGCGTTGACGTTTAGCGTCAACGCCTCCTTGCGTTCCTGCAAACCACCTCCCAGAGACTTGTACAGCGCGACCGTGTTGACGATATCGTCACGTCGCAACTCCAACAACGCCTGGCGTGCGGCGTAGAGCAGACGCTGTGCGTCCAGCAGCTCCAGCCTGCCATCCAGCCCCGCCTGATAGCGCAGGTTTGACAGCCCAAGGCGGCGTTCCGCGGTCTTTACGGCACGTAGTTGCGCTTCGATTTGTCTATCGAATGTCTCCGTACCGGCCAAGGCGTCCGCGACCTCCCGAAAAGCCGTCTGGAGGGTGCGCTCATAGAGGGCAATGGCTTCGGATTTACGGACCTTGGCCAGGTCCAGTTCGGCGCGTAGCTGCCCGGCCTGGAACAGCGGTTGGGTCACTTGAGGCACGAATCTCCAGACCTGCCGCGAGGGGTCGAACAAGTCCCCGATTGATGAGCTGGCATAACCAAAAGAGGCGGTCAGTGAAATTCGCGGAAAGAACGCCGCACGCGCGGCGCCGATGTTGGCGTTGCTGGCGATAAGGTGTTGTTCGGCCTGGCGCACATCGGGACGCGTCAAGAGCACGTCAGCCCGCAGTTCGGCGGGCAGTCGTGCGATGACGGGTTGCCGTTCCAGCGGCAGTGCCGAAGGCAGATCGTTGGGCAGCTCGCTGCCGACAATCAATTGCAGGGCGTTGCCGGCCTTGGCAAGCGTACGCTGACGTGCCTGCAGGTCGGCTTCGGCCAGTGCTACCTGGTTTTCGGCCTGGGCGACGTCCAACTCACTGCTCTGCATCGACGTCTTCATCAGGCGAGCCAGTTCCAGGGACACTCGCCAATCCGCGAGTGTGCGCTCGGCCAATTGGCACTGCTCACGGGCCAGTTGCTGCGCGAAATACGTCTCGGCAACGGCACTCACCAGGATGATCCGAGCGGCTTCACGGCCATTTTCACTGGCGAAGTAGCGTGCCAGCGCGGCATCGGAAAGTGCCCGTACACGTCCGAACAGATCCAGCTCGAACGCATTGATGCCCACGTTCACACCCACCTGCTGAGTGACTTGGCGATTTTCGCTGCCCTGGCCGCTCACGCCTGCGGCCCGCTCGCGCGTGGCGCTTGCATCGGCGGACACGGAAGGAAAACGTCCGGCGATTTGAATCTGTGACATTGCTCGGGCGGCTTCGACATTCAGCGTAGCCAGACGCAGATCACGGTTGTTCTGCAGCGCCAGGTCAATCAACCGCTGCAAACGCAGATCGCCGAACATTGTTCGCCAGCCCAGGGCTGCAGCCGCCAACGAAGCGCCTGAGTTCATCGCGGCCCCTTCCTGCAGTGGAAAGTGCGAAGGAACGGGCAGCGCCGGACTATCCAGCTTGGGCGTCAGCACACAGGCGGACAGGCAGCCGGCCAGGGACAAGCAAACCAACAGGCGCATGTTTAATTTTCCGGGGTCATGGTTGAGGTGCTCTTGGAGCGGCGTGCACGCCATGCCTGCAAGCGTTCCTGGCTGCCGATTACGAAGACGAAGAACGCGGGCACAAAGAACACCGCCAGCAAGGTGCCACTGAGCATCCCGCCGAATACGCCAGTGCCGATCGCATGCTGGGTTTCCGCGCTGGCGCCCGAGGCGAGCATCAGGGGGACAACGCCGAGAGTGAAGGCCATGGACGTCATCAGAATCGGGCGCAGGCGTAGCCGAGAGGCGGTGACTGCCGCGTCGATCAACGTTCGGCCTTCAGCATGCAACTGGCGCGCGAACTCTACGATCAAGATGGCATTTTTCGCCGACAAACCGATGATGGTGATCATCCCGACCTTGAAAAATACATCGTTGGGCAAGCCTCGCAGCATCACTGCGGCGACTGCCCCGAGCAGGCCCAATGGCACCACCAGCACCACTGAAAGAGGAATCGACCAGCTTTCGTACAATGCCGCGAGCACCAGGAAAACCACCAGCGCTGACAACAACATCAACAAGGGCGCCTGCGCTGCCGACTGTTTTTCCTGTAGCGATTGGCCTGTCCACGCCACAGCGAAGCCCTGGGGCAACTGCGCGACCAGGCGCTCCATTTGCGCCATTGCCGCTCCGCTTGAGACACCTTCGGCAGCGCCACCGGTAATGCGCACCGCCGGGAAACCCTGGAAGCGCATCATTTGCTGGGGCGACTCGGTCCACACCGGCGTCACCACTTCGCGCAACGGCACCATGCCATTTGTCGAGTTGCGTACACGCAGGCTCAGTACGTCTTCCAATTGCATACGCGCAGCGGCATCGGCTTGCAAAATGACGGATTGCAGGCGTCCTGCGTTGGGAAAGTCGTTGACGTAGAGTGAGCCCATGGCCGAAGACAACGTGCTGTTCACGGCGGCGAACGACAGGCCCATTGATTCGGCCTTCTGCCGATCGATCTCCAGCCGGACGCTCTCGCCAGGTGGCAGGCCATCGGCGTAAACGCCGCTGACGAGCTTGTCCTGCGCGGCCAGTTTCAGCAGTTGCGCCTGGGCCTCCAGGAGCGCGTGCTCTCCACGATTTGCCCGGTCCTGTAGAAAAAAGGTGTAGCCGGACGACGTCCCCAGGTCATCTATCGGAGGCGGCATCAGGCTCATCGTGGTGCCTTCGACACTGTCGGTCATCGCGCTCTGGGCCAGCGCGGCCTCATTGCTGGCTGTCGCACCATTGCGTTGATTCCAGTCCTTGAGCATGGTGAACGCCATGGCCGTGTTGGGGCCGGAACCTGCGAAGCTGAAGCCCTGTACCACCAGGTTGGCGGCAAGCGCCGGACGTGACGCCACATGGGCTTCGAACGCCTTGACCACATCCAATGTGCGCTCGCTGGTTGCGCCGGTTGGCAACTGGATCGATGTCATGAAATAACCCTGATCTTCCTCAGGCAGAAACGAGGAGGGCAACTGCGCCATGGCAACGGTCAACACGGCGCATATCGCCGCAAAAATCAGCATCATCCTGCCGCTGCGCCCGACCATTTGGCCAACGCGCTCGCTGTAGCGGCCAGTGAGTCGCTCGAAGGCTCGGTTGAACGCACCGAAAAAGCCGCGCTTGTCGTAATGACCAGGCGTGACCGGGCGCAGCAGCGTTGCGCAAAGCGCGGGCGTCAGGGTCAACGCCAGCAGCGCCGAGAACAGGATCGATACCACCATGGACAGGGTGAATTGCTGGTAGATGACGCCGACGGACCCGGTGCCGAATGCCATGGGTATGAACACGGCCGTGAGCACCAGGGTGATCCCGATCACCGCACCGCTGATTTCCTTCATGGCCTGGGACGTCGCCGCTCTTGGCGATAACCCCTGGGTAGCCATCAGGCGCTCCACGTTTTCCACCACGACGATGGCATCATCGACAATGATGCCAATGGCCAGCACCATGCCAAACATCGTCAATGCGTTGATCGAGAACCCCGCCAGCAACATCACGGCGAAGGTGCCGAGCAGGGCGATGGGTGCAACGATGGCGGGGATCAACGTGTAACGTACTTTTTGCAGGAACAGGTACATCACCAGAAACACCAGGACCATGGCTTCGAGCAAGGTATACACGACCTTCTCGATAGAGACCTTGACGAAGGGTGCTGTGTCGAAGGGGATGGAGTACGACATGCCTGTCGGCATGCTGGGTGCCAGCTCGGCCAATCTGTCGCGCACCGCCTGGGCGGTGCGCACGGCGTTTGCGCCTGGCGCGAGCTGAATGGCGGCGCTGGTCGCGACCTTGCCGTTTTCTCGATTGGAGAATGCGTAGGATTGCGCACCGAGCTCGACACGCGCTACGTCGCCAATCAGCACTTTTGAACCGTCCACATTGGCGCGCAGTACGATAGCCGCAAACTGCTCGGGGGTTGATAGCTGCCCTTGCACGGTCAACGGGATCGTCAGGCGCTGGCCGGGCAGTGTGGGTTCGTCACCCAATCGACCCGGGGCGATCTGCGCATTCTGCTGCTCGACTGCCTGGGCCACATCACTCATGGTCAAGCCGAACGCCGTCAGCTTGGCGGGCTCCACCCAGATACGCATGGCCTGCTCAGCGCCGAATAACTGCACGCGACCCACGCCTTTGATCCGTCTCAGCTCCTGCACCACGTTGCGCGCCAGGTAATCGTTGAGCGCGAGTTCACCGAAGCGCAAGTCGGGCGATGTCATGCCGATCATCATCAGGAAACCCGACGCCGCCGACTCGACCTGCATGCCGTTCTGACGCACCACCTGCGGCAGGCGTGTTTCCACCGCCTTGACGCGATTTTGTACATCGATCTGGGCCATTTCGGGGTTGGTGCCAGGCACAAAAGTGGCGCTGATCTGCGCGGTGCCCGATGCGTCGACGGCGGATTCGAAGTACAGCAGATTCTTCACGCCTGATAGCTCACGTTCAATCAGGCTGACGACCGAGTCGTTAAGCGTTTGCGGCGAAGCCCCCGGATAACTGGCCGTCAGGCTGACTGACGGAGGCGCTACCGAGGGGTAACGCGCGATCGGCAGTTGCGGAATGGCAATAAGGCCGAACAATACAATGAACAACGCGATCACCCAGGCGAACACCGGGCGATTGATGAAAAACTGAGACATCACGGGGTTCTCTGCCTAACGCGCAGTGGCGTTGAGTGGGAGCGCAGCGGCATTCGCCTGCCAGGAGGCGGCGCTGACTTGCGCGTTTTCGGTCAGGCGCTCCAGACCCTCGATGACAACAAGCTGTCCAGCGCTGAGCCCGGACACGACGCGGTAGCGGCGATCGACCAGTTCCCCCAGTTCGATTGCGACAGCGTGTGCCTGCTCCTTGGCATCTATCACCCACACGCGTGCCTGGCCGCCGCTACGCAGTACGGCTTGCTGCGGTACGCTCAGCGCCTGCGGATAATCGGCCAGTGGCACCCGCGCTTGTACAAACAGGCCTGGCAGCAGCTGACGGTGGGGGTTGTCGACCAGTATGCGGAGCAACACGTCTCCGGTACCCGCATCTACGTTGATCCCGGAGAACAGGATGCTGCCGTTGAGGCCGGTGGGGTTGCCGGAACTGTCGAGAATCTCTACGGGCAAGCCAGGCGCGCGTTGACCGTCCTGGGCGCTGAGTGATTCACGCAGCGAGCGCAGTGTCGATGCGGTTTGACGAACATCGACATACACTTGGTCAATCTGCTGGATTCTCGCCATCGGTGCGCTGTCAGTTGATGATACAAGCGCGCCTTCGCTCACCAGGGTCTGGTCAATGCGTCCGGCAATCGGCGCGTCGACTGTCGCGAACCTCAGGTCCAGCCGGCGTCGAGCCAGGGTTGCCTTGGACTGGGCAACATCCGCCTCGGCCTGATCGCGCAGTGATATGGCATCGTCGTAGGTTTGGCGGCTGACTGCCTCGGCGTGCATCAAAGGCGAAAGCCGTTCGGCCTGGATACGTGCGCGTTTCAATGCGGCCTGCGCTTTGAGCACCAGCGCTGCGGCGCTATCGACTTCGGCTTTGAAGGGGGCCGGGTTAATCTGAAACAAGGCCGTGCCGGCAGTCACTTCAACGCCCTGATCAAATAGACGCTTGTGCACGATGCCGCTGATCTGCGCGCGAATGTCGGCAGTGCGAACTGCCGAAACACGGCCAGGCAGTACCTCGCTGACTTTTATGGAAGCGGGTTCAAGGGGCATTACGGAAACCTGTGGGATAGGCACGTCGTCGGCGACTTGCCCCTCGGGGTGACACCCGGTTAAGGCGAACATAAAAAGCCCGATCCATAAGGGACACGGTCGCCCGGATCTGAAAGACATACCTGAATAACCTCATTAAAAATATTGCCAGGCTCAAGGCCGTGGCGCTCGAATGGAATGTTCAACTAAAAGAGTCGGGATTCATTCGACGTTATGTGTAGGTAGTGTGGATTTTGAAACTAACGTGGCGGGCGGTAATGATGTTCGGAGTATCCGAAAACAGTAGCGTGGTTCAATCTCCATCAAAACTCCATCGTTTCTCCACACGGTCTTGGCATTGTTCATGGAGCATGCGTTATATATAAAGAGCCCCTGAAAACCTGGCGCTGAATCGATCTGGGTGTTCACAATAATGGTTGAGTCAGGGTGCGCAGAGGCAAGTTGGCACAGGTCGATATAATGAAATTTGATGGTTTTAATCAGCGGCTTAGACAGGCGATTGGCGATGCAACAATCTATTCATTCGCGAAGAAAAGTGGTGTTTCCGAACCCTTGTTGCGCAAATACTTGAGTGGTGAATCTGTCCCGAGTCTGGAAAAAGCCTGGAAAATGGCCGTCACGGCCAATGTCTCGCTTGATTGGTTGGCGGGGAAGGGAGACCCGCACGTTATCCAGCAATCAAGCAGTACAGTATCCCTGAATCACAACTCACAACGTTTGAGCATTCCTCCTGGCGACGGCGCTGTCAAAGAGTTTGGCGGGTTCAGCGCACGCTTGAAAAAAGCGCTGGGCGGTGAAACACCCCACGCATTTTCAAATAAATGCGGATTCGCTAACAGTTCGCTATACAGTTATCTAAAAGGACGGGTCGTACCTAATATTGAAAGGGCCTGGAAAATGGCTGTCGTCGCCAACGTATCACTTGATTGGTTGGCGGGTGGGCGCTGTAAGGAGAGTCAGCCCGATCAAAATGGAGCAGGCAGTGGGGATAACGACGCCTACGTCTATATTCCACTTTACGAACCTGTTTTGCATGGCCGTAAGGGTCCAGGAAATCTCAGCGCAAACGTTCTCACCCACCTGGTGTTCCCCGCTGACTCATTGCACAAACAGAAACTGTGCCCGCAGCAGCTTCTAGCGATTCCAGTAATGGGTGATTCGATGGCTGGAATATTGAATGCGGGCGATATCGTAATGATTGACCTGGAACGCAACCAGCTCGATGCCGATGCCCTCTATGTGATTCGTTTGAACGACCAGTTGTATGCCAAGCGGCTGCAGCGACTTTCGGACGGTTCGGCATGCATCATTAATGAAAACAAGGCATACCGCGATGTGCTCGTAACAAAGGCTCAGGTCAATGATATTGACATCATGGGCCGTGTGATATGGACCTCCAGCTGGATGTAGGCGCTCAATGTTGGGAAGCCTGCGCAGCGGCGTTGGCGCACAAGCGACACGCCGCAGTAAAGTCAGAAGCGAGTGCGTTATTCCGCATCAGCGGGAAAAGGGCTATGGAAGCGTTTGCGCTGGCTGCGATCAACGCCAAAATGTACCAACATCCTTTGTCCTATACGTACGGAAGCGGGCACCGCCTGATCGAGCACCAATATGCATTCGACGGTACGCAGATTACCGCGTGTCTGCGGATCGTCCTCAAGCGTGCTATTACCAAACACAGGGCTGACACGCAGTACATGGGCAGATATGGCCGGTAGTCCGCTGCCGGTATCATCGGTGACTTGTGCCTTCATACCCGGGACAACGATGCCGATAAATGACTCGTTCAACTCGGCCCGTATGATGCGCTCTGTAGTGGGCAATAATATGAATGCGGGTCCTGATGACGCGGAGAGGGACGCGCCCAGTTGAACAAAACTACGAACAATCTGCGCATCCGCGGGTGAAACAATATTGCGCTGTTCCAGTTCATAGCGCGCACTGGCCAGTTTTCTCCTGGTGACGGCTGCGTCCGCGTCATTATCTTCAATTCGATCGTGCAACTGCTGCGCAGCTTCACGCGCATCGTCAGCACTCTGTTGATCGCCGGCGCCGACGCTTGCAGCGGTCGTCAACCGTTTGGCCTTTAGGTCAGCGGCCTTGAAGTGTCTGGCCAATTGCTTGGCGCGAACCTCGAGTTGTTGTTGCTCGGCCTGCGCCGCACTGACGGCCAGTTGCGCAAGTTCGCTGTCCAGGGAGGCTAGCAATTGGCCTTTACGTACCTGATCGCCCTCGCTTACCCCGATTTTTTTCACGACTCCCTCTCGCTGCGTGCCAAGCTTCAAGACCCCGCCTTCAACATCGAGACGGCCGCGCGCGATGGCCAGGTAGGGAGGGGCGGCAGGCACTGCGCCTGAAGAGGTGTCTTCCATACCGCAGCCGGTAAGACCCAGGGCGAGAACCAGTGCCAGCAATGGCCGAAACGAACCCGGATTCATAACACATGTTCCTTTTTACTGGCGATGTTGATTGCGTGGGAGAAAGAGGCGTGGTCAGCCAGGATTCGACCGTCTTCAATGGTCAAGACACGGTCGCTATGATTTATCAGTCGTGGGTCATGGCTTACGCACAACACCGTTGTGCCTCGATTGCGCGCAATCTTGTGCAGTATGTCGATAATGATCTGGCCGTTGGCCGCATCCAATGCGCTGGTGGGTTCGTCGGCGAACAGCAGTTCAGGTTCCTTTGCCACGGCTCGCGCAATGGCGACGCGCTGCTTTTCACCGCCGGACAACTCGGAAGGACGCAGGTGCATGCGCGGCCCCAGGCCAACGTCTTCCAGGGCTTGGGTAGCACGTCTGGTGACGTCCCTGGCCGAGAGCCCGAGGTAGCTCAGGGGCAGCTCGACCTGTTGCAGCGCATTCAAGGCAGGAAACAGATTGAAACCCTGGAAAATAAATCCCGTGTGTTGCAGGCGAAATTTTTCCAGCTCATGGGTATCGAGTTTCCCAAGGTCATGCCCCAGCGCGGTAACGCGGCCTTGTTCCGGCCGTTGCAAGCCGCTGAGAATTGCCAGTAACGTACTCTTGCCACAGCCGGACGGTCCTGAGATCAACGTCAGCTCGCCTGGCCTTATCGCCAGATTGACATCATGCAGCACAGCCGTAGTCACGCCACCCGCTATAAAGGATTTGCGAATATTGCTTGCCTGAAGTGTGGCTGGAATTGCTGATCTTAACGGTTTCATAAGGCCTATCTCAGAAGACTCGCCGGATCGGCTTGACGTAAGGTTCGAATGGCTGCCAGTCCGGATACCAGCGCCAGAATCATGCTTAGCAGCAGGCAAGCCCCCACCGCAGCGGGTGAAATTTCCACGGGAACGTTGAAATGCCAGGCGATGGCGAACAGTCCGCAAGCCAGGATGCTGCTGCCCAACAGGCCGATCGCCCCGACCCAGAACGCCTGCTCCATCACTACTTTGCGCAGCGCGTTCACGCCGACGCCAAGGGCGTTCAAGGTCGCGTATTCACGAATGGAACCGGCCACGGCGGCCACCAGGGTTTGGCTGGTAATCACCGCACCGACCAAAAATACGATGGCGGCCATGAACAACACCCCAGCCCCGGCCCCGGTATCGAAAATCCAATACATCTGTGAGCGATGAGCAAATTGCTCTGCAGTCCAGACCGCGTAGCTGCCGAACGCCGTCGCCCCTTCGAGACGACCGGCAACCGCATCCGCCTGGGCCGGATCGCGCACTTTGGCCACCAGGTAGGTGGTGCGGTCACTGGCGATGGCGGTATCGAGTAGCCGGGCGGTGGACAACGACGTCAGCACATTCACACCCCCCAACGCCCGCAAGCCGCCGGTGATGCCCACGACGTGTACGCGACGGCCGTTAATGGTGGCCACGTCCCCCAGATTGACGCCCAGGGTGACCAGGTCGGCGCGGTCGACGATGACGGCTCCCGGCTCGTTCAAAAGTGCGCGTAGCGGCGTAGCCAGTAGTTGCTGAAACATCAATCCACGTGGCCCAGCCTCAATACCAGAGACAAATACCGAGACACCGCCGGTATCGCGTGCGCCTCGCCAATCGGCATCCAGCCATTGAAATTGTTCAACCCTGGTGATGTCGGGATCCATGCGCAGACGCATCTCCACGCCGGCGTCTATCGTTCGGCCCAGGTTGACGCTTTGAGTGCCTGGGAATCCCACCCAGACATCGGCGGCGGAGCGGGTGATATAAACACTGGCACTACTGAAGATTCCCGTCACCAGACCCACTTGGAGCAATTGCAGCAATCCGGCAAAACCCACCGCAATGATTGCGGGAAGGAACCGGCGCCATTCGTAGAGGAGCGTTTGACGCGCAAGGGCAACCATCAGTCAATGTCCTTCAGGGTATCTGCCGGCAATGGCGCACCGCCTAATGCTTTGTACAACGTGATATAGGCGATACCTCGCTCGGCGTTGGCGCGAGCCACCTGTTGCTGGGCGTTCAGCTTCTCAATCCGGGCATCGTCGATGTCCAGTTCACTCAGCAAACCCAATCGGGCGCGTTGCTCCAGCGCGTCAAGGTAAGCTTGAGATTCGGTCAACGCGTGCAGGGACGACTGTTCATACACACGCAACTGTTCGAGGTCTCCCAACGCGGTTTCGGTTTCAGCGACGCCCTGTAATACGGATTGTTGATAGGCCAGGACTGCGGCCTGCAGTTGATGGTCCTTGGCCTGTGCATTGGCCAATCGCTGACCCCAGTCGAACAACGGGATACTTATCCCGGGTCCGGCCGAGAAGATGCTGTCGCCACTACGCGTTCGTTTGCGGTTGCTGGCAATATTGACTGACCACTGCAATGACGCACCCAAACTGATACGCGGATAGATATCGGCCCGACTCATACCCAGTTCGCCCGCTGCAATGAGTACCTGAGCTTCGGCAATACTGATCTCAGGCCGCGTTCGCAACAGGTCAGCCGGTAAGCTGGTCAGTTGCCAAGGCCCCAGTTTTGGTGGGGGGCCGGGCTGCAGCCACAGCGGATCCGGCTCGCTTTGTCCGACCAGTAGCGCTAACTGTTGCGCGCTTCGGTTTATGGTTTGTCGTGGTGCATTCAGCGCCATTGCGCAACGCGCCAGTTCGGCCCGAGCCTTTGCAATTTCAGTCGAGGCGGTGAGATTCAGGTGCTCGCGAACAAGCAATAATTCCAGCTTTTTACGTTGCACTTGCTCAATGGCGCTCAAGGTGGCTTCAAGCTGCTGCGCCGCGCGCAGTTCAATCCAACGACTGCTCACTTCTGCGACCAATGACACGCGTACCGTGCGTAAGTCGCCCGTCATCAGCGCTTCATGGCCATGGGCAAGACGATCGGCACTCTGTTTTGCCCCAAACAACGGGAGTTCCCATTGTGCGTCGAGCCCCAGGAGCAAGTAAGAGGTGCTGGTGTCGGGGCTGACGGCATCGGTGGTCTTTATTCCCAGTGCGGGCAAGTAGGGCGACTGCGCGCGTCGACTGAGTATTCGTGTTGCCCGTAATCGCTCTGTTGCCTCGGCAACATCCAGGTTTTTCTGTAAGGCGCGAATCACCAATGCGTCCAGCTCGGGATCACCGAACGCATGCCACCACTGCTTGAACTCCGGGTGTGCAGGCGCGGTATAGGCGCGTGAATTACGCCATGCGTCAGGTGCCGCCGGGTTCAGCGGAGGCAGCGGCGCCACGGAGCAACCGGCAAGCACCAATAGCACTATTAGCGAAAGAGCCAACCTAGTCCTACTTGTTCTAAGTCTGATAAAAGGCTTGATGTTCTTCACCTGGTAGTAAATGGCTGTTCGAGGCTTTAGGGGCATGTGGTTAATTGCAAGAACCGCATCGTAGGCTGCGGTTCTGTATGGTTATTTTATTTTTTCAATAAGGATGGATCTTGTGAGCGCAGAGGTAGGGTTTTGCCCGCATGCTGATAGTTGGGTTTTAAACATCATATTTGGAAATGGCGGATACCCCGCAGCGGATGCAATGGTACTCACCCAATGTGTGCTTTTGCCCAAGGGTTGATGGAGAGTTTGTGGAGAAAGCGCTTTTGATTAGCGAGACGGTGTAGTGATATGGGTATTACGGGAAACCGGCATGGAGCCGCGTCAGAAAAAAGTGAGCCATAAATTGCCTGAAGAATTTCCAGAATTCTCGCTCAGGAGAATCAAACTGAGAAAAGTCCGCCCTGGGGATGTTGCCTCTGTTTACGCAGGACTGTCGGATCCCCGTGTGGTCGCGCAGTACGGTGTTTCCTATACAAGCCTGGCTGCTACCGATGAGCAGATGAGGTGGTTTGAGCACATAGTCGTGCAGAAGACAGGAATATGGTGGGCTATCGCCCTGAATACCGATGACTCAATGATCGGAGCATGCGGCCTGAATGATTGGTGCCACAAGCACCGCAAGGCTGAAATCGGCTATTGGTTGATGCCAGAGCACTGGCGACAAGGCCTTTTGACTGAAGCTCTGCCGTCAGTTGTGCGGTACGGCTTGCGCAATATGGGACTCCATCGTATCCACGCAGACGTAGAGCCCGATAACGAGCCCAGCTGCGCGCTTTTGAAAAAACTTGGATTTCACCTTGAAGGAACGCTTCGTGACGTTGAGCTGAAGGAGGGCAAGTTTTTAAGCCTCCACCAGTTCAGCTTGCTTGCATCAGACGCGGGTGCAGGGCGGTTCCTCTTTTAATTGGCGAGACGGGTTATGGTGGGTGAAATTGGGTTTGCCTAAAAAGCCCCGCAAAAAGGGCGGGGCGTTACCATTTTCATTTACCGAGTTTTTTACGCACGTCGGCGACCATTGGGCCAACAGCCTTCACTGCATCCTTGAGCTGTTGCTCAGTCACGCCAAACTCTTTCGTCCAATGCTTCAGCTCCCAGGCTTCGGAGGTATTTACTCGAGCACGGTCTTGCGGGCCACGGTTGTTCAGATCGTCAGACATATTCAGCTCCCTGCGGGTTGACCTGGAAACGTCCAGGAGTCTTTCGATAGAGCGTTGGTAGAGGTGGGTAGTTCGGTCGGAATACAGCGGTGGGGATTTCGTTCGGCAGAACGCCGCAGCGGGCCCATCTTTCCTGGCCATGATTCGATCAATCACAACCTTCAGCTCAGCCGTTATCTCAATTCTCCTGCATGCGTCTTGCCTTGCTTTACGGACACCCCGTTGTCGCGGATGTCTCGCTCATCCATTTTCACGGTGTCAGCGATGCGCCGCCCGGTCAGGTGGAACAAATCGAGCGCATCCCGTAGCGGCTGTTCAGCGTGCTTATACACCAGGCATAAGGGATCCGCGCAGGCTGGCGTGATTCGTTTAAGTAGGTGATATGCTTTGCTGCTTTTCAAACAAGGAGGTGGTGATGGCTGGTAAAAAGCTTGAAGCGTTCCGCGAGTGGTTCACGCCGCGTAAGCGGTTATGGGCAAGTGTGTCTTTCCTTGTGGTCGGTGCATTCGGGCCGTTTTTCTATCCAAGTACAAATGGTTATTGGGCTTGCTTGATTGGTCCTGGGGCCATACTTCTCGGCAGCACATGGAATCCCAATCCTCACGATAAGCGCTGAACTCCTCGCCGGCTGGCGCTGTTCAGTGACATAGGGTATTACGGGTGACCGGCATGGAGCCAGCCCACGGGGGCGAAAATGAAGCTTGGTTTTGAAGAGTTTAGCGGCGTCAAATGTTGGCTGTCTGCCTCCAAGAAAGGCGATAACCCATGGCGCGGCGAGGCAAACGTGCGAATAAAGGTAGGAGCCGAATATGGACAAAAAACCATCTCTGCGCCTGAAACCTTTCGAACCGGAGAGGAAGCCATGGACGGCGCGAGACAGATGTTGCAGGCGCTTTGCTTGAGTGGCGCCCTTCGCAATATGCTGCCAAACGCCTACGAAGTGATTGAAGGGGAAAACGGTTCCAAACCCGCAAATGCCGGGTGGTCTCCCGGCAAACCAGGGACGAAAACGATGAGATTGATTGTTGTGATGCTGCTAATGGTTAGCGGCTATGCCTTTGCCGGCTGCGACAGCATTGGCGATTCGGACCAGCGTGCTTACTGCAAAGCCAAGGAAGGCCGTGGTAATTGCGGTTCGATCAACGATAGGGACTTGCGCTATGCCTGCAATGCGCAAACCAATGGAGGCAGTTGCAATAGCATTGACGACCGCGACCAGCGCTATCTATGTAATGCAAGAACCAACCGTGGCAGTTGCGGTTCGATCGACGATAGGGACTTGCGCTATGCCTGCAATGCGGAAACCAACGGAGGCAGTTGCAATAGTATTGACGACCGCGATCAGCGCTATCTGTGTAACGCAAGAACCAACAACGGTAGTTGCGGTTCGATCAACGATCGGGACCTACGTGCACAGTGTGATGCTTTGAAACACTGATTGAAGATGAAGAGCGCGGTTTTTCTTCGTGAAAAAGATGGCTTGGGAGACAGGTCGGCAGGACGCCGAAAGAAGGTAATTGCGCAGCGAATTCTAAAATTACGGAGCAAAAACGATAAGGGCCTGCCCAGGTTTCCCCGGCAAGCCCTTGATATCTATGGTGCCCGAACCCGGAATCGAACCGGGACGCCCTTACGAGCGGGGGATTTTAAGTCCCATGCGTCTACCAGTTTCGCCATTCGGGCGGTAGCGCGGTGCAGCAGGGTTGCGAATATATAGATCCAGACGCTTCGGTGCAACCTCGATGCATCCTTTCCTGCACAAACACAGGTCTGAAAAAACCTGCCAGATCAGTGATCTACGCTGCGGGGCAGGCTCCGCTCAGTCATCAGCGCGAGCAGGTCGGTATCACCCACGTCCACGCCGGCCTGACTCAATAATGTGGTCACCTGGCCGCGATGATGGGTCTGATGGTTGAAGAAGTGCATCAGCAGGCCGAAAAACGGTTTTTCAGACGCTACGCCGCCCATGGTGTGATAACTCAATCGCAGGTCCAGGTGGGCGTCGTGCAAGCTGTGGGCCCAATCGAGGATGAGTTGATCCAGCCAGGCCCGATGGGTTGAGAGTTCACGGATGTCTGCGAACGCCAATTGCCTGAGGTCGCCGGGTGTGGCGATGGCGTTCAAGGGCGCCAACGCGCTGAATCCCGCCGGGTGCTGGGCAAAGCGTTTGAGCCAGACGGTGTCGCCCAGCGCCAGGTGATTGAGGGTGCCGAGGATCGAGCCGAAAAATGCCTGGCGGTCCGCAGTCAACGCTGCGTCTGTGAGCGTGCCGGCAGCCTCATAGACCTTGCGATTCATCCATTGATTGTAGTTGGCCATCAACCCGATGTGCTCGATGCGGTTCACCTGGGTTCTCCCTTGAGGTTGTTGTGGCGCCATCATAAAGCTTGCCCGCCCGGCGGTCATGGTGTTCCATCAAGGGCGGACTAAGGTTGATTAACGCCACTACGTACCTGGGAGGGCGACACCATGAATACCGGCGATTTACTGGAGCAACTGTTGCGCGGCGCAGGGCAGGGCGGCGCTTCTTCGAGCGGCGGTTTGGGCGGGGTGCTTGGAGGACTGCTCAAGGGCAACCGCGCCGGTAATGCTTCGGGCGGGGGCCTCGGCGATTTGTTGGGTGGGCTCGGCGGCATGCTGGGCGGTGGCGCGGCTACGCGTCCAACACAAGGGCGCGCGGGCGGGATGAACTATGCCGCGTTGGCGTCTCTCGGGATGATGGCCTACAAAGCGTATCAGGCCTGGCAGAGCCAGCAGGCGAGCCAGGCACAACCAGCGTTCCAGACGGCCGACCAGCTCTCGGGCGCGCAAGTCGAAGCGCACAGCCATGCAGTGCTGCGCGCACTGATCGCTGCCGCCAAGGCCGATGGCCACATTGATGAAAAAGAGCAGCAGCTGATTTCCAATGAGCTGGGCAAGCATACTGACGACCCGCAATTGCAGCAGTGGCTCGACGCTGAAGTCGCCAAGCCGCTGGATGCTGCGGATTTCGCCGAGTTTGCCGCAGACCCGGCGGTGGCGGCCGAGGTGTATCTGGCCAGTGTCCTGTTGGTCGATGACCAGCAGGATGCAGAGCGCAATTACCTGGACGACCTGGCGGGGCAGCTGCACATCGATCCGCAGTTGCAACTGCACCTGGAGCAGCAGGCCAAGGCTTAAAACCTCAGGGTTGCCGCCGTGGTCAGCCACTGGTCACGCTCACCGATCAGGCTGCGCCCGAGTACCAGGTCCACGTCGACACGCTTGCCGACGTGGAATGGGTACCGCCAGCGTGGCGGTTGGCGGTGTGCCAGGCGTCGACGTTGCATTCGCCCGGGGCATTGATGGCGCCATCGTCGACCACATAGGCGCCGCCTGCCGCATGAGCCTTGGCAAAAAACACCATGAGCAGGACAACGCCCAGGCTCAGCCCGATAAATATCAGATTGCGCTGCAGCGCCCGGCGCCTGGCCGGCGGCAACAGCAGCAGGCTGGAACGTACGGGGCGCGAGTGACGCGCGCGGTATTTGGCAAACCCGTCCGCCTGCTTTGGTTTGTGAGGGTTGTGCATGATGCACCTCGCTTGAATTTCAGCTTTCTACGCTCAGCGCCGAAATGCCGCTGGCTTTGGCCTGGCAGACCAGCTCCGAGGTGTCATCACCGCCCGGCAGGGCGATGATTACGTCGGGGCGGCTGTCGGCCAGCATGAAGTGATTGCGCTGGCGTTCCGCCTGCTTGCCGTGGCGTTGCCAATTCGGCGGATAGCGCACCACGTCAATCGCGTTTTCGCGGGCCCATTCCTCGATGTCGCTGCCCAGGAACTGGTTGCCCCCATGGATCAGCACCTGCACCGGGCGCAGGCGGTGGTAAGCGTCCAGCACCTGGCGGGACTTTTTGCCGTCGGCGTAATGCCGACCTGCACAGATCAACACGCGCATGAGTAAATCCTTGTGTTGCACGGTGAGGGCCGGGCGGCCTTCACCGTTTGAACGGAGGGGGTCAGTACCACTGCTTGAAGCGGCGGATGTAGATCGTCTTCATCAGTTGGGCGACGCAGCAGTAGGCGAGCAGGGTGCCCACCAGCCATGGGAAGTACGCCAGCGGCAGCGGTTGCAGGCCCACCAGGGTGCCCAGGGGCGAGAACGGTACGTAGATGCCCAGGGCAATGACGATGCAGGTCATCATCAATACCGGCCAGGCGGCCGTGCTCTGGAAGAACGGGACCTTGCGGGTGCGCAGCATATGCACCACCAGGGTTTGCGAGAGCAGGCCCTCGATAAACCAGCCGGACTGGAACAGGGTCTGCATTTCCACGCTGTTGGCCGAGAACACGTACCACATCAGGGCAAAGGTGGTGATGTCGAAGATCGACGAGGTTGGTCCGATCCAGATCATGAAGCGGCCGATGTTCTTCGCATCCCATTTACGTGGCTTGGCCAGGTATTCCTTGTCCATCTTGTCCCACGGCAGGGCCAGCTGGGAGATGTCGTACATCAGGTTTTGCAGCAACAGGTGAATCGCCAGCATCGGCATGAACGGAATGAACGCACTGGCCACCAGCACCGAGAACACGTTGCCGAAGTTGGAGCTGGCGGTCATGTTCAGGTACTTCATGATATTGCCGAAGGTCTCGCGGCCCTTGAGCACGCCTTCTTCGAGCACCATCAGGCTCTTTTCCAGCAGGATGATATCGGCCGACTCCTTGGCGATATCCGTGCCGCTGTCCACCGAAATGCCTACGTCGGCATCGCGCAGGGCGGGCGCATCGTTGATCCCGTCGCCGAGGAAGCCGACGGTGTGGCCGTTGGCTTGCAGCGCCTTGAGCACCCGCGATTTCTGCAGCGGCGTGAGCTTGGCAAACACCGTGCGTTGTTCCACGCAGCGCAGCAGCGTCGCGTCGTCCATCGCCTCGATTTGCGGACCCAGCAGCGGTTGACCGGGTTCGAGGCCGACCTGGCGGCAGATCTTGCTGGTCACGACCGCGTTGTCGCCGGTCAGCACTTTGATCGCCACACCGATTTGTTGCAGCGCTGCAATCGCCGGGCCGGCGGTTTCCTTGGGTGGATCAAGGAACGTCAGGAAGCCATGGATCACCAGGTTGCGTTCATCGGCGGTGGTGTACTGCTGGCGCGCCAGCGCTGCAGGGATAGTGCGGGTGGCGACGACCAGTACGCGAAAGCCGTCTTCGTTGTAGTCATTGGCGATCGCCAGCAACTGCTCGCGGCGGCGCTCATCCAGCGGTACGGCGGCGCCGTTTTCCAGGGTGTGGGTGGAAATGCTCAGCATCTCTTCCACGGCGCCCTTGCACACCAGCAGATGATCGCCGGCGGCGTCCTTGACCATGATCGACAGGCGCCGGCGGACGAAATCGAACGGCAATTCATCGACCTTGCTGTAGGCAAACGGCACTTCGAACCTGGGATTCTGCGCAGCGAACTGCACCACGGCCTGATCCATCAGGTTCTTCATGCCGCTCTGGTGAAAGCTGTTGAGCCAGGCCAGGGACAGCACCGCATCATCGCGCTGGCCGCAGGCGTTGACGTGATGCTCGAGGATAATCTTGTCCTGGGTCAGGGTGCCGGTCTTGTCGGTGCACAGCACATCCATCGAGCCGAAGTTCTGGATCGCATTGAGGCGCTTGACCACCACTTTGCGCCGGGCCATGGCCGTGGCGCCCTTGGCCAGGTTGGCGCTGACAATCATCGGCAGCATTTCCGGGGTGAGGCCTACGGCAACGGCAAGGGCGAACAGGAAGGCATCGCCCCAATCGCCTTTGGAGAAGCCGTTGAGCAAGAACACAATCGGCACCATCACCAGCATGAAGCGGATCAGCAGCCAACTGACGCTGTTCACGCCACGGTCGAACGCGGTTTGCACCCTTGAGCCGACAATCGCCTTGGCCAGCGAGCCGAAATACGTGCGCGGCCCGGTGGCGACCACCACGGCTGTCGCCCGGCCGCTGACCACATTGGTGCCCATGAAGCAGATGTTCGGCAGGTCCAGCAGGTTGTCCGGGTCGGCAGACAACGGGGACGCGGACTTTTGCGTGACATCGCCCAGGGTGTCGTATTTTTCCACCGGCAAGGCTTCGCCGGTGAGCACTGCCTGGCTGATAAACAGGTCGCGGGATTCGATCAGGCGGATGTCGGCGGGGATCATGTCGCCGGCCGACAGGTGCACGATGTCACCGGCGACCAGCTCGCGCATCGGCACTTCGCGCAGGGTCGGCCGGGCGCCCACCTGTTCGCGGCGCAGCACCGTGGCGGTGGTGCGCACCATGGCCTTGAGCGCCTCGGCGGACTTGGCCGAGCGGTGTTCCTGCCAGAAACGCAGCAGGCTGCTGAGCAGCACCATGGTCATGATAATGATGACCTTGGTCGGGTCGGCTGCTTCGCCGTCCTGCATCGGCAGCCAGCAATCGGTGATGAAACTGATGCCGCCCAGGGTCAGCAATACATAGATAAACGGATTGTTCAGTGCCTGCAGGAACTGGACGAGGGCGTGAGGCGGCTTGTCATGGGCCACTTCGTTGTAGCCTTCGCGATGCAGGCGCGCCGAGGCGTCCAGCTCGGTCAGGCCATCCTGGGTGGCGCGCACGTTGGCCAGGGTGGCGGACAGGCCGTTGCGGGCCTCACGGGCGGCGCGCATCGACAGTTTGGGGGTGCTGCCGTCGCTGCCTTTTTTGTGCTGCAGTGGCGTGTTTTTTACGGCGCTCATGGTGTGTACTCCTGTCGCCAACTCTCGACGCAACATGCCCGGTACTTGCCTGATAACAGGCGAGCGAAAGCACGCCGAGCCGCGAATTTTGCGATCGGTTTAAATAGGATCTGGATAATCCATAACAGTGAATACTGACGGCGCGCTGATTAACGTGCGCGCAGCCATCCACGACTGGGAAAGTTCATAAGGAACTCCAGTGCGTCAATAAGAAAGTTGCTGTTTCCAGTCAGGTCAGGCGGCGCGAGCGCTCAAGTAAAAACCGAGCATCACGGCAGCCTGGGCCAGGCTGGAAACGATCGGTCTCTGCGGGTCCTGAGGGTCTGCGTGATCCCACTGCTGCACCAATTGGCCGCTTTGCGGGCAGACACGCCAATGCGCCAGCGGACGGGCCGGACGCACTTGGAGGGAGGATGAATCAAAGGCCGCGCGGGCAGGGCGCAAGCCGGTGGGCGCACGACGCAGCTTGGCGCGCAGGGCCGCGGCCAGGGTGCATACATCAGGTAAAACAAGGGTTTGCAAGGTCATAACACACCTCGGGACCGGACACGCGACCGGCGAGGCAGTTACGGTGGAGCATCAAGCTCTAGCGCAGCTTACCGGGCCTGGAGGGCAAGTCCCGTCATGTTCTGGATTTGGCGCCCGACGCCCGCTGAGGCGGTGCTCGGACAGCGACTAGATACTGTGTCCATTGGCTTCTTTTGTGAGGTTTAAAAAAGGCCCCTGTTGCGGGCAGGGGCAATTTACTCAGGCAGTTACAGAATGTCAACGCATGGTTAATTAAATGATCGGGTATTCAGAGTTGGTTCAGATAAGTGCGCGCTCATTTAACTTCAAATATCGCGTGCTGCAATCGGCCCATTGAATGAGTGCCGCACTCTGTGGGAGGGGGCTTGCTCCCGATAGCGATATATCAGTCAAGTATGTGTACCTGATGCACCGCCATCGGGAGCAAGCCCCCTTCCACATTTTCAAGCTTCACCCACAGCCTTACAGCATTCCTCAGACACTCAGGCGCAAGGCGAGGGCGGCGAGGGTGATCAACAGCACCGGCACGGTCAGCACAATCCCGACCTTGAAGTAGTAGCCCCAGGTGATGGTGATGCCCTTGCGTGCCAGGATATGCAGCCACAGCAGGGTGGCGAGGCTGCCGATAGGGGTGATTTTCGGGCCCAGGTCGCTGCCGATCACGTTGGCGTAGATCATCGCGTCCTTGACCACGCCCACGGCATGGCTGGACTCGATGGACAGCGCGCCGATCAACACCGTTGGCAGGTTGTTCATCGCCGAGGACAACAGCGCGGTCAGCACGCCGGTGCCCATGGCCGCGCCCCACACGCCGTGGGCGGCGAAGGTGTCGAGCCAGGTGGCCAGGTAATCGGTCAGGCCGGCGTTACGCAAGCCGTACACCACCAGGTACATGCCCAGGGAAAAGACCACGATTTGCCATGGCGCGTCTTTCAAGACCTTGCGCGTGGAAATCGTGTGGCCCTTGGCGGCGATCACCAGCAACAGCACGGCGCAGACCGCGGAAATCGCGCTGATGGGAATGCCCAGGGGCTCCAGCGCGAAGCAGCCGACCAGCAGAATACCCAGCACCCACCAGCCGGCGCGAAACGTCGCACGATCGTGGATGGCACTGTCGGGTTGTTCCAGGTCGGCCGGGTCGTAGCTCTGCGGAATATCGCGGCGGAAAAACCACAGCAGCACCGCCAGGGTCGCGGCGACGCTGACCAGGTTCACCGGCACCATCACGGCGGCATATTCGTTGAAGCCGATCTTGAAATAATCCGCCGAGACGATATTCACCAGGTTCGACACCACCAGCGGCAGGCTCGCCGTGTCGGCGATAAAGCCTGCGCCCATGACGAATGCCAGCGTCGCCGCCGGAGAAAAACGCAGGGCCAGCAGCATCGACATCACAATCGGGGTGAGTATCAACGCCGCGCCGTCGTTGGCGAACAGCGCCGACACCAGTGCGCCGAGCAGCACCATATAGGCAAACAGGCGCCGGCCTCGGCCACGCCCCCAGCGCGCCACATGCAGCGCGGTCCAGGCAAAGAACCCGGCTTCATCCAGCAACAGGCTGATGATGATCAAGGCAACAAAGGTACCGGTGGCGTTCCAGATGATGTGCCATACCACCGGGATGTCCGCCAGGCTGATTACCCCGCAGCCCAGGGCCAGGATCGCGCCCAGGCTGGCGCTCCAGCCCACGCCCAGGCCCTTGGGTTGCCAGATGACCAGCACGATGGTGACAAGGAAAATCGCAATTGCGACAAGCATGAATTAACGCTCCGATGGCTCAGCAGCAAGTGCTGGCCGGTTATGGTCTGTCGCCCAGTGCATCCGGACGCGGCGCGTCGTTCTGCCAGCAGGGCCGGCTGTCATCCAAGGCATGGATCAGTTCGCCTGCGTAAAGTTCGCGCACGCGCAGGATTAATAGCGTCAGCCGTGCCCGGGCGGCAGCGGCCAGCATTTGAACAGGATTGCGGATAAAGGGCCACGTAGGTCAAATCCTGATTTCGTTTGACGTGGATCAACTGTCCGATGATCGACCACAAGTGATTGAAATTAAAATGAAACATCAATGTCCTAAAGTGCCCGCCCATTGCTGATGAAGGAAGCTCCCGCGTGACCCGAGCCACTCGTAACCTGCGCAAAACCCTGGATTCCGTCGCGGATAATAACGAAACCGCGGCGTTTGACCTGATGCGTGCCGTCGAAAAACTCGGCGATGAAGTGCTGCGCCAGCGCCTGCTCAACACCATCCACCGGTTGAACCAGGACGCCTACGAACTGCGCGAAGCGCGCGACTCGGTGGAGATGGTCTCGGTAAAACTGGCCTGAGCAAGATCGTTCAAGACAAGCCCCCGCGTGCACCGGCATGCTGGCCGACTGTTTGTCGACGAGCCCCGTCCATGCCTGCTGCCCTCCCTTATGACGCGTTCACACGTGGCGCAATTGCTGTCATTCCGTTATCCCTGGCCTGCGCCCCCTGGGGGTTGCTCGCCGGCTCCATGGCCATCGATGCGCAGTTCACGCCGCTGCAAGCCCAGGGTCTGTCCGCCATCGTGTTTGCCGGCGCGGCCCAACTGGTGGCGATCGGCATGGTCAAAAGCGGCGCCAGCCTGATCTCCATCGTGCTGACCACCTTGCTGCTGACTTCCCAGCATTTGCTCTACGGCATGCACATGCGCCCGACGCTGTCCTCGCTCAACACCCGCTGGCGCATGAGCCTGGGTTTTCTGTTGACCGACGAGTTCTTTGCCCTGGTCAACCACTATGACCGCCAGACCTTCAATCGCTGGTATGCCCTGGGTGTGGGCCTCACGTTCTATATCATCTGGAACCTGTTCACCCTGGCCGGCATTGTGCTGGGCAAAAGTATTCCCGGCCTCGACCAACTGGGGCTGGAGTTTTCGATTGCCGCGACCTTTATCGCGCTGATCACGCCGGTGGTGCGCGACGTGCCAACGGTGGTCTGCGTCGCCGTCTCGCTGTTGTGCTCGGTGTGGCTCAGTTACCTGCACTGGGAATCGGCGGTGGTGGTCTCGGGCATATTGGGGATGAGTGCAGGGTTCGCCTGCAAACGCCTGGGAGTCGGGCAGCGATGATCTACCTGATGATTGTGGCAATGGCGCTGGTGGTGTTTTTCAACCGCTACCTGTTTATCGAGCCGCGCCTGCCGGTACGGCTCAATCGGGGGACGCGTGAGTTCCTCGGGTTTGCCGTACCGGGCATGCTCACCGCGATTTGCGGGCCGATTATTTTCATCAAAGACCACCAGCTCAACCTGAGCCCGAGCAACCCCTACCTGCTGGCCGGGATCTGCGCCGTGGGGTTGATGCTGTGGACGCGCAGCGTGCTGGTCACGGTGCTGTCGAGCATGGCGCTGTTTTATCTGCTGCGCTGGTGGTTGTGAACCGCAGGCGAAAAAAAGCCCGCGGGAGGGCGGGCAGAAGGGAGGCTTCTAAAAATGAGCGTGACCACTATAAGCGGCCGGCTTTGCCTTTACAGTGAAACAAAGTTCATGGGCGCGTCAGTTGGCGGCGGCGCAATGGTAGAGTCACGTTTTTTCCAAGGAAGCACAGGCATGTACAAAGTGGTGATAGGCGCGGTGGTACTGGCGACGCTGGCCGGCTGCGCGGGTTCGAAGATGAAGGAGGCGCGCGCGGGCAGCCCTTACAAGACCATGGCGTCGGACAAGGCCACTCTGGTGGTCGCCCAATGCATTCAATACGGCTGGCAGGACGAAGGCGTGTTCGGCGTCGATGCCGGCGGCTTCAAGGAAGCCACCGAGGCCGGGGGCTTTACGGTGTACACCACGGGCGGTGATTACTTTGTGGATGTGCTGAGCACGGGCGCAGGTTCTACCGTCAAGTATTACGCTGCAGACGACACGATGCCCGCCAAACGTCGTCTGGCTGCGCTCGCCACTTGTCTGTAATACCTTGCCTTAGTCATATTCAGAAACGCCCGGCGGGACAGCCGTCGGGCATTGGCTTATTATTCACCGGCTCGCCCGACGTGATGGCTCTTTACCGGTACACGGATGTCGAGGCCGAAACGTCGGGCGGGCACCTTTTTCCCATACCCTGCTGTTCAGCGTGGCATGAAACCCAACTGCCAGCGCCGGGGTATCGCCAGGGTCGCCAGGCCCAGTGACCCCGCCAGCGCGCCACTGACCCACAGCGCGCGCAGCCCGATCTGCTGTTCCAGCAGCGCCCCGATCACCGCGCCGACAAACATCCCTGCCCACGGCACCAGCTGCATGCGCCAGCCACTGCGGCGTTCGCCCATCAACCAGCGGCCCAGCCCGCGACCGAAGCGTGAGAGCGCCCCGGTGACATAGGTCAGCCCCACGGGCACGCCATTGACTTGCTCGACAGCCGCGTTAAGCATGCCCATGGCGATAATCGCCGCCAACAGCGCGGGCAGCGTATCGGACCATGGCAGCAGTGCCGCACCGCAGAGCAGGGCGCCGATGCTGAGCAACAGGGGCAGCGCGTGGCGCTTGCTCAAGCGGCTGATAATCACCCCCAACGCGTTGCCGATGATGAACGTGGCAACCAGCAATACCAGGCGTGCGGTCAGCCCCCCGTCGCCTGCACTGATCGCGACCGCCAGGCGCGTGGTGTTGCCGCTCATGAACGAGACAAAATCGCCGCTGGCCATGAAACCAATGGCATCGGTCATGCCGGCAAGTACCGACAAACCAGCCACCAGCAGCAGGCCCACGCGTCCACGCCAGCGTTGTCGATGGGCGAGCGCGGCATTGGCGTAAGGCTTGACGGGTGAAGGCAGCATCGGCCGGTTTCCAGTGAGATTATCCGGCCACTACCCTAGGACGCTTTGCGACGGCGTGCAATCAGATCACACAGGCTCCAGGCGCCACCCGGTGCTGTACCAGCGCAAGTAATGGCTGGGTTTGATCGCCTGCAGGAACGCCTCGTCGTGGGACACCGCCATCAGCGCGCCAGTAAATCCCTGCAAGGCCTGTTCAAAGGCCATCAACGTCTCCAGGTCCAGGTGATTGGTCGGTTCGTCCAACAGCAACAGTTGCGCCGGTGCCCCGCGCCATAAAGCGATCGCCATCGCCGCCTTCAACCGCTCGCCACCGCTGAGTTGCCCGGCGGGTTGGGTCACGCGCCGGGCATCCAGCTGCAGCAAGGCCAGGCGTGTGCGCAGTTCGGCTTCCATCAGCGGCGTGTCGAGCAGGTTGAGCTGTTCGACGATGCTGCGCTGGTCGTCCAGCAGCGTCAGGTGCTGGTCGATATAAGCGCAGGGCACCGTGACCGCGCAGGTGCCACTGACGGCGTGCCATTGCCCGGCAAGCAACTTGAGCAAAGTGGATTTGCCGCAACCGTTCGGCCCACGCACTGCCACGCGCACCGGTCCGGTCAGGTCCAGGCTCAGGTAGGTCGAAGGTGCACGCGGGTCCAGCCAGGGCAACTGCGCCTGGTGCAGGCTGACCACCTGGCGACCGTTGGCCAGCGCCGAACCGGGCAGGGCGAGCAGGGTCGGCGTCTCGTCCACCACGCGTGCGTAGGCCTGGCGCACCTGCGCGTCGAGGGTGTCTTTGTGATCGCGATGGGCGCTGCCCCGTGCACTGACGATTTGCGTGGCGGCGCTCTTCCAGCGCGCCCTGGTAAAGCGGTCGACGTTGGCGGTTTCTGCCTGTTTACGTGAGCGCGCCGCGTGGCGCTGCAGGCTGTCATGGGCCTTTTGCAAGCGTTGACGTTCGCGGCTGCGCTGCTCGCGGGCGTATTCCCACGCTGCGGTAGCCGCCTGCTGTTGCGCGTCGCGTTGCTCAAGATAGGCGGCGTAGTTGCCGCCGTAAGCCTGCACACCGAGGGGCGACAGTTCGATGATCCGGCCCATGGTGTTGAGCAACTGCCGATCATGGCTGACCACCACCAGGCCACCGCGCCAGGCGGCCAATTGCTGCAGCAGCCAGGCCCGCCCGCCACTGTCGAGGTGGTTGCTGGGCTCGTCGAGGATTAGCAACGGCGGCGCCGCCAGCAACGCGCCGATCAGCGCCACCCTGGCCAGTTGGCCACCGCTGAGTTGATCGACCCGGGACGCGGCGCTGAGCGATGGCAACCCCGCCGTATCCAGGGCCGTGCGCAGACGTTCGGCCAGGTCCCAGCGCTCATCGATCAGCGCCAGGTCGCCGGCCACACCCACGCCCTGATTCATGCGTTCAAGGGCGGCCAGGCACTGGGCGGTACCGGTGAGGTCCGCGACGCTCGCGCCGGGCCGCACCACCACCGCCTGAGGCACATACACCACATGGGCCGGGGCCTTCAGCGTACCGGAGGTGGGCTGCAGGATGCCGGCCATCAATTGCGCCAGGATACTTTTGCCGCGCCCGTTGCGACCGACGATTCCGGTGGGGGTCCGGTCTATGGACAGATTGAGGTCTTCCAGCACGGTTTCGCCATTGGCGAACTGGAAACACAGGTGTTGCAGGGAAATCAATGCGGGCAGCCGGTTGACGTGAGTCATCAGCACCTCCAGGAAAATGTCGAACAGGCCAACGTGCGCGCCAGGCGGCTCGTTGCAGATACATTTTTGGAAGGCTTAGTTGTTCACGTCGGCAATCATCCCGAGAGTGATAGGGCTTCGCAGGCTAACCCGCCTTGGCGGGCTTGGGCAAGTCTGCGACCAGTTGCTCAAGGAACATCGCCAGGGCAACTTCCTCGGCCTTGAGGCCCTTGCGCACCCTTGGCTTGGGCAACTTGGACAGCTCACCCAGGCTGAAATGCTCGAGCACCGCCGGGTGGATATAGCACTTGCGGCACACCGCCGGCGTATTGCCCAGTTGCCTGGCGACGTCCTTGACCATCGCCACCACATGGCGCTTGGCGTCGGACTCCGGTTGCCACGCCAATTCGCGCAGCACCGCCAGCGCCATGGCCGTACCGGCCCAGGTGCGGTAGTCCTTGGCAGTGAAATCCTCGCCGGTCAGGCTGTGCAGGTACGCGTTGACGTCCTGGGAGCTGACGGTATGGCGCTCGCCGTTTTCGTCCAGGTACTGGAACAGGTTCTGCCCGGGCAGTTCCATGCACCGCTTGACCACACTGGCCAGGCGCCGGTCCTTGACGCTGATCTGGTGCTCCACGCCGCTCTTGCCGCGAAACTGGAATTTTATCTCGCTGCCCTTGATGTCCACGTGACGGTTGCGCAGGGTGGTCAAACCGTAGGATTTGTTGTCGCGGGCGTACTGGGTATTGCCGACGCGGATCAGCGTGGCATCAAGCAACATCACCACCGTGGCCAGCACCTTGTCGCGGGTGAATCCGGGCTGGGCGATCTGTGCTTCCAATTGTTTGCGCAACTTGGGCAAGGCCGCGCCGAATGCCTGCAGACGCGCGTACTTGTCGCTGTCACGCACCTCGCGCCAGCGCGCATGGTAGCGGTACTGCTTGCGACCACGGGCGTCGCGGCCCGTGGCTTGCAAGTGGCCACGCGGGTCGGCGCAGATCCACACATCGGTGTAGGCGGGCGGCACCGCCAGCGCATTCAGGCGCTTGATCTCATCGGCGTCGGTGATGCGCTCGCCGTCGGGACGGAAATACTGGAACTTGCCGCGCAGCTTTTTGCGGCGAATGCCGGGTTGGCTGTCGTCAACATAGTGCAGGTCGCGGGGCAGATCGGCGGGCAGCGAAGAGTCGGGCATGGTGCGGGTTCCTTGGCAACGGATCAGGCCGGTATGTCTGATTGACCGCGTCGCCCTGCGGTCGTGCCAAATGGTTTAGGCGAGCACCGCCACCGCCTTGATGTGCGCCCACAGCACTTGCCCCGGCTGCACATTCAGTTGGTCCCGCGAGAACCGCGTGATGCGTGCCAGCAACGGAGTGCCGGCGGCATCCAGGCGCACCAGTGCATGGGCGCTGTTATCCGCCGCGACGTCCTGGATGACGGTCACCGGCAGGCGGTTGAGGATGCTGCTGTGCGTGTGCGCCTGGTGGCTGAGGCTTACGTCCCGTGCCTGAATCTTCACCCGCAACTGTGTGCCCAAAGCCATCGGCGTGTGGGCTACGCGTATCTGCAAGAGGCAATCGGGCAGTTGCAGGGTGAGCAGCCGATAGTGCTCGTCATAGGCAATCACGCGGCCAGTGACGACCACACCGGCATCGTCGCCCCGCGCCAGGGGCAGATCGAGGCGCGCCAGGGTTTCGCCGATGGGGCCGCTGGCCAGGGCCTTGCCGTCGCCGAGCAGGACGAGGTGGTCGGCCAGGCGCGCCACTTCGTCCTGGGCATGGCTGACGTACAGCACCGGAATATCCAGTTCGTCGTGCAGGCGTTCGAGGTAAGGCAGGATTTCGTTTTTGCGCTGGCTGTCGAGGGCCGCCAGGGGTTCATCCATCAGCAGCAAGCGGGGACTGGTGAGCAGTGCGCGGGCGATGCCGACGCGCTGGCGTTCACCACCGGACAGGTGCTGCGGGTCGCGCGTAAGCAAGTGAGCGATACCCAGCAGCTCAGTGGCCTGGGCCATGTCCACGCGCCGCTGCGCACGCGGGATGCGCTTGAGGCCGAACGCCAGATTGGCCTGCACCGACAGATGAGGAAACAGGCTCGCCTCCTGGAAGACGTAGCCCAGGGCGCGTTTGTGCGGCGGCACGAACACCCCGTTACGGCTGTCTTGCCAGACCTCGTCGTTGATCTGCACAACGCCGTCAGTGGCGCGCTCCAGGCCGGCGATACAGCGCAGGCAGGTGGTCTTGCCGGAGCCGGAAGGGCCGAAAAGGGCGGTGACGCCACGGCCCGGCAATTGCAGCTCCACGTCCAGCGCAAAGCCTGTGTACTTCAGGTGCAGGCGTACCTCAATCATCGCGATCAGCTCCAGCCCATTTTGGTTTTACGGCTGGAGTAGAGTGCCAGCAATACAAGGAACGCGAACACCACCATCGCCCCGGCCAGCCAGTGGGCCTGCGCATATTCCATGGCTTCGACATGGTCGTAGATCTGCACCGAGACCACCCGGGTCTTGTCCGGGATATTGCCGCCGATCATCAGCACCACGCCGAACTCGCCGACGGTATGGGCGAAGCCGAGAATCGACGCGGTAATGAAGCCTGGGCGAGCCAGCGGCAGGATCACCGTGAAAAACGTGTCCCACGGGCCCGCACGCAAGGTCGCCGCCACTTCCAGCGGGCGCGTGCCGATGGCCGAGAACGCGTTTTGCAACGGTTGCACCACGAAGGGCATGGAGTAGATCACCGAGCCGATCACCAGCCCGGCGAAGCTGAAAGTCAGAGTGCCCAGGCCCAGCCACTGGGTGAACTGGCCGACGTAGCCATTGGGCCCCATGGTCAACAGCAGATAGAAACCGATGACCGTCGGCGGAAGTACCAACGGCAGTGCGACGATTGCGCCTATGGGGCCGCGCCACCAGGAACGGGTACGCGACAGCCACAGGGCGATTGGCGTACCGATCAGCAGCAGGATCACCGTGGTCAGTGAGGCCAGTTTGACCGTCAACCAGATCGCGGAAAAATCAGAACTCGTGAGCGGCATTTACAGCTCATAACCGTAAGACTTGATTACCGCAGCGGCCTTCGGGCCTTTCAAATAGTCGACCAGGGCCTTGGCGGCGGCGCTGTCCTTGCCTTTGGTGAGGATCACCGCGTCTTGTTTGATCGGGTCATGCAGGGACGACGGCACGATCCACGCCGAACCGCTGGACAACTTGCCGTCCTTGTAAATCTGCGACAGCGCCACGAAGCCCAACTCGGCGTTGCCGGTGGAGACGAACTGATAGGCCTGGGTGATGTTCTGGCCTTCGACGATCTTGTCCTTGACCTTGTCGGTCAGGCCTTCCTTGGCCAGCACCTGAGTGGCGGCCAGGCCGTACGGCGCGGTTTTCGGGTTGGCGATGGACAGGTGCTTGAACGCATTGCGCTTGAGCACTTCACCCTGGGCATCCACGTAGCCTTCTTTCGCCGACCACAGTGCCAAGGTGCCGACCGCGTAGGTAAAGCGTGAGCCCTTGACGGTATCGCCCTCGGCCTCGAGTTTTTGCGGGGTGGTGTCGTCGGCACTGAGGAACACCTGGAACGGCGCGCCATTCTTGATCTGGGTATAGAACTGCCCGGTGGCGCCGAAGGACGCGACCAGTTTGTGGCCGGTGTCTTTCTCGAAGTCGGCGGCAATCGCCTGGATCGGCGCGGTAAAGTTGGCGGCGACGGCCACTTGCACTTCATCGGCCTGCGCCGAACCCAGGGCGAAGACGGCGAGCAGGGGGGCCAGGCGCGCGGCGCGGATCATCATGAAGCGACTCCTTGAGGGTGTACGGCCGATTGCCGCTATGTACGAGAATATATAGCGGTTGGCGGGTGCCGGTACAGTGCGAAATTGCGCCACGCGCCGACAGGCCTAGCGCAGCCTGGCCAATGCCTGCTCGGCCAGGTCGCGCGTCAGGTCGTACGTCGAGCGGTCGTGCCCCAGGCGCAAGGCCTGGCCCGCCCACAGGTTGCTGAAGCCGGCTTCGTCCCTGGCCTTCAGCGGCAGCAATGCGCCACCGGCCCGTGGAAAGGCTGGCGCGGCGGGGTTGATCGCGCCCAGCTCGCGCATCACGCGGTTGACAATGCCCCGTGCCGGGCGCCCGGTGAACAGGTTGGTGAGGGCCGTTTCGCTGGCCTGGGCATGGCGCAAGGCATGGTGATGGGAAGCGCTGATACTGGCTTCGGGGGTGAACAGATACGCCGTGCCGATCTGCACCGCCGAGGCGCCCAGGGCAAAGGCGGCGAGCATTCCGCGCGAATCCGCGATACCACCGGCCGCGATCACCGGCACACTGACGGCGTCGACGACTTGCGGCAGCAGCGCCATCAAGCCGATCTGGCTGTTGAGGTCGTCACTCAGAAACATACCGCGGTGGCCACCGGCCTCAAGGCCCATTGCGATAATCGCATCACAGCCGTGCTGTTCCAGCCAGATCGCTTCCTCGACCGTCGTCGCCGATGAAAGCACCTTGGCTCCGGTGGCTTTTACCCGGTCCAGCAAGGCTTTTTCCGGCAGGCCAAAGTGAAAGCTGACGACTTCGGGGCGAAAGGTTTCGATCACTTCACACGCTGCCTCATTGAAGGGCCAACGATTGGAGAGCGGGGTTGGCGCATCAAAATCGGCGCTCAGCTCGCGGTAGTAGGGCTCCAGCAGCGCTTTCCAGCGCCGCTCGTGTTCCTCGTTCGCTGCGGGCGCCTGGTGGCAGAAGAAGTTGACATTGACCGGGCGGGTGCCGGCCTGGCGGATGGCGGTCAACGCCTCACGCAGTTGCTCGATGCTCAGCGCAGCGGCAGGCATGGAGCCCAGTGCGCCGGCCTGGCTGGCGGCAATCACCATGGCGGTGGTGGTCGCGCCCGCCATGGGGGCCTGGATGATGGGCAGGTCGATGCCCAGCAGGTCGAGAATGCGCGTGTCTGGCCAGGTGCTCATGGGGTGCGTCTCCAGCGTCAGTGAGGCTTTTCGCTGTTTTAGCAGGCCCCTTGGCACCCGGCCACTCTGTTTTATTCACTGGACGAGGGCAGTGCTTTATGCAGCTGGGTCAGTCCGAGGTTTCCCGCGCCAGCAGCGTGCGCTTGCGTTCTACGCCCCAGCGGTAGCCGGACAGCGCGCCGTCGCTGCGCACAACTCGGTGGCAGGGGATTGCCACCGCCAGGTGGTTGGCGCCACAGGCCTGGGCCACTGCGCGAAATGCCGTGGGCGCGCCGATACGCTGGGCAATCTGCGCATAGCTGGCCGTGCTGCCCACCGGAATATCCCGCAGCGCCTGCCACACCCGTTCCTGGAAGGCCGTGCCGCGTAGATCCAGCGGCAAGTCCAGGCCCAGGGCGGGCGCTTCGATAAAGCCCACGACCTGGGCAATCAATTGTTCGAAATCCCGATCCGCGCCGACCAGTTCGGCGTTGGGGAATTGGTCCTGCAGGTCGCGCACCAGTGTATCCGGATCGTCACCCAGCAAAATCGCACACACGCCGCGTTGACTCTGCGCCACCAGAATCGCCCCCAGCGAGCATTGGCCCACGGCAAAGCGAATCAGGTTGTTGGCACCGCCGGCCTTGTACTCCTGCGGCTTCATGCCCAGCACCTGGTCAGCCGCCGCGTAAAAGCGGCTGTTGGAATTGAAGCCGGCGTCGTACAGCGTATCGGTGACCGACTGCTGCGCCTTGAGCCCATCACGCACCTTGCGCGAGCGCAGGGCGCCGGCGTAGCCCTTGGGGGTGAGGCCCGTGACGGCTTTGAACACGCGATGGAAATGGAACGAACTCAAGCCGGCCTGGCGGGCGAGGGCCTCCAGGCTGGGCGGTGTTTCGGCCTGTTCTATCTGACGACACGCGTCGGCGACCAGCTTTGCATGGTGGGCGGCCAGTTGAGTCTGGTCGCCGGCGGCGCGGCGGCTGGGACGATAACCGGCAGCTTCGGCGTGTGCCGGGGTGTCGAAGAATTCGACATTTTCCGGACGCGGCAAACGTGAGGCGCTGCTGGGGCGACAGTACACGCCGGTGGTTTTCACAGCGTAGACAAACAGTCCATCGGCCTTGGCATCGCGGGCAACGATGGCGGCCCAGCGTGGGTCTAGTGAGTGGTTCATGGCCTGCACTCTTGAGTGGTGATCGGCAGATTAACCCGACAGTTGGCGCTCGACACTCCGAAGCTTGCGGTCAAATCAGCCGGCGGTGCGAAAGGTCAGGTTAATGCGTTGCGGCCCCATGATCGGGTGCTCGCCTTGCTTGATCGGCATCACGCCATGGAAGCGCAGGCGATCCACCCCACCCCAGACCACCACATCACCGTGGAACAGCGAGACTTTTTGCGTCTTGTCACTGCGCTGATGGCCGCCGAACAGGAAAATCGCCGGCAGGCCGAGGGACACCGACACCACTGGCGCGTCATAGCGCTGCTCGTTCTTGTCCTGATGCAGCGACATTTTGGCGCCGGGTACGTAACGGTTGATCAGGCAGGCATCCGGCGAAAAATCGCTGAAACCCGCCGCGTTCGCTGCCGAGATGGCCAATTCGCGCAGCGCGTCGGGCATTGCCGGCCAGGGTTGCCGGCTGCGCGGGTCGAGGGGGCTGTAGCGGTAGCCGCGGGTGTCGGTGGTCCAGCCCAGCGCGCCACAACTGCTCAGCGCGGCCGACATGGTAAAGCCGCCGGGCGTGACCATTTGCCGAAACGGCGACTGGGCCAGGACACGCCGCAACTCGGGTAATAAACGCTCAATCCAGGGCAGGGCGTAACCTCCCAGGACGTAAGACTCTTCACCAATCTGTTCGCGCCTTGCCGGTTGCTGCAAGGCCTCATCGGCGAACAGGTCAGCGGTAGGCCCGGCCATGGCTTACAGCGCCTTGCTCACGTTGATGTCAGTGATTTCGTCGCTGGCATCGTGGATTTTCGCCAGGGCCTGCCGGGCCTCCTCGACGCTGTTGCTGGTCAATTGGGCAAATTCGAAGCGACGTTCGCCGTTGAGCTTGTACTTGATGACGTATTTGGTGGTATTCACAGCTTTTTTCCTTACGGTGTTCAGCTCAGCTCAGCTCAGCTTGGTGCTGGTGCGACGAACGATGCGAATCTTGTGGGACAGCGCCGGTTTGCGGGTAACGCTGATGGCGCGGCGCGTGACCACATCCAGGGTGATGTTCCAGAAACCGGTGCTGGGCGCGGTGATTTTCGCCGGGAATTTATCGAAGGCGCCACCATGGTAGGTATGCCGCCCCCCGTTCTTGAAACTGCGAAAATTCGCATCGCTCATTAGACGAATATTACAGGTCTGTGAGCATTCGATGACGACAATGTCTCCTTCGTTGAGGTGCTCACGCTGGTGGATGAATTTCATGGGGTGTCTCCAGAAGGGCTTTTTCTGAAAAATCAGAACGATACGTAGGTTAAGATGGAGTTTATCAGCCCCAGCGCGTTTATTATCGGGCCGTCGTCGACGACTTCGACAATTTAAAACAGTTATTTACCGAGTTTTTAGAGATAAATCCTACATTTGCGGGAGAAATTTCCTATGCCCGCTGTCGTAGGGTCTTTATCGGAGGTTTTAGTTATGAAGTGGAGTGTGTTGGTGCTGGCCTTGGCAATCGCTGGGTGTGCTTCGGTTGCAGATATCAAGCAGACCCCACCCACGTTGGTGGTCATTTCCGGGAAAAAGCCGCAGGAGTATGCGGCGTGCGTCGTGCGCAAGCTGGAGGCGACACGTCGTCCGCCACAGATCGAACCGCATAAGGAAGGTATTCAAGTGATCGTGCCGCAGAAATTTTCGTCCGATCCGTCAGCGATATTCGAAATCGAGGACCGCTCCAGCGGCAGCAGCATCAAGCTCTATGAAAGCATGTCCAACGTGCCGATTCGGCCGGGCGACGTGAAGAAAGCCGGGGAGGATTGCATTTCCGGTTAAGCCAGGGCGTATGTCCACGAACTGAATCCGATGAGAACCCCACCCGGCAGGACGAGCCTCTTCGCTCCTGCCCGGTGGGGTTTTTTATGCGTTATTCGGTATTGAGCCTATAAAGCCGATCATGCTGACGGGAAGGCCCAATGGCGTGTCGATCGGCAGGGCATCCGTTAAACTGTCGGTCACTGCCTACACGAATGCCGCTCAAACCCATCTGAGCAGCATCGCACCGCCTGGAATGTCCCATTATGAAGCGAGAACACGTCAAAGCCCGCCATGCTGAAGGTCAGATCACGGCGACCCACGTCATCCAGAACCCTGCCGACCTGGGCGAGTGGATCGTATTCTTCAAGAAAAGTGACGGCCGCAGTTACTTCCTGGTGGACGATCAGGATGAGGTCGAGTCATTCCCGCGCCTGGATGACTTGATCGAAACCCTGCGCGGCCTGGGGATCAAATTCGCCGAAGTTCACCTGTAGCACCAAGGCTTACTTGCACACCACCACGACGCTGCGGCCTTTGAAATTGCCTACATCCTTGCCCAGGGTCTGCTCGCTTTCCTTGAGTGACGGGGTGCCGTCGGTGCCGACGATGCGGTAACCGGTGCCCGCGCAGGAGGCGTCGGCTTTCTCATAGCAACTGGCCCATGAATTGGCTTCGCCCGAGCAGTCGATGGTCAGGCCTTGTTCACCATTTTTCAGGTAAGTGTCGGAGGTGGTGGTGCAACCGGCCAGCGCCAATACCGCAGTGAGTGCCAGGATTTTGTTCATAGCCAGCATCTTGTTCATAGAGAGTCGTCTTCGAAGGTGTGGGGGAGAGCGCTGACACGGACGTGGGGCGTTGGCGGAAGATTATAGCGAACTGCCATCTAGGTACAGCCAAACACAAAAAAAGCCCCGCTCTGCGGGGCTTTTGCTGCAAGACCGCGTGGCTTACTTGCCCTTCGGCCGCTTGCTCGACGCGTGACCGGCTTCATCCACGAATACCTCGGCCACCGCAATGGCCATGCTTTCAGTCTCGAAAACGCCCGCGACGCTGTCGCCATGGAAGTTGATCAAGTGCCAACCGTCCGCACGCTGGGTGATCAGGTAGCCGTTTACGCCTTTGGGTTCTGACATCTAATTAGCAATCTCGTAAGCTGATTCAAGGGTGCAATGATAGCCGCAAATACCCCGCCGTTGCCCAAGTAATTCCAGCGCGGTGCCGGGCTTGGAAAAGCGTGCTACAAAGGATCAGGCTCTTTGGAAAATCAACACTTGAGCGCCGGCCAGCCTGCCGGTTGAAAGATCAGCGGAACTTACGCCGACATTTTTTCTCTATGATGACATCGCGGCGCCAGCAGGACCCATTGTAAGGTGACTGCGGCCTGATTAGACTGCGCCGAATTCCGTACGCACAGCCCTTTGTAAGGACTCATATGATCAAGAAATGCTTGTTCCCGGCAGCCGGTTACGGCACTCGCTTCCTGCCAGCGACCAAAGCCATGCCCAAAGAGATGCTGCCGGTGGTGAACAAGCCACTGATTCAGTACGGCGTCGAAGAGGCACTGGATGCCGGCTTGAATGAAATCTCCATCGTGACCGGCCGCGGTAAACGCGCACTGGAAGACCACTTCGACATCAGCTATGAGTTGGAAAACCAGATCAAGGGCACCGACAAGGAAAAATACCTGGTCGGTATTCGCAAGCTGCTCGACGAATGCTCGTTCTCCTACACCCGTCAGACCCAGATGAAAGGCCTTGGCCACGCCATCCTCACCGGTCGCCCGCTGATCGGTGACGAACCGTTCGCCGTGGTACTGGCCGATGACCTGTGCGTAAACCTGGAAGGCGACGGCGTGCTGACCCAGATGGTCAAGCTCTACCAGAAATACCGCTGCACCATCGTTGCGGTAATGGAAGTCAACCCGGCGGAAACCAACAAGTACGGCGTGATCGCCGGCGACGACATTGGTGATGGCCTGATACGCGTGCGTGACATGGTCGAGAAGCCAGCGCCGGAAGATGCACCGTCGAACCTGGCGATCATCGGCCGCTACATCCTGACCCCGGACATCTTCAAACTGATCGAAGAAACCGAGCCAGGCAAGGGCGGCGAGATCCAGATCACCGACGCCCTGCTCAAGCAGGCCAAAGATGGTTGCGTGATTGCCTACAAGTTCAAGGGCCAGCGTTTCGACTGCGGCGGCGCTGAAGGCTACATCGAGGCGACCAACTTCTGCTACGAGCACTTCTACAAGACTGGCAAGGCGTACTGATTTCACGCTTGCCGATCTGTTTCAACTGAAAGCCACCTTCGGGTGGCTTTTTCGTTTTTCAGCCCCATGTAAGTCGGTATGCTGGTGTCCTGCCGAGGAGAATGAAATGGCCTATGATTTTGACCTGTATGTAATTGGCGCCGGTTCCGGCGGTGTTCGCGCGGCGCGCTTTGCCGCAGGTTTTGGCGCCAAGGTGGCCGTGGCGGAAAGCCGCTACCTGGGCGGTACCTGCGTGAATGTCGGTTGCGTGCCGAAGAAACTATTGGTGTACGGCGCGCATTTTGCCGAGGACTTCGAACAGGCCAGCGGTTTCGGCTGGTCGCTGGGTGAGGCGAACTTTGACTGGGCGACCCTGATCGCCAACAAAGACCGGGAGATCAACCGTCTCAACGGTATCTATCGCAACCTGCTGGTCAACAGCGGCGTGACCCTGCACGAAGGGCATGCGCGCCTGGTGGACCCGCACCAGGTGGAAATCAATGGCGAGCGCTTCACCGCCAAGCATGTCCTGATCGCCACGGGCGGCTGGCCGCAGATCCCGGACATTCCAGGTCGCGAGCATGCCATTGGCTCCAACGAAGCGTTCTTTCTCAAAGAGCTGCCAAAGCGCGTACTGGTGGTAGGTGGTGGCTATATCGCCGTTGAGTTCGCGGGCATTTTCCATGGTTTGGGTGCGCAGACGTCGTTGCTGTATCGCGGTGACCTGTTCCTGCGCGGCTTCGATGGTTCGGTGCGCAAGCACTTGCAGGAAGAGCTGACCAAGCGCGGCCTGGACCTGCAGTTCAATGCCGACATCGAGCGCATCGACAAGCAAGTCGATGGCAGTCTCAAGGCCACCTTGAAAGACGGTCGGGTGCTGGAAGCCGACTGCGTGTTCTACGCCACCGGCCGGCGCCCGATGCTGGACAACCTGGGCCTGGAAAATACCGGCGTCACCCTCGATGAGCGTGGCTTCGTCAGCGTGGACGAGCTGTATCAAACCAGCGAGCCGTCGATCCTGGCCATTGGCGATGTGATCGGCCGCGTCCAATTGACCCCGGTCGCCCTGGCCGAAGGCATGGCGGTGGCGCGTCGCCTGTTCAAGCCCGAGCAATACCGTCCGGTGGATTACGCGATGATTCCGACGGCGGTGTTCAGCCTGCCGAATATCGGTACGGTGGGCCTTACGGAAGAGGAGGCGAAGAAGAACGGCCATAAGGTGCAGATCTTCGAGAGCCGTTTCCGGCCGATGAAGCTGACCCTGACGGACTGTCAGGAAAAGACCCTGATGAAGCTGGTGGTCGATGCCGACACCGACAAAGTGCTGGGCTGCCACATGGTCGGGCCCGATGCCGGCGAAATCGTGCAGGGCCTGGCGATCGCGCTCAAGGCCGGCGCGACCAAACAGCATTTCGACGAGACCATTGGCGTGCACCCGACGTCGGCGGAAGAGTTCGTCACCATGCGCACGCCTGTGGCGGACTGATCAGGTTTCGCCGGTTGCCTCTGGCGTCGTTGCAACGACGGCGGCCAGACGCAACGCTTCAATACTGGCCTGGGCCTTGAGAAGGTCCAGCTCCAGCGCCTTGTTGGCCTGCTGATGCTCAGTCAGCGCTGCCTGGCGTGACTGGCTTTCCAGCAGCGCCACCCGCAGGCGCTCCTGAAGCAGTGTGCGCTCGCTGTCGACCTGGCTGATCTTCTCGTTCAACTCAAGCTGCAAGGCCTGGTCTTTGCGCCGTTGCTCCTGCAATGCGTTCAGCTCCTTCGCGGTCACCCGGTGTTCGATCAACAAGCGTTCGTTGTCTCGATGCAATTGGGTGATTTCGTCCTGACGCACCAGCGCACTCTGCTGGGCCTGGCGCAGCTCGGCTTGTACCTGCTGCAACTGGCCTTCATGACGGCGCTGCTCCTGTTCACGCTGCTCCTTGACCGCATTGCGGTAATGCTCAAGGGCATCGCGGGCGTGCAGGTGCTTGTCTTCCAAGGAGCGAATCTGCTCGTCCTTGTCCTTGAGCCTCAATTCGTAATCGCTGCACGCCTGACTGAGCCCGGCGTTGCGCGTTTGCTCGGCCTGCAGGCTGGTGCCGGCGGTTTGCAGGGCGGCGCTTTCCTCGGCGAGGGCGGTGGCCTGGATATCGAACTGCTGTTGCAGCTGATCATGGGCTCCTTGCAACGTTTCAAGCTGAGTGAGCAGGGCGCTTTTGTGCTGCTCAAACTGCGCCAGGGCGAGGTCGATGGGCTCCTGGGCCTTCTCTTTCAGGCGCTGGGCGAGCCGTGCCACCAATTCGCCAAGCTCATCATCAATGGGGGCTTCGGTGATGGTCTGGCGGCTCTCACTTTCGTCCAGCTCCTTGAGATAGCGGTGAATGGTGGTTTTCGAGCCGGTATTGCCCATTTCGATGCGCACGGCGTCGATGCTGGGGTTTTCGCCACGGGCGAGGATCGCCAGGCGTGCCGTCTGAACGACTGCTTTGTTTATGCCACCACGAGCCATGGGGTCTCCGTCGATTTCGTACTGTGGTACAGGGTATGTATTTACATACTATATCACAGCTAAAAAATGCTTTAAATTCATGATTTAACAGATGGGATATTGGCGTATTATCTCGTGTCACCAGCATTTTTAGCGTCGAACCAGGCGTTCGCAGTACGAATAGGCCCTGCCATGAGTGATCTTGATCGTTACCTCAACGCCGCGACCCGTGACAACACGCGTCGTAGCTACCGCGCGGCCATCGAGCATTTCGAGGTCAGTTGGGGTGGCTTCCTGCCCGCCACCAGCGACAGCGTGGCGCGCTATCTGGTTGCGCACGCGGGCGTGCTGGCCGTCAACACGCTGAAGTTGCGGCTCTCAGCACTGGCGCAGTGGCACACCAGCCAGGGGTTTGCCGACCCGACCAAGGCCCCGGTGGTGCGCAAGGTACTCAAGGGTATCCGCGCCGTGCACCCTGCGCGGGAGCGGCAGGCCGAGCCGTTGCAGCTCAAGCACCTGGAGCAGGTGGTGGCGTCGCTTGAGCGTGAAGCCAGCGAAGCCAGTGACAAGCAGGACCGGCCTGGGTGGCTGCGCGCCAAACGCGACACGGCGCTGATCCTGCTGGGGTTCTGGCGTGGCTTTCGCAGTGATGAGCTGTGTCGCTTGAGTATCGAGCATGTCCAGGCGGTGCCGGGAGCCGGCATCAGCCTGTACTTGCCGCGCAGCAAAAGTGACCGCGACAACCTCGGCAAGACCTACCACACCCCCGCGCTGCTGCGCCTGTGCCCGGTACAGGCCTACAGCGAATGGCTCAGCGCCTCGGCACTGGTGCGCGGCCCGGTGTTTCGCGGGATCGATCGCTGGGGCAACCTGGGGGAGGAGGGGCTGCACCCCAACAGCGTGATTCCACTGCTGCGCCAGGCGCTTACGCGCGCAGGCATCCCGGCCGAGCAATACACCAGCCATTCCCTGCGACGCGGCTTCGCGACCTGGGCCCATCGCAGCGGCTGGGATCTGAAGTCGTTGATGAGTTACGTCGGCTGGAACGACATGAAATCGGCCATGCGCTATGTTGAAGCGACGCCTTTTCTCGGCATGACGCTGGCGACCCAACCGCTGCTATGAGATTTCTTCTATTAATACAGTCATCTGATAGAGAAACCCAATCGTCAGCATCAGGTTTGCCAATGAGCCATCGTCACAGAGAGTGGGTAGGATTCACCCCATCAACTTGTTAAGCCCTTCTACAAACCCTGACGGAGAGTCAACGATGCCTATCATCAACAGCCAAGTAAAACCGTTCAAAGCCACCGCGTTCAAAAACGGCAGCTTCCTCGATGTGACCGACGCTGACCTGAAAGGCAAGTGGTCTGTGGTGTTCTTCTACCCAGCCGACTTCACCTTCGTTTGCCCAACCGAACTGGAAGACCTGGCTGACAACTACGCCGAATTCCAGAAACTGGGCGTAGAAATCTACAGCGTGTCCACCGACACCCACTTTGCCCACGCTGCCTGGCACAACACTTCGCCAGCCATCGGCAAGATCCAGTACACCATGATCGGTGACCCGACCCTGACCATCTCGCGCAACTTCGACGTGCTGATCGAAGAAGCCGGCCTCGCGGACCGCGGTACGTTCGTGATCAACCCGGAAGGCCAGATCAAGATCGTTGAACTGAACGACGGCGGTGTTGGCCGTGACGCGTCCGAGCTGCTGCGCAAGATCAAGGCCGCCCAGTACGTTGCTGCCCACCCGGGCGAAGTGTGCCCAGCCAAGTGGAAAGAAGGCGAGGCCACCCTGGCTCCGTCCCTGGACCTGGTCGGCAAGATCTAAGTCTGTGAAGTCTCAAGGGCGGGTATCCGCGCCTACCCAGTAAGCTGCAACCGCCCTCAAAAACGCCCGGGCGAGATTCGCTCGGGCGTTTTTTTTACCCAGAATTAAAGGAAATCGCCCGTATGTTGGACGCCAATCTTAAAGCTCAGTTGAAGTCATACCTGGAGCGGGTTACCCAGCCGATCGAGATCGTCGCCTCCCTCGATGACGGCGCGAAATCCCAGGAAATGCTCGCTCTTTTGCAGGACGTAGCCAGCCTCTCCACGCTGATTACCCTGCACAGCGATGGCAATGATGCGCGCAAGCCGTCGTTCTCCATCAACCGCCCGGGTGCCGAGATCAGCCTGCGTTTCGCCGGCATCCCCATGGGCCATGAATTCACGTCCCTGGTGCTGGCCCTGCTGCAAGTCGGTGGCCATCCGTCCAAGGCCAGTGTCGAAGTGATTGAACAGATCCGTGCCTTGAAAGGCGAGTTCAGCTTCGAGACTTACTTTTCGCTGTCGTGCCAGAACTGCCCGGACGTGGTCCAGGCGCTGAACCTGATGGCCGTGCTCAACCCCAACATCCGCCACGTGGCCATTGACGGCGCGCTGTTCCAGGCTGAAGTCGATGAGCGCCAGATCATGGCGGTGCCCAGTGTCTACCTTAACGGTGTGAACTTCGGCCAGGGCCGCATGGGCCTGGAGGAAATCCTCGCCAAGCTCGACACCAGCGGTATCGAAAAGGCCGCCGAGAAAATCAGCGCCAAGGATGCCTTTGATGTATTGGTTGTCGGCGGTGGCCCGGCCGGTTCATCGGCTGCGATCTACGCTGCCCGCAAAGGCATTCGTACCGGTGTGGCCGCCGAGCGTTTTGGTGGTCAGGTACTGGACACCATGTCCATCGAGAACTTTATCTCGGTACAGGAAACCGAAGGCCCGAAACTGGCCAGTGCCCTGGAAGCCCATGTACGTCAGTACGACGTCGACATCATGAACCTGCAGCGTGCCAGCAGCCTGGTGCCGGCGAAAAACGCCGGTGAGTTGCACGAAATCCGCTTCGAAAGCGGTGCGACGCTCAAGTCCAAAACCGTGATCCTGGCCACCGGTGCGCGCTGGCGTGAAATGGGCGTGCCGGGCGAGCAGCAATACAAGGCCAAGGGTGTGTGCTTCTGCCCGCATTGCGACGGCCCGCTGTTCAAGGGCAAGCGCGTAGCGGTGATTGGTGGCGGTAACTCAGGCGTCGAAGCCGCCATCGACTTGGCCGGTATTGTCAGCCATGTCACGTTGCTGGAGTTCGACAGCAAGCTGCGCGCCGACGCTGTGTTGCAGCGCAAGCTGTACAGCCTGCCGAACGTCGACGTAATCACCAGCGCATTGACCAGTGAAGTCAAAGGCGATGGGCAGAAAGTCACCGGTCTTGCCTACAAGGATCGCGACAGCGGTGAGTTCAAGACCCTCGACCTGGAAGGCATCTTTGTGCAAATCGGTCTGTTGCCCAACACCGACTGGCTCAAAGGCACCGTGGAACTGACGCCTCGCGGCGAGATCATCGTCGATGCACGTGGCGAGACCTCATTGCCGGGTGTATTCGCCGCCGGTGACGTCACGACTGTGCCGTACAAGCAGATCGTGATTGCCGTGGGCGAGGGCGCCAAGGCTTCCCTGAGTGCGTTCGACCACCTGATCCGCACGTCTGCCCCTGCGTAAAATCCGAAGCGCAAATAAAAAACCCCATGAGTGATCATGGGGTTTTCTCGTTCTCGCTCCCACGCTCCGCGTGGGAATGCATACCGTGACGCTCTGCGTCACACGGCGTTACATCGGTGCTGGCTGAATGATTTCAACCCAGTACGCATCCGGGTCCTTGATAAAGGCCAGGCTTTTCATGCGGCCATCGCTCAGGCGCTTCTGGAAATCGCAGCCCAGGGCTTCGAAGCGTTCGCACGCCGCAACGATGTCCGGCACCGAGATGCAGATGTGGCCAAAGCCACGAGGGTCGGTGTTGCCGTTGTGGTAGGCGAAATCGGCATCGTTTTCGGTGCCGTGGTTGTGGGTCAGTTCCAGGATGCCAGGGATCGACTTCATCCACTGGGTGCGCTCAGCCGCGTCAGCCGGGATCTGGGCCTTGTCCACCAGGGCGAGGAAATACAGGCTGAATTCGGCTTCCGGGAAGTCACGTTTTTCAACCAGGGAAAAACCCAGTACGCGGGTGTAGAAATCCATCGACTTGGTGATGTCCTTGACCCGCAGCATGGTGTGGTTGAACACGAAGTTTGCGGTGGCGGTATCAGGTTGGGCAGTAACGCCGGGGAAGGTGTTCAGTTCGTGCAGGCTCATGGGCCCTCCAGAAAAAAATGGGGCAAAGCGGTCCCTTGGCTTGCGGCAAGCATCCGTGCAGATGGGCCATGATACGCAAGGCCTGCCGGTCACGCCAAATGAAAAAGCTGACGCAACCCTTGCGAGCTGTGGGTCCGGGGCCGCAAACTTTGGTGCTGGAACCCTGGATGCTTTTTGCAATGATCGAGTTTCGTAAAGCGCTGTTGAGTACCGTGTGTCTACTGCTGGCGTGCCCGCTCGTATGGGCGACCGACCCCGAGATCCATTGGCCCAGCGGTTGGCAGGTGGAGGAAGTTGAACCCGACGCCGCCGGAAAGAGCCAGGCCGTGACGCGTCAGCGTGCGATCAAGAATGACGAAAATGGCCAGACCTTGATGGTGATGGAGTTGACCGGTACGCCAATTGAGGCCGGGCACCAGGTCAATCTTCAAGGCGTGTTGCTGGAGATGCGCAAGTCCATTCAAAAAGATTTTGCCCAGGGCGGTTATCAAAGCGTGTGCACCAAAATGCACGCCGCTACATTGAGCCGCCTTGACGCGCTGGAAACTACCTGCGTGATTACCGAGAACGGTCGGCATGTGCTATCGCAGACACTAGTGGGTGCGGTGGATAAGGAAAAAGCCTACGTGTTTTCATATGCGGGCCAGGCGCAAGCGTACGAGGCCAGTCAGGATGAAGTCAATTCAGTACGTGACAGTCTCAAACTTTGAATGGGTGTATGCGAAAGAAAGTGAACTTTAATTTAAGTTCGCTTGCGAACCTGAAAACGAAAAAGCCCCGCGTGAGCGGGGCTTTCTATTAGTGCATGTTAATCAACCGCGAAGCCACGAATCTACAGTGGCAGCGCCGTGCTCTTCTTTCCAGGCTTTCAGGCCACGATGGTTGCCGCCTTTGGTCTCGATCAGCTCACCGGTGTGCGGGTTCTGATAGACCTTGACCACGCGGGCGCGGCGCTGTTTCGGTGCGGCCGCGGGGGTGGTGCCGCGCTTGGCCGGGTTTGGATCAAGGATGGAGATCACATCGCGCAGGCTCTTGTCGTAGCTGCCCATCAGTTTTTTAAGTTTTTCTTCAAATTCGATTTCTTTCTTGAGCCCGGCGTCGTTCTTCAGGGATTCCAGCTGGGCAAGCTGCTCTTGAAGGGCTTTTTCTGCTGCGCGAAATTCGGCGAGTCTGGACAAAATCTGTACTCCAATAGTGTAGTTAGCTGATATCTACTGCGAAGAAAGCCTTAAGCCAAGAGGGTTAAGCTAACTCAAACGAAAACACCTGACTGTGAGTGTATCGCCGGCAAGAAAAATTGTAGTAGTTAATCCACTTCGAGTAAATCATGTCTTTTGTCTAAATAACATGCTGGCCGTGAAAGCAGTCGGTGACTGTTCACTGACGGGTCACCGACTTAATGAACTCATCGCCGGGTAATGGACGGCCGAACAGGTAGCCTTGCAGGAAGTCCACGCCTTTTGCGACGAGGTAATCACACTGTTGCGCTGTTTCCACACCCTCGGCCACGATGCCCAGGTCGAGTTTGACGGACAGTTCGATGATGCTGTCCAGAATATGCCGTGAGAGGGCATCCGCACCGATCATGGCGACAAAGCTTTGATCGATCTTCAAGTAGTCCACATTGAAGTGACGCAAGTAGCCCAGGCTGGAATGCCCGGTGCCGAAGTCGTCTATGGCGATCATCACGCCCAACTGGTGCAGCGCGTCGAACAAGCGCCGTGTGATGTCGGTGGGCTCGATCAACTCACGCTCGGTCAGTTCCAGTACCAGGGTTATCTGGCCGGGCGGGAAGGCCGCAAGGAACGCTCGGCAGTCGTCCACCAGCTCCAGGTCCTGGCAATGACGCGCGGTGACGTTCACGCCGATATGAAACCCCGGGCTGAAGCGCTCGGCGTGCGGCGCCAGTTGCGCGGCCGTCTGGCGCAGCAGGGCGCGTGTCATGGGCACGATCAACCCGGAGTGCTCGGCCAGGGGAATGAACAGGTCCGGTCGCACCAGGCCTTCCTTTGGGTGTTGCCAGCGCATCAGCACCTCGCAACCGGCCCATTGGCGTGTGTCGCCGCGCACCACCGGTTGAAAATACGGGATGAACTCATCGGCGCCCAGGGCACGTTGCAATTCGTGGGTAGGCGCCGAAGAGCGCTTTTGCAGCCAATGGGCAAGGAGGCCGGCCAGCACACCAAAAAACACCACCAGGCTGAACACGGCCGGATAGCGCGCCTGCATGTAACGCCAGACCTCACCCTCGGGCATGCCCACGTCGACGCTGTATTGATAGCGGTTGGAGGCCAGGAAGTGAGGGGCTATGGCAAACTTCGGCGGCGCGTCGGTATGGACCTTGCCGTCGGCGTCCAGCCAGTTGGGGCCCACCTTTAACACCAGGGAGGCGTAGCGGCTGATCAGGCGCAGGGCATTGGTGAGGTGGTAACCGTCAATCGAGGCAAACGCGCCTCGATCACCGTCGACCAACCGGTACACCAGCAGTGCGGTATCCGGCGTGACGGGGTTGCCGTTCATCAACCACAAACGCCCGCCAACGTAGTCGTCCGGGTTGACCGGCGAATCGTAGCGGCTGCCGAACAATGAGCTGCAATAAATGTTTTTCTGCCAGGACAAGGTGGTGGCGCGCACGAACGGCCGGCGGGTGACCTGTTCACGCAGTGCCAGCGTTGCCGCGTTGTCACACGGCAAGCCAGCCAGCGGCAACAGGTCCTGGGCGGCGAGGGCGGTGTTGTCGAGCATCAAGTCGAACTGACGCACCGCTTCCCTGGCCGTTTGTGCAGTGCTTTGTTCTAGCGTGCGCTCGGCTTGCCAATAAAGAATCACGACCCCCAATAAAACGGGGAGCAGGCCGCAGACGATGCTCAGGCAATAACGGGCAACTCGGCTTCGTGGGCCTTGGGATGTAAAGGGCATAGAGGAGCGGCCGTGCAAAAAAAAGAAGGGGACAATGCCGATGATAGATGGCATTCACACAAGGCGCTCAGCAAAACGTAACAGCGTCTGCCCGGGTGACAAATCCCTTGCGCGCGGCAAGGCAATGGGGATTTGATAAGCGTACGGGCAAATAGAGCGCGGACAAAAAGTGTTACGCTGTGTAGAATCGATTTACGCATACAAGAATATGGACTTGCGCTCACGCAAGCCTCGCCGTCAGAGACTGATGACACCATGAAGCAACTCGGTTCTCCCCTGATTTTTGGTGACTTCCTCGCCCGCAGTGTGCGAGGCCTGTCCTGTGCGCCACCCGCCGACCTCATCCTTGCCGGTAAATAACCAGTTGTTACTCCAAGCATGATGAGGCACCCGACATGACCGACCAATACGAAAACCCGATGGGCCTGATGGGCTTTGAATTCATTGAGTTCGCATCGCCGACCCCGGGCATCCTGGAGCCGATCTTCGAGATCATGGGCTTCACCAAGGTGGCGACCCACCGTTCCAAGGACGTGCAGCTGTTTCGCCAGGGTGAGATCAACCTGATCCTCAATAACGAGCCCAACAGTCTGGCCTCCTACTTCGCCGCCGAACACGGCCCGTCGGTGTGCGGCATGGCGTTTCGGGTGAAGAACTCGCAGCAGGCCTACCAGCGCGCCCTCGAACTGGGGGCCCAGCCGATTCATATCGAAACCGGTCCGATGGAACTGAACCTGCCGGCGATCAAAGGCATCGGCGGTGCGCCTCTGTACCTGATCGACCGGTTTGGCGAGGGCAGCTCGATCTATGACATCGACTTCGTCTACCTCGAAGGCGTAGACCGCAACCCTAAAGGCGCCGGCCTCAAGGTCATCGATCACCTGACTCACAACGTCTATCGTGGCCGCATGGTCTACTGGGCCAATTTCTACGAGAAACTGTTCAACTTCCGTGAAGCGCGCTACTTCGACATCAAGGGCGAGTACACCGGCCTGACATCCAAGGCCATGAGCGCGCCGGATGGCATGATCCGCATCCCGTTGAACGAAGAATCGTCCAAGGGCGCAGGCCAGATCGAAGAGTTCCTGATGCAGTTCAACGGCGAGGGCATCCAGCACGTGGCGTTTCTCACCGATGACCTGGTCTCGACCTGGGACGCGTTGAAGAAGATCGGCATGCGCTTCATGACCGCGCCGCCGGACACTTACTACGAAATGCTCGAAGGCCGCCTGCCCAACCACGGCGAACCGGTGGACCAACTGCAGGCCCGCGGCATTTTGCTGGACGGCTCGTCGATCGAAGGCGACAAGCGCCTGTTGCTGCAGATCTTCTCGGAAACCCTGATGGGCCCGGTGTTCTTCGAGTTCATCCAGCGCAAAGGCGACGATGGGTTCGGCGAAGGCAACTTCAAGGCGTTGTTCGAGTCGATCGAGCGCGATCAAGTGCGTCGCGGCGTATTGACCGCCGACTAGGCAAAAAATAAAGCCCGGCTTCGGCCGGGCTTTATTTTGCCTGGGATTCAGGCTCTGCGCTGACGCACCAGGTGCTTGAATCCTTCATACATCAGCACCATCACCGCCAGCCAGATCGGGATATAGGTCAGCCATTGCCCGCCCTTGATGCCTTCACCCAGCAGTAGCGCTACGGCGAGCAACAACACCGGCTCCACATAGCTGAGCAGGCCGAACAGGCTGAAGGCCAGCAATCGGCTGGCGATGATGTAGCTCACCAGCGCCGAAGCACTGATCAAGCCCAGCATGGGAATCAACGCGTACAACTTCGGCTGCGCATCCAGTACCGCGAAGCCCTGCTCGCCGCTTTGTACAAACCACCAGGCCACCGGCAACATCAGCGCCATGTCCAGCCACAGGCCGCCCAGATGGTCGGTGCCCAGGTACTTGCGCACCACGAAGTACACCGGGTAACCGATGATCACCACCAGCGTTGCCCAGGAAAACCCGCCAGCCTGATACAACTCGTTGAGCACGCCCAACGTGGCAAACACTACGGCGATCTGCTGCAAGCGCGACAACTGCTCGCCGTAGACCAGGCGTCCGGTCAGCACCATGGTCAGCGGCAACAGGAAATACCCCACCGACACGTCCAGGCTGCGCCCATTGAGCGGCGCCCACATGAACAGCCATAACTGCACGCCGAGCAGCGCGGACGACAGCAGCACGCCGCCGATCAAGCGCGGCCTGGTCGCCAGCATGCGCAGCAACTCCCACGCCCGTCGCCATTCGCCGCTGACCACCATGAAGACGGTCATACAGGGCACGGTCAGCAACATGCGCCAGCCGAAAATTTCCAGGCCGCTCAGGGGGGTGAGCAGCGACGTAAAGTAATACATCACGGCAAACAACACCGAGGCCGATACCGATAACACAACACCTTTAGACACGCAGTCCTCACGAAAGCCGATTTGAGATAAACAGGAAGAATCGAGAGGCAGATTATGGTGCTTTTGGTGGCTCAGGTGCGCTGATTTGGGGCAAAAGGCGGAAAAAGGCTGAAAATGGTCGTTTTACACGCTTGGGCTCAAGGGTTGCCTATGAGCGCACCGTACGACCCGAGACAAAGTGACTCACATCATTGAACCCCGGCGTGGACGAGTGCCCAGGGGTTACCAGCGAATCGATGAATGCTTCATCTTCCGCGCTGATCTTCACCTCGAGTGCGCCGGTATAGGCATCCCACTGCGCCTCGGTGCGCGGGCCGACAATCGTCGAGCTCACCGCCGCGCTATTGAGCACCCAGGCAATCGCAAACTCGACCATGCCCACGCCACGCCCCTGGGTGTATTGCTGGAGCTGCTGGGCGATGCGCAGCGATTCGACGCGCCATTCGGTTTCCAGGATGCGTTTGTCCTGGCGTGCAGCGCGGCTGCCAGGCTCGGGCGTCAGGTCGGGCGCGTACTTGCCGCTGAGCACGCCCCGCGCCAGCGGGCTGTACGGCACCACGCCCAGGCCATAGGCGGCAGCGGCGGTGATCTGCTCGACTTCGGCCTGGCGATTGACGATGTTGTACAACGGCTGACTGATGATCGGCCGGTCAACGCCCAGGCGTTCGGCCACGCGTATGACCTCGGCAATACGCCAGCCGCGGTAGTTGGACAATCCCCAATAGCGAACCTTGCCCTGGCGAATAAGGTCGCCGATCGCTGATACCGTGACCTCCAGCGGAGTGTCGGGGTCCTCGCGGTGCAGGTAGTAGATGTCCAGGTAGTCGGTGTCCAGGCGGCCCAGGCTGGCCTCCAGCGCGTTGAACATACGCTTGCGGCTCAGCCCGTTGCGGTTGGGCATGCCATCCGCCGGGCCCATCCCGACCTTGGACGCCACCACCCAGTCCTGTCGGTTGCGCGCGATGGCCTCGCCGACGATTTCCTCGGAGCGTCCGCCGGTGTAGACGTCGGCGGTGTCGATAAAGTTGATGCCTTGATCCCAGGCCTTGTCGATGATGCGCAGCGAGTCGTCAGTGTTGGTCTGTTCGCCAAACATCATGGTGCCCAGCGTCAGGGCGCTGACTTTCAATCCGGACTGGCCCAATGTGCGGTAAATCATGCAGAGCTCCTCATGGCAGGCAAACGTGTGTCATGCAATACCAGACACGAGCGGTTTGGAACAAGCGCTGTGTGTGTTTCTTCATGCACTCAGCAGGGGCTGGCAGCGCTTCTGTAAAAACCGCTGCGGCATTTTCATCCGTTCCGAGACTGGCAGGCGGTGGGGACACTTCAGGTTGAGCGGCGCCGGCTGACGGATGCTTCACAATCCAAATGTGGGAGGGGGCTTGCTCCCGATGGCGGCCTCAGGGCCGACCAGGATGCTGGATCAGACCGAGTACATATCCGTTTCTTCGGTCACG
>NZ_CVTN01000042.1:0-135187 GCF_900004915.1 Pseudomonas sp. 31 R 17
GGCTAACCCGGCGTCCTGCCGGGTTACCCACGGATTCAAGCCTGCGTTCGGCCAGCGTGGTTTAACGGGGCGCCTGAGATCAAGATCAAAAGCGCGGCGGCCTTAGAGCCGACCGGGATTTTGTGTCGATCCTGGCCAAAATGTGGGAGGGGGCTTGCTCCCGATGGCGGCCTCAGAGCCAACCAGGATGTTGAGTCGATTCCGGTCCAAATGTGGGAGGGGGCTTGCCCCCGATGGCGGCCTCTGGGCTGGCCAGGATGTTGGATCAGACCGAGTACATATCCGTTTCTGCGGTAACGGCTACTAGTGGTTCCGCTTTTACAGCGGCTCACTTTTGAAAAGCGCAAAAGTAAGCAAAACGCTCTTGCCCCACCACTCGGCACCTCGCTAATGCTCGGTGTGCCCTCTCTCCGGCTTGAATCCGTGGGCCGCCGCAATGGGCCATCCCTGGCCCAGTGCGGCTAACCCGGCGTCCTGCCGGGTTGCCCACGGATTCAAGCCTGCGTTCGGCCAGCGTGGTTTGACGGGGCGCCTGAGATCAAGATCAAAAGCAGATCAAGAGCAAGAGCGGCTCGCTTCGCATCGTGGTTACGTTTGGGCGCTTCCTATGCCCCCATAGGGCGTTTTAAACCTTCAAGGTGCGCGTCATCCGTAACGCCAGCACGCTGCCGGCGACGATGACCGCCGCCAGCAGGTACAGCGCCATGTCCGTGGACCCTGTTGCATCTTTGACGAAACCGACGATGTAGGGGCTGAGAAACCCGGCCATCTGGCCCATGGAGTTGATCAGCGCCAGCCCGCCGGCCGCGGCGCCCGCGCTGAGCATGGCGGTGGGCACCGGCCAGAACATCGGCAGGCCGGTGAGGGCGCCCATGGTGGCGATGGTCAGGCCGAGGATGGCGATCGCCGGGGTGGTCGCGAAATTCACCGCGATGACCAGGCCAATCGCGCCCATCAGCATCGGTACCACCAGGTGCCAGCGACGCTCCTTGCGCAGGTCGGCCGAGCGGCCTACCAGCAACATGAACACCGCAGCCAGCAGGTAAGGGATTGCACTGAGCCAGCCAATCACCAGGTTATCGCTGAACCCCAGGCTCTTGATAATCGATGGCAGCCAGAAGTTGATCGCATAGACGCCGCTCTGGATGCAGAAGTAGATCAGGCCGAACGCCCAGATCGCCGGGTTCTTGAAGACCTCGGCCAGGGAGTCGGTGGTGGTTTTCGGTTTGTTCGCCAGGTCGATGGCCTGGTCAGCTTCCAGCAGCGCGCGTTCGTGGGGCTTGAGCCACTTGGCGTTGGCGAAGCTGTCGCTGAGCAGGAAGTAGGCGAGGGCACCGAGGATCACGGTGGGGATGCCTTGCAACAGGAACATCCACTGCCACCCGGCAAGCCCGCCCTGGCCGGCCGCGAAGTGGTTGAGAATCCAGCCGGAGAACGGGCTGCCAAGCAGGCCGGAAACCGGAATCGCCGACATGAACAGCGCCATGATGCGGCCACGGCGAAAGGTTGGAAACCACTGCGAGAGGTACAGCACCACGCCGGGAAAGAAGCCCGCCTCGGCGGCACCGGTAAACAGGCGCAAGGTGTAGAAATGCGTCGGCGTGGTCACGAACAGCAGGCACGTGGACAGGGTGCCCCACACGATCATCATCAGCGCGATCCAGCGCCTTGGCCCGAACCGGGTCAGCGCCAGGTTGCTCGGCACGCCACACAGCACGTAGCCGATAAAGAAAATCCCGGCACCCAGGCCGTACACGGTTTCACTGAATTTCAACGCGTCGAGCATCTGCAACTTGGCAAAGCCAACGTTGACCCGGTCAAGGTAGTTGAACAGGTAGCAGATAAAAATGAAGGGGATCAGGCGCAGGGTTACGCGCTTGTAGATGGCGTTTTTATCGTCATCGGTGGCCAGTGCTGCAGCGGCGCTCTGTGACATGGCGAGTCTCTCTTTATTATGATTTTTGGCGATGCGAGGGTAACGTTGATCGCTTGAACAGTCTCGGTGAGGCGATGGGCAACTGTCTTTGTGCTCGCGCACAGTCAAGCCCGCCTTGCGCTGTGCCGCTGACCAACCCGTTTCGAGGAAAATAGCCCCCATGTTCGAGCTGGATCATGAGCTGGCCCAGGATATTGTCGATCGCACCATGGCGATCCTGCCCTACAACGTCAACGTGATGGACAACCAGGGCCTGATTCTCGGCAGCGGCGAGCCGGAGCGCATCAACACCCGTCACGAAGGCGCGCAACTGGTGCTGGCCAACGGGCGCGTGGTGGAAATCGACGGGCAGACCGCCAAGCACCTCAAGGGCGTGTTGCCGGGCATCAACCTGCCGCTGATGCATGACCAGCGCCTGATCGGTGTACTGGGTATCACCGGCGAACCGGACGGGTTGCGCACCTACGCCGAACTGGTGCGCATGACCGCCGAAATGCTGGTCAGCCAGCGGCACCAGCAGGCCGAGCTGCAATGGCGACGCCAGCGCTGTGACGATCTGCTGGCCTTGCTGTTGGCCGACACGGGCGACTCGCCGCGCCTGGTCGACGAAGCGCAACAGTTGGGCCTCAAGCCGCAACTGGCGCGCACGCCGTACCTGTTTGAACTGGGCGCGGGGCAGTCGGCCGAAGCCTTGAGCGCCTGGCTGATGTCGCGTTATCCGGACAGCTGGTGCGTGAGCTCCGCGCAGTTTTCCCTGCTCTGGTGCCGTCCCGCCGCCCTGCAAGTCGACGACCCACGCCTGCTGGAAAAGCTCGACGGCCTGGGTTGGAATATCCTGCGGGTGGCCGTAGGCGGGCAGGCGCAAGGACTGGCCGGCCTGCGCCGCTGCTATCGCCGCGTCGGTGACTTACTGGCCTACGGTCGCGATATCCTGCCCCACGCGCGCCTGTTGCTCCACAACAGCTATCGCCTGCCGGTCATGCTCTGGCGCCACCGCAACGATGACGCCCTGGACGAATTGCTCAACCCACTGCGCAAAGTGCTGGCCAGGGACAGCAACGGCCAACTGCTGGCCACGCTGCGCAGTTGGTGCGAGCACGACGGGCAAAGCCAGGCCTGCGCCGACGCCCTGGGCATCCACCGCAACAGCCTGCGCTACCGCATGGAAAGGATCGCCGAACTGAGCGGCGTCGACCCGCTGACCCTGGACGGCATGCTTGCGCTGTACCTGGGCGTGCAGTTGTTGCCCCAGGCTTTGTAAGAATGAACAACAAACCTCACCCGCACTTGTGCAGCGGACTGGCGTCAGCGGCGGTGCCAACTGTCAGCATGGGCGTTATAAAAAACGGAGAACGCCCATGAAAATCATCATCGCCCCCGACTCGTTCAAGGACAGCCTCAGTGCCGAACGGGTCGCCCAGGCCATTGCCGATGGCCTGGTTCAGGTCTGGTCTGACGCGCAGTTGGTGCAATGCCCGATGGCGGACGGCGGTGAAGGCACGGTCGCGGCAGTGCTCGCTGCGTGTAACGGGCAGCTGCGCAGCCAGACCGTGCGCGGGCCGCTGGGCGCTGCGGTGCAGGCGCACTGGGGATGGTTGGCCGACAGCCACACCGCGATCATCGAAATGGCTGAGGCCAGTGGCCTGCAGCTGGTTGCGCCGGGCCAGCGCGATGCGTGTTCCAGCAGCACCTATGGCACGGGCGAACTGATCCGCGCGGCCCTTGATCTGGGCGCCCGACGCATCATTCTGGCAATTGGTGGCAGTGCAACCAATGATGGCGGCGCGGGTGCGATGCAAGCGCTCGGGGTGCAGTTGTTCGATGCCCAGGATCAGCCGCTGGCACTTGGAGGCCTGGCGTTGGCAGGCCTGGCCCGCATCAGCCTGGAAAACCTCGATTCGCGTCTGGCTCAGGTGCGCTTTGAAATCGCGGCGGATGTGAATAACCCGTTGTGCGGGGCCCATGGCGCCTCGGCGATTTTCGGCCCGCAGAAAGGCGCCACTCCCGAGCAGGTTCTACAGCTGGATGCCGCTCTCGGTCATTTTGCCGACCACTGCGCGCGAGTGCTGCCCGGAGACGTGCGCGACGAACCCGGCAGCGGCGCCGCCGGTGGCCTGGGGTTTGCCGCCAAGGCGTTTCTGAGTGCACAGTTTCGTGCCGGCGTTGAGGTGGTGGCCGAGTTGGTCGGACTGGACGCCGCCGTGCGCGGTGCCGACCTGGTCATCACCGGCGAAGGCCGCTTCGACGCCCAGACCCTGCGCGGTAAAACCCCGTTTGGCGTGGCGCGTATCGCGCGCCATCACCAGGTCCCGGTGATCGTGATTGCCGGAACCCTGGGCGATGGCTACGAGCAAATGTACGCCCACGGCGTGGATGCCGCGTTTGCCTTGCCATCGGCGCCGATGAGCCTGGAGCAGGCGTGCAGCGAGGCGCCGCGACTGTTGCGCGAGCGCGCGGCGGACATCGCCCGGCTTTGGCGCACAGCGCTGCGAGGCTGAATGTGCACGCAAGGTTGAGGCTCGCCAGGGCGCCTACTTTGCTCCTACACTGGTCGGCCACGTGCCTTTCAAAGGATGAAACACAATGCACACGCCTGACCTCCCTATCGTGATCCAGCGCTTCACCGAGGCCCACCTTGAGGGCGTCGCGGCGCTCTACAACGAACCGGCGGTATGCCGCCAGGTGCTGCAGATGCCTTTCCAGTCGGTGGAAGCGTGGCGCAAACGCCTGGTGATGGATAACGAGCGCCGACTGCAATTGGTGGCGCTGCACGGCGGCGAAGTGATTGGCCAGTTGGGGCTGGAACAGTACCTGCGCGTACGCCAGGCGCATGTGGGGTCCTTCGGCATGGGCGTGGCGACGGCATGGCAGGGCAGGGGCATCGGTTCGAAGCTGTTGACGACCGCGCTGGACGTGGCCGACAACTGGATGAACCTGCACCGCGTAGAACTCACGGTGTACGCCGACAACGAAGCGGCACACAACCTGTATCGTAAATTCGGCTTCGAGGTCGAAGGGCGTTTGCGCGACTACGCCCTGCGTGACGGTGTGTTCGTCGATACCCTGAGCATGGCGCGCCTGCGCAAGCCGGTTTAATCCTCCAGCGCAAACGCCACCGCAGCCCGCGCATGCAACTCGGTGGTGTCCAGCAGCGGCAGGTCGCTGTGCTCGGGCTTGATCAGCAGGCTGATTTCCGTACAGCCGAGAATCACCGCCTGGGCGCCGCGTGCGGCCAGGGACTCGATCACCCGCTGGTAGACGGCGCGTGATGAGTCGCTGATTACCCCCACACATAACTCTTCATAAATGATCCGGTGCACGTCCTTGCGTTCATCCGCATCCGGCACCAGCACGGTCAGGCCCTGCGCGATCAGGCGGGCCTTGAGGAAGTCCTGTTCCATGGTGAATGCAGTGCCAAGCAAGCCCACGGTCAAGGTGCCGGCCTGCAAGGCCGCAGCCCCGGCCGCGTCGGCGATATGCAGGAAGGGAATCGACACCGCCGCCTCAATACGTGGCGCCACCCGGTGCATGGTGTTGGTACACAGCACCACACACTCGGCGCCGCCTGCCTGCAGACGGCGCGCAGCGTCTTCCAGGATCTGCGCGGCATCATCCCAGCGCCCGGCGTGCTGGGCCTGTTCCACCGGACCGAAGTCCACGCTGTACATCAACAGCTGCGCCGAACGCAGCGGGCCGAGCCGGTCGCGGACTTGCTGGTTGATGATGCGGTAATACTCGGCACTGGACTCCCAGCTCATGCCGCCGATAAGGCCGATGGTGCGCATGCGATGCTCCGGACAGGGGAATGTCACGTCACCATACCCACCGAAAGTGGATGAGTCATAGGCAGTTGCCGGCCAATTCACCGGAGCAGTTCAGTGTGGGTTAAGTGGACTCATTTTCGCTTGTTGGAAGCGCCGATGTTTACGGGGAGATCAGGCCTGTGAGCTGCCTGCTGCCGAACCCACTGCAATCAGCTTTAACTCGTACGCCAGGCAGCCGTATCTGCGATGATCGGGCTTCGCAACCTGACTCACCCAAGGAGATCCGCAATGGACGATGTACAGCAACTGGGCGAGATGCTTCGTCGTTACGCCGAGAGCGAAACCCATAAAAAACAGCAATTCGATGTGCAGTCGGCGCGTTGGGCACACAAGCTGGGCGAGTTGTTCGAGCAAGTCGAACAGTGGCTGGAACCGGTCAAGAGCGCCGGTTTGCTGGAGGTGCATCGTGAAGCCTATGTCGCCAGTGGGCCGAGCGTGCCCGTGGACACATCGACCTTCAAGACCGAGAAGTTGACTGTGTTGATCACCGGTAAAAGCGTGGAGTTCGTGCCGGAGGTGATGGGGACGGACGGGTATATCCGTGTGGCGGTAATGGGCCTGACCGCTGCCCGGCACGGCAGCGTCTCCCTGGTATTGCCTGCGGATAAAAACGATTGGCTCTGGAAGAAGACCAATGGCCTGAAAGACCCGGACACCTTCACATTCGACGCCAATTTCCTGGCGGCGCAGTTGCAGAGCCTGATCCCCCGCGAACGCGGCTGAGGGCGAGTCGCTCAAATGACCATTTGGCGTGGCGGGAAGCGTAGGTCAATTGCCACCCGCCGTGCATGGATTCCCGGGAGGGTTACTTGAGCGGCGTCAACGGCGGCAACTGCCATTGGCCGCTGGTGACTTCGGGCTTGGGCAGGTAAATACGCAGCACCGCGAAGAACGGCCCGGTCGGAGCGGGCAGCCAGTTGCTCTGTTCGGCCTTCGGTGGCTCATGATGCTGCAGGGCCAGGGTCAGGCCGCCGTCGGCGTCCAGTTTCAGGCCGGGCAGCATGCGTGAGTTGATCAGGTAACGTTTCTTGTGGTTCGGCACCAGCAACTTGGTCTTGGCGTCGTACATGGTCAGCGACCAGAACGCATCGGCCGGCGGCAGTTGGTCCTTGGCGAAATGGACGGTGTAGCTGCGACGTGCACCGTTGGCCGGCTTGCCTTCGCTGTCATCGAACCAGGTGAAGTAAGCGGCTTCATCGGTGGAGTTGCCGAACATCCCCAGGTTGGCGCCGGCGTACCGGTACAGGTAATTGTTGTTCAGCCGGTCACGGCTGCCGTACAGCTCGCCGCTGGAGACTTGATGGGTGTCGATTTTGTCTTTCTTGAACGTGGCGAACTCGGCCTTGCCATCGGCAATCCCGTCCTCCAACGCTTTGCGCTGCTCGGCGCTCAGTTGGTTCAGCTTGAAAGGTGCGCCGGGGGCGATACCTATCGTGGCGAAGCGCGCCAGCAGGTCTTTTTCACTGTCCTGGGGCGCAGCGAAGGCCAGCATGAAGTTCAAGTAGCGGAACAACTGCGGGCTGTCGCTCATGTTCGCCATCGGCTTGGGCCACTCGATCTTCGGCACCTTGGCCGGGGCCGCTTGTTTCACATAGCTGCTCAGCGGCTGCACTTTATAGCCGTTCTGGATTTGCCTGACCTTGCCCAGGTCTTTTTCATCGAACAGCTGCGTGCGATACAAGGCGTAGGCGATATTGCTTTCGCTGTAGACCACTCGGTCGATATCGACGGGCTGCTGACCCTTCCAGTCAGGCCCCGCGATCATGTAGTGACCGCCGTTGTTGCCGGTACTGCGCGTGCCCAGGTAGGCGATGTTCTGGGTATAGAGGTCGAGCAACTGCACCGAGTAGTAGCGGTTGTCTTCGACCTTGGGCAGGGTCAGCACCAGCGGTTCCTTGCGCAGGTCCATCCAGACGAAGGAGTAGGGCGTGTCCGCGTTCGGGGTCGTGAACGCGGTGTCCTTGGGGGTAAACACCTGCGCGCTGTTGCCGATGCGATTGAACGGTGCCTTGAAATTGGCCCCGCCTTTGTCCACGGCCTGGGTGTAGAGCGTCTTGTACATCTCAACCACGGGATAGCCGTACAAGTAGGCTTGCTTGGCAATGGCCCGGGCTTCGGCAGGGGTGGCCGTAAAGTCGGCCCAGGCGCCGGTGCTCAGCAGTATCGAGAGGCTCGCCAACACCAGGCGCGCAGGTTGTCCAATCATGTTGTTGCGTCCTTCCAGGGTTCTTTTGACTGACGGGGAGATGCAGGCGCTGAGTTTCCTGTTTTCTTTCCCGGACGTCACGTTAAAACCTGCAAAAGGACACTGGATATTCAGGGCAACATCGATTTGACTTTATCGCGCAACTGGTCGATCGAGAACGGCTTGCCAATCACCTGCATGCCGGCGGGCACATCGATGTTCTCGGCATAGCCGCTGGCGAACAGGATGGGCAGGTCAGGGCGCAGTTCGCGTACCCTGGCCGCCAGTTGCTTGCCGTCCATATCGGGCAGGCCGACGTCGGTCATCATCAGGGAGATCACTTGAGCCGTGTCTTGCACGATCAACAGGGCCGCCTCGGCGTCAGCAGCCTCAAGCACCGTGAATTCCAACTCATCGAGCACATCGACAATCAACATGCGCACGATAGCGTCGTCTTCGACAACAAGGATGGTGGAGGCATTTGCGGACATAAAAAGGCTTTCCCAAAAAAGACGAGTTTTAACGCTGGCCATTCTCACAGGCCTGTACTTGAGTAAGCGCGGGCTATCCACAAGTTCCCAGGGCGTTAAAACAATGCAGTACAAAAGACCAGGCAGAATAGCCTGTTCTGCTGTAGGAATCTGTACAAAAACGTCCCAGAAAAATGGTCTTGATCGTCACTTTGGGGCAAACTCCCGGTTTTTCCGCACTTGGCCAAGGCATGCCCATGACTCCCGCGTCGTCAGTTGATGAAAAGAGCTTCAGTAAACTCCTGAGCCGTAACGTGGCCCTGCCATTGAGTGTGGGCGTGCTCAGCGCGGTGTTTTTCGTGTGCCTGATCACCTATTTACTGTCGGTGATCCAGTGGGTGGAGCACACCGACCGGGTCATCAACAACCTCAATGAGTCGTCCAAATTGACGGTCGACCTGGAAACCGGCATGCGCGGTTTCCTGATTACGGGTGACGAGCATTTCCTCGACCCTTATGAAGTGGCCAAGCCGCGGATCATTGCCGACCTGCGTAATTTGCAGGAGCTGGTGGCCGACAACCCGCAGCAGGTCGACCGCCTCAAGCGCCTGGAAGCCCTGCAGGCCGAATGGAACAACTACGCGCAGTCGATGATTGAGCTGCAGCGCAGCAGTGGCGATTTCCGTGGTGCCGTCAAGGCGGGCCGGGGCAAGCGCCTGACCGACGAGATTCGCAAGGAATATGAAGACGCGGTATCGATGGAACAACAGTTCCGCATCTCCCGTAACGAGGAAGTGACCCGCACCACGGTGCTCAGCGTCACGCTGTACCTGGCGTTCGTCCTCGGCCTCAGTGGTTTCCTGGCGTACATTGGCAGAAAGAATTTACTAGCGCTTTCAAGTAGCTACAGCGCAAACCTCGCGTCCCAACAGAAGATCGCCAAACGCCTGGAGCAGCAGGCCTGGCTGCGCAATGGCCAAACCGAACTGGCCGAACAGGTGCTTGGCCAACTGACCTTGAACCTGCTGGGCCGCAACATCCTGCAGTTCTTCGCTCAATACATGGGCTCAGCCGTCGGGGCGTTGTATGTGCGCGAAGAGCACGGTGGCCTGCGGCGGGTCGCCACCTACGGCTTCTCCCGCGAACAGGCGCAGCTGGAACAGTCGATCTACAGCGACGAAGGCATCGTAGGGCAGGCCGCCCAGCTCGATCGCCTGATCCGCCTGGACGACGTACCGGTGGACTACTTCAAGGTCTGCTCGGGGCTGGGCGAGGGCGCCACCCGCAGCGTACTGGTGGTGCCGACCAGCGACGACGACCGCGTCAACGGCGTGATCGAGCTTGGCTTCCTGCGCCCGCTGGAAGAGCGCGACGTCGAGCTGCTGGAGCTGATCGCCGACAATATCGGTACGTCCATCGAAGCCGCACGTTATCGCCAGCGTTTGCAGGAAGTCCTCGCCGAGACCCAGCAGCTCAACGAAGAGCTGCAAGTGCAGCAGGAAGAACTCAAGACCGCCAACGAGGAGCTGGAGGAACAGTCGCGCATCCTCAAGGAGTCCCAGGCGCACCTGGAGACCCAGCAGGCGGAGCTTGAGCAGACCAACGAACAGTTGGCCGAACAGACCCAGACCCTGGCCGAACAGCGCGACGCCATGGACCGCAAGAACGTCGAACTCAACCGGGTCCAGCTGGAACTGGAAGTCCGCGCCGATGAGTTGCAACGCTCCAGCAAGTACAAGTCCGAATTCCTGGCCAACATGTCCCACGAGCTGCGCACGCCGCTGAACAGTTCGCTGATCCTGGCCAAGTTGCTGGCCGAGAACCCGCAGGAAAACCTCAGTGCCGAGCAGGTCAAGTTTGCCGAGTCGATCTATTCGGCCGGCAATGACCTGCTCAACCTGATCAATGACATTCTCGACATTTCCAAGGTAGAAGCCGGCAAGTTGGAAGTGCGTCCGGAGAATTCCAGCGTCGAGCGCCTGGTGGACGGCCTGCGCGGCATGTTCGAACCGCTGGCCAGGGATCGCAAGCTGGGCTTCCAGATCGATGTGCAGGCAGGTTCACCGACCCTGCTGTTCACTGACCGCCAGCGTCTGGAGCAGATTCTCAAGAACCTGCTGTCCAACGCCATCAAGTTCACTGAACAGGGCCAGGTCAGCCTGTCGGTATCCCGGGCGCCGGGGGAGGGCATCGCCTTTACCGTACGCGATTCAGGGATAGGTATCGCCCAGGACCAACAGGAAAGCATCTTCGAAGCCTTCCGCCAGGCCGATGGCACCACCAATCGCCGTTACGGTGGCACCGGCCTGGGCCTGTCCATTTCCCGTGACCTGGCAACCTTGCTGGGTGGCTACATCAGCGTGACCAGCGAACCGGGCAAGGGCAGCATTTTTACCCTGGTATTGCCGGAACAGTACGTCGAACGCGGCGAAGATGCCGCGCCGATCGAAGCCCCGCGCCAAGCCGTGGCGGTACCGGCGCCGGTGCCCGTCAAGGTTGCGTCGCTGCCGGCGGCCGATGCCGAACCGATCCCGCGCTTTGCCGATGACCGCGACAAAGCGCCATTCACCACCCGCACCATCCTGGTGGTGGAAGATGAGCCGAATTTCGCGCGCATCCTCTTCGACCTGGCCCACGAGCTGGGCTACAACTGCCTGGTCGCCCACGGTGCCGACGAAGGCTACAGCCTGGCCGAAGAATTCATCCCCGACGCGATCCTGCTGGACATGCGCCTGCCGGATCATTCCGGCTTGACCGTGCTGCAGCGTCTGAAGGAGCACGCCAATACCCGGCACATTCCAGTGCACGTGATCTCCGTGGAAGACCGCGTCGAAGCCGCCATGCACATGGGCGCCATCGGTTACGCGGTCAAACCCACCACCCGGGAAGAGCTCAAGGACGTGTTCGCGCGCCTGGAAGCCAAGCTGACGCAAAAGGTCAAGCGCGTACTGCTGGTGGAAGACGACGACCTGCAACGTGACAGCATCGCCCGCCTGATCGGCGACGATGACATTGAAATCACCGATGTCGGTTACGCCCAGGCGGCGCTGGACCTGCTGCGCACCAACGTCTACGACTGCATGATCATCGACCTCAAGCTGCCGGACATGCTCGGTAACGAGCTGCTCAAGCGCATGGCCACCGAGGATATCTGCTCGTTCCCGCCGGTGATCGTGTATACCGGGCGCAACCTGACACGCGACGAAGAAGCCGAGCTGCGCAAGTATTCGCGCTCGATCATCATCAAGGGCGCGCGGTCCCCGGAGCGCCTGCTTGATGAGGTCACACTCTTTCTGCACAAAGTCGAATCCCAGCTGTCCCATGACCGCCAGAAGATGCTCAAGACCGCGCGCAGCCGTGACAAGGTGTTCGAAGGGCGCAAGATCCTGCTGGTGGACGACGATGTGCGCAATATCTTTGCCCTGACCAGTGCCCTGGAGCATAAAGGCGCCTTGGTGGTGATCGGGCGCAATGGCCGTGAAGCCATCGACAAGCTCAATGAGGTCGATGATATCGACCTGGTACTGATGGACGTGATGATGCCGGAGATGGATGGCTACGAAGCGACCGCGCTGATCCGTCAGGACCCGCGCTGGAAAAAGCTGCCGATCATTGCCGTCACCGCCAAGGCCATGAAAGATGACCAGGAGCGTTGCCTGGCGGCAGGTTCCAACGATTACCTGGCCAAACCGATTGATCTGGACCGTCTGTTCTCGTTGATTCGCGTGTGGTTACCCAAGATGGAACGCATTTAAGTGGAGCGAAGTTTCTTGGACAAAAGCAGCGACATCGAGCTGCGCCTGTTGATCGAGGCGATTTACCTCAAGTACAGCTACGACTTTCGCGACTATTCCGGTGCGTCGGTCAAGCGGCGCGTGGCCCATGCCTTGCGCCAGTTCGACTGTGCGACCATTTCCGCGCTGCAGGAGCGCGTGCTGCACGATCCGGCGGCGTTCATGCAATTGCTGCAGTTCCTGACCATCCCGGTGAGCGAGATGTTTCGCGACCCGTCGCACTTTCTGGCGATTCGCCGGGAAGTCGTGCCGTTGCTCAAGACCTATCCGTCGATCAAGATCTGGATCGCCGGCTGCAGCACCGGCGAGGAGGTGTACTCCATGGCGATCCTGCTGCGCGAGGAAGGCTTGCTCGAACGCACCATCATCTACGCCACCGACATCAACCCGGCCTCGCTGGACAAAGCCAAGCAGGGCATCTTCTCCCTGGAGAACGTGCGTGCCTACACCGCTAACTATCAGCAGGCCGGTGGCCAGCGCTCATTTGCCGATTACTACACCGCAGCTTACGATAATGCGATCTTCGACAAGACCTTGCGCGAGAACGTCACGTTCGCCGACCACAGCCTGGCGACCGACAGTGTATTCTCAGAAACTCAATTAATTTCATGTCGCAACGTACTGATTTACTTCAATAAAAATTTGCAAGACAGGGCGTTTGGGTTGTTTCATGAGTCGCTGTGTCATCGCGGCTTCCTGGTGTTGGGCAGCAAGGAAACCCTGGATTTTTCAGCCTACAGCAAGCAATTCGAACCCTTGGTCAAACAGGAACGGATCTACCGCAAATCATGAGCGATGCCGCCAGCCCCCCGATTTACGGGATTGAAGCCATCGTCGTCGGCGCTTCCGCCGGCGGCGTGGAGGCGCTGCTGAGTATATTTGGCGGGTTGCCGGACACGTTCGGCCTGCCGATCATTGCGGTGCTGCACCTGCCGGATGAGCGTCGCAGCCAGCTGGCCGAGGTCTTCGCGCGGCGCTTGCGCATTCCGGTGAAGGAGGCGCGGGACAAGGAGTCGATCGAGGCGGGCACCCTGTATTTCGCCGGTCCCGGCTATCATTTGTCGGTGGAACAGGACCGCAGCTTGTCGTTGAGTCAGGAGGACCGCGTGCACCATTCCCGGCCGGCCATCGATTTTCTCTTCACCTCGGCCGCCGATGCCTACGCAAGAGGCCTGCTCGCGATCCTGCTGACCGGCGCCAACCAGGACGGCGCGCGCGGGTTGGCTTATGTCAAGCAATCGGGCGGCACGACCGTTGTACAAGACCCCGTCGAGGCCCGGATTGCCGTGATGCCCCTGGCCGCGCTGGCGCTGCACACACCCGACCATATTCTTTCCTTGAGCCGCATTGGCTCATTGCTGGCTTCCCTGGAACCTTCCCCATGTTAAGTACTGTCCAGGCCAAACTGCTGATCGTCGACGATCTGCCGGAAAACCTGCTGGCCCTCGAAGCGCTGATCAAGCGCGAAGACCGCCAGGTATTCAAGGCATTGAGTGCCGACGAAGCATTGTCCCTGTTGCTGGAACATGAATTCGCCATGGCGATCCTCGACGTGCAGATGCCTGGCATGAACGGTTTCGAACTGGCCGAACTGATGCGCGGCACCGAAAAGACCAAAAACATCCCGATTGTGTTTGTCAGTGCCGCCGGCCGCGAACTCAATTACGCCTTCAAGGGTTATGAAAGCGGCGCGGTGGACTTCCTGCACAAGCCGCTGGATATCCACGCGGTGAAGAGTAAGGTCAACGTATTCGTCGACCTGTACCGCCAGAGCAAGGCGATGAAGCTGCAGGTCGAAGCCCTGGAGCGCAGCCGCCGCGAGCAGGAGCTGCTGCTCACGCGCCTGCAGGCCACCCAGGCCGAGCTGGAGCAGGCGGTGCGCATGCGCGATGACTTCATGTCGATCGTCGCCCACGAAGTGCGTACGCCACTGAACGGGCTGATTCTGGAAACCCAGCTGCGCAAGATGCACCTGGCCCGGGACAACGCGGCGGCCTTTACCCTGGACAAGATGCACGCGATGGTCGACCGCGATGAGCGCCAGATCAAGAGCCTGATCCGCCTGATCGAAGATATGCTCGATGTGTCGCGCATCCGCACCGGCAAGCTGTCGATACGCCCGGCGCGCTTCGACCTGGCGCAACTGGTGCGCAACCTGGTGCATAACTTCGAGCCGCAAGTCGCCGCCGCCGAATCGTCGATGCAATTGCTGGCTGACGAGCCGGTCGAGGGTAATTGGGATGAGTTTCGCATCGAGCAGGTCGTCACCAACCTGCTGACCAATGCCTTGCGCTACGGCGCCAAGAGCCCGATCGAAGTGCGGGTGTATGCAGAACATGGCGAGGCCTGCGTGGAAGTGCGCGACCATGGCATCGGCATCAGCGAAGACAACCAGAAGCGCATTTTCCAGCAATTCGAGCGGGTTTCCGTCAGCCATGCGGCGGCCGGCCTGGGCCTGGGACTGTTCATCTCCGAACAGATCGTCGCGGCCCATGGCGGCACCATCGAGGTCGAGAGCCAGATAGGCGAGGGCGCGTTGTTTCGGGTCTGTCTGCCACTCCAGGAAACGGCATGAAATCAATCGTCAGCTCGACGCAACCTCTACGTGACCCCATGGTCGTAACACCAGCTACTGACTGGACGAAGGCTTCCCATGAGTGAAGATGCACAAGATGTCGTACTGATCGTCGAAGACGACGAATCCATTATGTTTGTGCTGGGTGAATACCTGGCCGGCCTGGGTTACCGGGTATTGAAAGCCGTCAATGGCAAAGAAGCCTTTGAAATTCTCGCCACCAAACCGCACCTGGACCTGATGGTCACGGATTACCGCCTGCCCGGTGGCATTTCCGGCGTGCAGATCGCCGAGCCGGCGCTCAAGGTGAGGCCGGAGTTGAAAGTGATCTTTATCAGTGGCTACCCGCAGGAAATCCTCGACTGCAACAGCCCGATTACGCGCAATGCGCCGATTCTGGCCAAGCCGTTCGACCTGGATACGCTGCAGGAGCATATCCAGCGCCTGTTGGCGTGATCTCCCGTACCCTCTGTCTTGGGATCAGGCTGTCACTTTGTTTGCCTGTTTCGCGGCATACCCGGGATTGGAAATAAAACTGCCGGATGAGTCGAAAGCGCCAATGATGCGGTGGCCGGGAATATCGCTACCGTAGTTTATCTCCCAGGGACTTAAATTAACCGCCCTGTTTGCTGGATGTTCTACCGTATGCCGATTGGCATATAAATGGAAACCCTCCATATTCCGGCCATCCACAAGATACGTATGGCCGCCCTTGTGCCCACCATAATAATAAGCACCGGCGCCACTGTTGTCGTAATACACCGACGTTGAAATCCCACGCCCGTCAGGGTCGAGGGCATCACGCCCTCCGCCAAACCCGCCTCGAGTGCCGTTGACCTCTCGCACATCACTGATAGGCGTACGTAAAGTGAATCCGGTTTCAAATATCCCGGCCTCGGCTGCGTCGGCTTTCAACGGCGGTCGCATATCTCCACGAAAGACCAGGCCTGAATAGATATTTTTTTTATGTCCGCCGACATCGGTGAGGTTGACATGGCTATTGACGATGGCCTGCACATCATTGGGCGTAGCCTGCGGTTTTATTTTGATCGGGTGACGCACTACATTGACCGGTGGTGGCAAATACCGGATGGGTTGTGTAGTTGGATTTAGAATGGGCGCCTCATAAAATGCTTTTATCTGCGAACTCTGCACCGTGACGACGCGCTGCCAGGCATCATTATGGTCAAACACTTTAAACTCCAGTTTATGCGGGTCAACGCTGTGGGTTTTATAGTGTTTGCCCAGTTGCTTGTCAGTGAATACCTTGTGCAATGCCCCCTCCATGGCCTTGGCGTTGGAGAATTTTGCCAGACCATGATTGGGATCATAAAAATAGAAGGTCTTTCCAGAGTCATCGATTCTTACGCCCGCGGCCATTGCATGACCGGGAGAGTCGATCATGATGGATTTGGAAGCGCTTGCCTCACTTAGATGCGTGACCATGTTTCGATATGACCGCTGCTCAAAAGGTTGATTTGCTCGAAACAAGGTGGGTAGGTCGATTTTCTTTTGTAGATCGTGCAGACGCTGCATGAATGCCCTCGACTCGGGAGCCTTGGGGAAAGCGGCGGCGTCCATCATGTTTTGCAATAACTGAGCTTCTTTTCCTTCTGCAACGGCGCTCGCCATAACGCGCGAAAGCGCGGCACATTGGCCCCTTGATAACTGGCCTGTCTGGCTGAGATAAACAACTTGCGGCATGGGCTGGAAGGTGCCGAAGTGAGGTTCAATGCAATCAAAGAACCGGCGTGAGCCTTGTCGCCCAAACTTGAGTGCTATCTCGTCGTAGCGTTTAACCAGAATCCCGACTTGCTGGGCGGTGATATCGTCCCTTGCGGCAAGCTTCATCAAGTCTTCAAGCGTGGTTGAAGCCTTCAGCCCCGGCACACTTGATGGCAGGCCAAATTGATAACCCTGCTCAAACGCAGTCGTGTCTGCAGTGTCACGGTACTTCGCGACCGTACGCTTCCAGGTCGTTTCAACAGCATCATCAATTTGCTTGACCGGGTCGGTTGCTCGCGTCCAGTTATCCAACGCCTTGCCGTTCAAACGCATGGAAGGAATGAAATCGCTCAGCGGAGGGCCGTAAGGCTGGCGGGTAACCGGATTGTAGGCGTACCAGTTATCGTGTTTGAAAACCGAAGGTCCCTCCATGAATTCATTGTTGTATCTGAACGTACCGACTGCCGAAGCGTCGATGTTTTTCACTCCCTTGAACAGTTCGCCGACGTCCGCGCCCTGGGTGAGCATTTTGTATTCGAAAAGCAGGCCACGCTTTAAATGGTTGGTTGCCCTGGCTGCCGCGCTGCCGATACCGTCCAGCGGGTTGAGTACGCCAACGGCCGCCCGCCCGACAATCTGCGTCGTCTTGATGCCAGTGGCAAATGTTGACGTGCCAGCCTTTAGAGCCTTGATCCCTTTGGCTGTGGCCCCCACGGCGACCACAACACTAAGCACATCGAATGCGAGGTCCACCAACCCGTCAACGATATTTCCTTCCTGAAAGTGTTTGATGGCAGAGTAGAAAGGCACCAGATTGAGGGTGAGGTTCGCGAAATTTTGATAAAAGTGCTGCCTGCTTTCAAACGTTGACAGTCCTTTGGCTTGCGTTTTCAAACCTTGAATATTTGCGTTTTTCACCAATGCGGCAGCGATGTAGGCTGAGCGCTCGCTGGCAAAGCTGTCAGGGATCGATTCGATGGCGGGTTTTTCGTGGGTGACCGTAGCTGCAAAGTTACCCGTGGGCGTGACGGTTGGATATTCATGATAAGTATGTCCCGCGCGCATACTCTGGCGGTCCCTCGTGAGCCCTGGCGTTGCGTCGTTCAGATCTTGCCGCTGCGTGATCCTGTTTTGCGCAAGGTCAACTTCGTAGGTATATCGCTGCCCGTTGCACACGACGCGTAACATTACTGCTTGCTTGCCAGGTAATTGCACTTTCGTGACGCTGCCATAATTGCCAATGGTGATCTCGATGTCCTTGAATATAGCGAGTTTGCCAACCTCAATGATTTTTCGATCTTGAAGCGGCAGTGTGGCAATGAGGTGCTTCACTTGTACAGCAGTGGCCTTGTCCATATCTTTTGCGTAATCGTCGAATACCTGATCGAACATAAGGTTGATCGGCGGCAAGTCATTGGCGCGGTGTATCAGGCTCGTGGGCAGTCGCGCATCCTTTGACGACCAACCTGCGACAAGATCCCCACCGGTGCCGCGTCTCAGGTAAAGATCTATCAGCGAGTGAAACCCCTTGTCATCTTTGGTGGAATAGAAACATTCAAGTTCGTAGTCAATATTGTCGCCATACTCCTGGCGCAAATTCTCCTTGGCCATCTCATGTCGTAAAGGCATGGGGGCGGCCAAGGTTGTCGATGCACTGCCTATCTCTTTCATCATCTCGGCAAACGCCAAGCGCACTGCGTCCATCTGGACTGTGGTGTATTGGTCCTGGGGATTTACAGGAATCAGGCCTTGGGCGACGCCCCAGTCTTTCAGCGCATTGGTTTGAGCTCGATATTCGATGGCCTGCTCTTCCAGGCTGTTGGGGGGCGAGGTCGCCAGGCTCATCACCTGGCCGTAGCTCATCAAGGCAGTCGAGCCGGGAGCCTTGAATTCCAACCGCGCTACAGCGACCTGAAGACTGACCCAGGAGTGGCAGCTGGACGTGACGCGGGCAGGGATATCGTTAACCAGATAAGCCGGCGCCCGCCGTGACAACAGACAATGCGCTGCGGCTCGCGCGCATTCACCGCTTGCTTTGCCCTGAACCTGCAGGTGCGCAGCTAACTTCCCGACCATTTCGCAAATCGGCACGCCGTAGTACGCCGGTTCATCCAATTGCAAGCCTGCCACCGTATTGCGCGTGCCTGTCCCGTTCACGATGGACGCTTCGTCGAGCGAAGCGTGAAGCGCGGCGAGCAACCAGTCGGCGCTTGAGTCGGGCGTCGTGAGCGCCCCGAATTCCCGTTGCAATTGCTCGCCGATCGCCTTGCCCAAGCGTGACGATAGGATGCTTTCAAGGATCCGGCGAGGCTGCGACAGTGTGGTTTTATCCCAGGTCTGGTTACGCGTCAGTACGTTGAAAAGCCCATGTTCCTCGACCCCTGGCAATATCTGTAGAGGATGGAAATAAAGCTTTGCCTGATCCTGTTGGCTTAACGGAACCGGCCAGGACAGTGCGCCGCTGAAATTACCGTGTGACGGGGTGGCTGGCACCGCAGCGGTCACGTTGATCCCAAGATCCTTGAATTCTTTGAGGCTGGCAGGCACTGGCCAGCCGTTGTCTGCAATAAAACGCATCAGACTGACTTTTTCGCCAGGCTCCAAGCCATTTTCCTGCCGATAGGAAGACTTGTAATCGATCGGCATCATGGTTTCCCGGAGGCTTTGCGCCAAGAGCCTCTTGATACGCTCTTTGTGCTGCGTCGGATTACGGTAATTGATGTGGGACTTCGGTAACCGGGTGTCGCGCTCCGCGCGTGCGTGGTCATCCTCGAAGTTTTCGAGGAATTTTCCATCAGGTGCATTACGAAACACGTACAGATTATTGATATCCGCCGCTTGTTTCTGACTCTCCAAGACGTCGTCAGCGTTGAGTCGACGGTGTACCGCCTCGCCGAAGGCATTACTTTGCCTTAGCTGGTCAGCACGCTCGGCGGCGCTCTCCCGGGTGGCAGGAACGGTTTCTCCGTAGAAGCTGGCCACTGCAGATAAGTCGGCTGAGTGTCCGTTATCCACGTTGACGTAAAAAGCGCCATTCGCCAGCTGCTCGGTAGCTTGCATGATGAGCGGCCAAGACAGAGGCAGCGTATGTACATGTGTTAGCGTGGATTCCCCGAAATATTTCAGCGAAGACTCCAGCGCCAGCCGCCTGCGCGCAGTGCCTGCGATTCCGCCGGAGGCGGTCGGTACAGACTTGACACTCAGGACCGCGTAGCCAGGTTTGCCTCCTCTCGGTGGCAATAGCTTGATGGGCTTGGACAAATCGACATTTTGCGCTTTCGCCCAGCTCGTAAAGTCCGGGCCATCAAGAAGCGCCTTGAGCTGTTGACGATATTGGCCATATGTCGACTGCAGCGGTATTGGCCCAATCATACTGGGCCCTGGATAAGGCCGACCTGGCTGCGCACCTCGCACTAAACCGTCGGCGTACAGGAGAGCAAGCTCAGCGTCGCCTCTGGCTTGCGCCGATTGGTCGCTCGGCGCTCTCCGGGAGGAGAGTGGGGTAGCAACGGGTTGGTTTTCGTTTGAAGATGGGGAGACGACGTTCGGATTAGTGCGATCTACAGTCAGCGTCATCAAGGGCCTCGCTCGGAATCCAGAGAATAGCCAGGCCTTTTCTGCAGGGCAGGCGTAGTCTCTTGGTGTCCTGAACGTCAGCTCGATTCCAATTTTGCCTCAACTTTGCGTAAGTAAATCGTACGAAGCAGGCGACCTTGCACCGCAGCAGGTTCAGGCCGTCACGCCCGAATCATCTCTCGCACCTTGGCGGTCAGCAAATCGAAGGTAAAGGGCTTGGTAATCAACTGCATTCCCGGGTCCAGGAACCCTCCACGTACGGCTGCATGCTCCGCATAACCGGTGATGAACAGCACCTTGAGATCAGGGCGGATCTGCCGACCGATTTCCGCCAGCTGCCGGCCATTCATGCCGGGCAGCCCGACATCACTGATCAGCAGGTCGATACGCTGCTCCGACTCGATGATCGGCACCGCAGTGGTGGCGTCACCGGCTTCGACAAAGGCATAGCCCAACTCTTTCAGTACGGCGCTGACCAGCACCCGGACAGCCGGGTCATCTTCAACGATCAGCACCGTTTCACCGTCATTGGCGAAGGGCAGCATGGCCGGGTTTACCACGGCGTCAGCGACGACCTCTCCCACAAAGCGGGGCAGGAACAGGCTGACAGTAGTGCCTGTACCGACTTCGCTGTGCAGGGTGACGTGCCCACGGGATTGACGGGCAAACCCATAGATCATCGACAGCCCGAGGCCGGTGCCCTGGCCGATGGGCTTGGTGGTAAAGAACGGGTCGAACACCCGGCCCATGACGCTTTCAGGAATGCCGCAACCGTTGTCACTGACACTCAACTCCACGTAATCGCCAGGGCTCAAGGTGCCATAGGCGGCGGTGAATACGCTGTCGAGGTGGCGGTTGGTGGTTTCAACGGTAAGGATACCGCCGCCGGGCATGGCGTCACGTGCATTGATCACCAGGTTGAGCAGGGCGCTTTCCAGTTGATTGGGGTCGGCCTCGGCCGTCCACAGGCTGTCGCTGAGGCGCATTTGCAGGGAGATGCTTTCATTGATGCTGCGTTGCAGCAATTCGCCCATGGAGCTGACCAGCTGATTGATCTCCACGGGTTTCGGGTCCAGCGACTGCCTGCGCGAGAACGCCAGCAGGCGGTGGGTGAGGCCGGCGGCACGGTTGGCCGAGGTGACACCCAGGTCGATCAGGCTGTCCAGATCGTCCAGCTTGCCCCGCGCTACACGCCTTCGCAGCAATTCCAGGCTGCCGATGATGCCGGTCAGCATGTTGTTGAAGTCATGGGCGATGCCGCCGGTCAATTGGCCGACGGCCTCCATTTTCTGCGACTGGCGCAAGGCTTCTTCATTGCTGCGCAGTTGCGCGGTACGCTCTTCCACCTGCTGCTCGAGGGACTCCAGGGTGCGTTGCAGGCGCAACTCACTGGCACTCAGGTCGAGCAGGCGGTCCCGTGCTTCGTACTGCCGCCGCCGCCCGCGCAGGGCGGTACTGACCAGGCTGATCAGAGTCACAGGATGGAACGGGCGTTCAAGGAAGGTGACGTTGCCCAGCAACCCACTCAGGTGCGACGAGCCGTTTTGCTCGCTGCCGCCGTGATGGGTCATCAGCACGATCGGCAGGTCGGACCAGGCAGGTTGCTGGTGCAGGTACTCCAGCAGGGGTTCCAGGTCCACGCCACGCAAGGCTTCAGCCGCCACAATGAGCAGGCCGGCACCTTCGTTCAACGCTTCGCACAAATCGATGAGATTGCCGACGACCATACCCTGGTAGCCGGCTTCATTGAGCATCATCAGCGCCAACGAGCTGTCGCGGCCCAAAGGCGCGAGGATAATGGCGCGTTCAAACACCGGGGACAGGGACGTCACACTCCCTCTTCCTTGAGCAGAGGCGAGCCGGCGCCCATGTAGATCGGAATGCCGCGCAGCACGCCCTGGAAGTTATCCAGCGGTTCGCCGACCGTCATGCCATTGCTGCTGATGCGGTATTCGCGAATCGTCGATTCGTGGGTACCGGTGCGCTTCTTGATAATGGAAATGGCCCGGCGCACCTTGCCCAGCGCTTCGAAGTAGCGCAGCAGGATCACGGTATCGGCCAGGTAAGTGATGTCTACCGGGGTCTGCATATCGCCGACCAGGCCATGCTGGGCGACGGTCATGAAGGTCGCAGCGCCACGCCGGTTGAGGTACAGCAGCAGTTCGTGCATATGCAGGATCAGTGCGTTCTCTTCCGGCATCGCCGCCTGGTAGCCGTTGATACTGTCGATCACCACGGTCTTGATGCCGCCTTCGTCTACGCAGCGGCGTACCCGGTGTGAGAATTCACCAGGCGACAGCTCGGCCGCGTCGACCTGTTCGATCAGCAGGTTGCCGGTGGCCTGCAGCGCCGCCAGGTCGATGCCCATGTTCTTCATGCGCTCGAACAGCAGGCCCATCTCTTCGTCAAAGATGAACAGCGCGGCTTTTTCCCCTCGCGCCACCGCAGCGGCGGCGAAAACCATGGAAATCAGCGATTTGCCGGTGCCGGCCGGGCCGAGGATCAGGCTGCTGGAGCCGGTCTCGACGCCGCCGCCCATCAAGGCATCGAGTTCGGCGATACCGCTGCTCATGGTCTGGCGCGTGTAGCCACCGCGATGTTCGGCCGCCACCAGGCGTGGGAACACGTGCACACCGTCGCCCATGATCGTGAAGTCATGAAAGCCGCCACGGTATTTCTGTCCCCGGTACTTCACTACCCGCACACGGCGACGTTCAGCACCGTAGCTGGGCGTCAGTTCTTCCAGGCGAATCACGCCATGGGCCACGCTGTGCACGGTTTTGTCGAGGGATTCGGTGGTCAGGTCGTCGAGCAGCAGCACCGTGGCGTCATAGCGCACGAAGTAGTGCTTGATCGCCAGAATCTGCCGGCGATAGCGCAGGGAGCTTTGCGCCAGCAGGCGGATCTCCGACAGGCTGTCGACCACCACGCGGGTGGGCTTGACGCGTTCGACCACTTCGAAAATCTGCCGCGTGGCTTCGCCCAGTTCCAGGTCCGAGGAGTACAGCAGGCTCTGCTGATGCTCGGCGTTGAGCAGGCTTTCCGGCGGGGTCAACTCGAAGATATGAATGTTGTCGTCCAGGTCCCAGCCATGAGACTTGGCACCCTGTCGCAGCTCACGTTCGGTTTCGGACAAAGTGATATACAGCGACTTTTCACCGTTTTTCGCGCCGGCCTGCAAAAAGTGCAGGGCGACCGTGGTTTTGCCCGTGCCAGGCTCGCCTTCCAGCAAAAACAAATGGCTGCGTGAGAGGCCCCCGGAAAGAATGTCATCAAGACCATCGATGCCGGTGGCTGCCTTTTCACTTAAGAGCGAAGTTGATGTAGACAAGAAGTGCCCTCAGGTCACGTACGAATTGGGTGCGCGCCGTTGGACGCGTCATATTCACTTGACCCTGCTGGCCTGTAGCGGTTCAAAGTTATTTGTGAGCAACCTGCCAATTTTTACAGGTTTTTGCAGGGCCATCACAGCCCCTGTTGCAGCGCCGGATCATCCGGATTCTGCTGCTCCAGCTGTGCCAGCAGTACCTGGACGTTCTGCAATTGGCCGCTTTCTTTCCAGTAATTGACCAGCAACACACGCGCTTTTCGATTGGCCGGGTGGCGCTGGACGATGTCTTCCAACTGCCGCTGGGCCGCCTCAAGCTCGTCCTGATCGTGCAACGTGGTGGCCAGGTCGAAGCGGTAATCCTGATTGTCCGGCTCAAGCTCTACCGCCTTGGACAGACCGAGCAAGGCATAGGGGCGCTCGCCATGGTGCAGCAGCCACATACCCAGGGCGTGTTGCAGGTAGGCCGACTCAGGGTGCGCCGCCAACTGCTGCGCCAGCAGCTGGCGCGATTCGTCGGTCTTGCCCTGTTTATCCAGCAGCTCGATCTGCGCCACCACCGCTTGCAGGTTGTCCGGTTGCAAACGCATGGCCTGCTGCAGCGCATGTTGCGCATCCGCCAGCAGGGCGCTGTGGATATACAGACGCGCCAATTGAATCCAGCCTTCGGCGGTCTCGGGCCGGGCCTTGAGGGTTTTGGCGAATTCGTCGAGCACTTGCTGCAGCGGGCCAAAATACAGGCCCAACGTATCCGGCGACAGGCCGAGCAGGGCGTTGGCGGCGGCAAAGCGCACGTGCTGTTCGGGGTCCTCCAGCACCGGCCCGAGCAGCAAGGTGCGCTGGCCGCTCGGCACCAGGCCGACAATGCTGTGGATCGCCGCTTCGCGCACCACGGGCGAGGCATCAGCCAGGTCTTTATCCGCCAGCTTCAGCGCTTGGGGGCTGGGGTAGTTGGGGAGCTCGGCATGCAGCGCGGCGCGCCGTTCAGGTGACAGGTCCGGCCGCCCCAGCTGTTGATACAACACCCGCGCCGCCCCCGGCTCGCCATTGCGCGCCTGCTTCAAGGCCTTGGAATAACCCTGGGCAATCGCCGGGGGCGCGGTCACGGGCGTTGTGCGCGAGAAAAACCAGGTGATCAATACAATCGACAACAGGGCGCACAGGCCGATGATGGAGTAACGGCGTGACTTTGACATGCAGGCGTCCGAAGGCAGGGTACGGGTACAAAGTCGCAAGCTTCGGCCAGTGCACGGCGAGTGTCAAACCGGATTGGCCAAACCAGTCAGCCATGTTGGCGGCTTTGACCATTGCTGGTGGCAGCGCTGTGGAGCGACTATTTGCAGGCGATTGACCTGGTTTGGAAGTGTCCTTAAAACAAAAACACACAAGGAACCGAAGCGATGCGTGATTACCTGGCCGCCACCACCGAATTCGATTACCAGCACACCGTCGACATGACGCTGGCCGGCAACCTGCAGGCCCTCAACGCCTGTGTGGAATGCTGTGACCGTCACGCACTGCCCGGGCGTATTGCGCTGTTCTGGGAGGGCAAGGACGGGCGCAGCGCCACGGTCACCTTTACCGATTTGCAGGACCAGGCCGCACGCTTTGCCAATTTCCTGCTGGGGCAGGGCATCAAGCGCGGTGACAAAGTCGCCGGCTTGTTGCCGCGCACGGCCGAACTGCTGGTGGTGGTCCTGGCCACCTGGCGTATCGGCGCGGTCTATCAACCCTTGTTCACCGCATTCGGGCCCAAGGCCATCGAGCATCGCCTGAACAGTTCCGGCGCCGCCCTGGTGGTCACCGATGCGGTGAATCGACCCAAGCTCGCGGACGTGGAGGGCTGCCCGACCATCGTGACGGTCACCGGCGCCAAAGGCGAAGGCCTGGTGCGCGGCGATTTCAGCTTCTGGGCCGAACTGCCCCATTATTCCAATACCTGCGAGCCCGTACTGCTGGGGGCGGACGAGCCCTTTTTGCTGATGTTCACCTCAGGCACCACCGGGCCGTCCAAAGCCCTGTCGGTACCGCTCAAGGCGATTGTCGCATTCCAGGCCTATACCCGCGACGCGGTGGACCTGCGCCCCGAAGACGCATTCTGGAACGTGGCCGATCCGGGCTGGGCCTACGGCATCTATTTTGGCGTGACCGGGCCGCTGTCCATGGGGCATCCGATTACCTTCTACGATGGCCCCTTCACCCTGGAAAGCACCTGCCGGGTCATCAACAAGTACGGCATCACCAACCTGACCGGTTCGCCCACCGCGTATCGCCTATTGATTGCCGGCGGCGAGCAGTTCGCCCGTTCGATCAAGGGCCGGTTGCGCATCGTCAGCAGCGCCGGCGAGCCCTTGAACCCCGAGGTGATTCGCTGGTTCGCCGACAACCTCGGCGTGACCATTCACGACCACTACGGGCAAACCGAGCTGGGCATGGTGCTGTGCAATCACCACGGCCTGGCGCATCCGGTGCATGTCGGCGCGGCGGGGTTCGCTTCGCCCGGGCATCGCATCGTGGTACTGGATGACAACCACCAGGAATTGCCTGCCGGTCAGCCCGGCATTCTAGCCATCGACCGCGAGCAATCGCCGATGTGCTGGTTCGCAGGCTACGACGGTGTGAAAACCAAAGCCTTTGTCGGCAAGTATTACCTCAGTGGCGATACCGTGGAGCTCAACCCGGACGGCAGTATCAGTTTTGTCGGGCGCAGTGACGACGTGATTACCACCTCCGGCTACCGCGTGGGGCCGTTCGACGTGGAAAGCGCGCTGGTCGAACACCCGGCCGTGATCGAAGCCGCCGTGGTCGGCAAACCCTGCCCGGAGCGCACCGAGCTGGTGAAAGCCTTTGTGGTGATCAACGAGCAATACCGCGCCACCCCGGAGCTCGCCGAAGAATTGCGCCTGCATGTACGCCAGCGCCTGGCGGCCCATGCGTATCCGCGGGAAATCGAATTCGTCAGCGACTTGCCCAAGACCCCCAGCGGCAAACTGCAACGCTTCATCTTGCGTAATCAGGAAATCGCCAAGGCCCAGGCGGCCGTGGCGTGACCCTTTCAAAAGGAAACAGTGATGCAGATTGAAAACAAGGTATTCCTGGTCAGCGGCGGCGCTTCCGGTCTCGGCGCGGCCACCGCTGACATGCTGATCGCGGCGGGCGCCAGGGTCATGCTGGTGGACCTCAACGCCGACGCCGTTGCCGCCAAGGCCAGCCAGCTTGGCGACAACGCCCGCAGCGCCGTGGCGGACATCAGTCAGGAAGCGGCGGCGGAAGCCGCCGTCCACGCCACGGTTGCCGCCTTTGGTGGTTTGCACGGGCTGGTCAACTGCGCCGGTGTGGTGCGTGGCGAGAAGATTCTCGGCAAGGACGGCCCACACGCCCTGGCCAGTTTTGCCCAGGTGATCAACGTCAACCTGATCGGCAGCTTCAACCTGTTGCGCCTGGCCGCTGCGGCCATCGCTGAAACCGACGCGGATGCCGATGGCGAACGCGGCGTCATCATCAATACCGCCTCGGTGGCGGCGTTCGACGGGCAGATCGGCCAGGCCGCGTATGCCGCCTCCAAGGGCGCGATTGCCAGTCTCACCTTGCCGGCCGCGCGCGAATTGGCACGTTTCGGTATCCGCGTGATGACCATCGCCCCCGGCATCTTTGAAACCCCGATGATGGCCGGCATGACCCCGCAGGTACGCGAGGCCCTGGCCGCCGGCGTGCCGTTCCCGCCACGCCTGGGCAAACCCGTCGAATATGCGGCCCTGGTGCGGCATATCATTGAAAACAGCATGCTCAATGGCGAGGTGATCCGTCTCGACGGCGCCTTGCGCATGGCAGCCAGGTAAGGAGGCATCATTCATGAATGACCCTATCGTTATTGTCAGCGCCGTGCGCACGCCCATGGGCGGGTTCCAGGGCGACCTCAAGGGCTTGACCGCACCGCAACTGGGTGCCGCCGCGATTCGTGCGGCGGTCGAGCGCGCCGGTATCGCCACCGACGCCGTCGACGAAGTGTTGTTTGGTTGTGTACTGCCCGCAGGTCTCGGCCAGGCACCGGCACGCCAGGCAGCGTTGGGCGCCGGGCTGGACAAATCCACCCGTTGCACCACGCTCAACAAGATGTGCGGCTCGGGCATGCAAGCGACGATCATGGCTCACGATGCCTTGCGCGCCGGCAGTGTCGACGTGGTGATCGCCGGCGGCATGGAGAGCATGTCCAACGCGCCGTACCTGCTCGACCGCGCCCGCAGCGGCTATCGCATGGGGCACGGCAAGGTCCTCGACCACATGTTCCTCGACGGCCTGGAAGACGCCTACGACAAGGGCCGCCTGATGGGCACCTTTGCCGAAGACTGCGCCGAGCACAACGGGTTTACCCGCCAAGCCCAGGACGCCTTTGCGATTGCCTCCCTGACGCGTGCGCAGGAAGCCATCACCCACGGCAGTTTTGCCGCTGAAATCGTCCCGGTGCAGGTCACTGTCGGCAAAGAGCAGAGAACCATCCTGCATGACGAACAACCACCCAAGGCCAGGCTGGACAAGATCGCCAGCCTGAAACCGGCGTTCCGCGAAGGCGGCACGGTCACCGCAGCCAACTCCAGCTCGATCTCCGATGGCGCGGCGGCGCTGTTGCTGATGCGCGAATCCGAGGCAAGCAAGCGCGGCCTCAAACCCCTGGCGGTGATTCATGGGCATGCGGCGTTTGCCGATGAACCGGGGCTGTTTCCGGTCGCGCCTGTTGGGGCGATCCGCAAGTTGATGGGCAAAACCGGCTGGAGCCTGGAGGATGTCGACTTGTTCGAGATCAACGAAGCGTTCGCGGTGGTCAGCCTGGTCACCATGAGCAAACTGGAGATTCCCCACGACAAGGTCAACGTGCACGGCGGCGCCTGTGCCCTGGGCCATCCGATCGGTGCCTCGGGTGCACGCATCCTGGTGACGCTGCTCTCGGCCCTGCGCCAGAAAGGCCTCAAGCGCGGCGTTGCGGCGATCTGCATCGGCGGCGGTGAAGCCACGGCCATGGCCGTTGAATGCCTGTATTAAGGACTGACCATGCTGCCTAATGACGAACAACTGCAAATCAGCGACGCGGCCCGGCAATTTGCCCAGGAACGCTTGAAACCGTTCGCCGCCGAATGGGACCGCGACCATCGCTTTCCCCGGGAGGCCATCGGTGAGATGGCCGAACTGGGCTTTTTCGGCATGCTGGTGCCGGAACAATGGGGTGGCTGCGACACCGGTTACCTGGCCTACGCCATGGCCCTGGAAGAAATCGCCGCCGGCGATGGCGCCTGCTCGACCATCATGAGCGTGCACAACTCGGTGGGCTGCGTGCCGATCCTCAAGTTCGGCAATGACCAGCAGAAAGAACAGTTCCTCAAGCCCCTGGCCAGCGGGGCGATGCTTGGCGCTTTTGCGTTGACCGAACCCCAGGCCGGCTCCGACGCCAGCAGTCTTAAAACCCGCGCACGCCTTGAGGGTGATCATTACGTGCTCAACGGCTGCAAACAATTCATCACCTCGGGGCAGAACGCCGGCGTGGTGATTGTGTTTGCGGTCACCGACCCGGCGGCGGGCAAGCGCGGCATCAGTGCGTTTATCGTGCCCACCGATTCGCCGGGCTACAGCGTGGCGCGGGTCGAGGACAAGCTGGGGCAGCACGCCTCGGATACCTGCCAGATCCTGTTTGAAGACCTCAAGGTACCGCTCGCCAACCGCCTGGGCGAGGAGGGCGAGGGCTACCGGATCGCCCTGGCCAACCTTGAGGGCGGGCGCGTAGGCATTGCCGCGCAATCGGTGGGCATGGCCCGTGCGGCGTTTGAAGCGGCCCGTGATTACGCCCGTGAGCGTGAAAGCTTCGGCAAGGCCCTGATCGACCATCAGGCCGTCGCCTTTCGCCTGGCGGACATGGCCACGCAGATTGCCGTTGCCCGGCAGATGGTGCATTACGCGGCGGCTCTGCGCGACAGCGGCAAGCCAGCCCTGGTCGAGGCGTCCATGGCCAAGCTGTTCGCGTCAGAAATGGCCGAGAAAGTCTGCTCCGCCGCCTTGCAAACCCTGGGCGGTTACGGTTACCTGAGCGACTTCCCCCTGGAGCGGATCTACCGCGATGTGCGGGTCTGCCAGATTTACGAAGGCACCAGCGATATCCAGCGTATGGTCATCTCACGCAATCTTTAAGGAGCCGATACATGAGTTACGAAACCATTTTGCTCGAAGTCCAGGGCCGCGTCGGGCTGATTACCCTCAACCGCCCGCAGGCGCTGAACGCCTTGAACGCCCAACTGGTCAGTGAGTTGAACCAGGCGCTGGATGGCCTGGAAGCCGACCCGCAGATCGGCTGCATCGTGCTGACCGGCTCGAAGAAAGCCTTCGCCGCCGGCGCCGACATCAAGGAAATGGCCGAGCTGACCTACCCGCAGATCTACCTGGACGACCTGTTCAGCGACAGCGACCGCGTGGCCAACCGCCGCAAGCCGATCATTGCCGCCGTGAACGGTTTTGCCCTGGGTGGCGGCTGCGAACTGGCCCTGATGTGCGACTTTATTCTGGCCGGTGACGGCGCCAAATTCGGCCAGCCGGAGATCAACCTTGGCGTACTGCCTGGCATGGGCGGCACCCAGCGCCTTACGCGGGCGGTGGGCAAGGCCAAGGCCATGGAAATGTGCCTGACCGGGCGCTTCATCGACGCGGTGGAAGCGGAACGCTGCGGCATCGTCGCGCGCATCGTGCCCGCCGACGAACTGCTGGACGAAGCGTTGAAAGTCGCCACCCTGATCGCCGGTAAATCGGTGCCGATCAGCATGATGGTCAAGGAAAGCGTAAACCGCGCATTTGAAGTGAGCCTGTCCGAAGGCGTACGTTTCGAGCGGCGCGTATTCCATGCAGCGTTTGCGACCCAGGACCAGAAAGAAGGGATGGCAGCGTTCGTGGCCAAGCGCACGCCGGCGTTCAAGGACAAATAACGAGATTCTCACATTCCATGGAGATCCAAATGTGGGAGGGGGCTTGCTCCCGATTGCGGTGTGACAGTCAGCCAACATATTGACTGATCCGCCGCCATCGGGGGCAAGCCCCCTCCCACAGTTTTGCCCACGGTGTGCCAGGCAGAGCGGGTGGTTCTGCATGATCGGCGAGGCGCCGATATTCAATGCAAGTAATCCAGACTTCAACAACACAGCAGATCCAAATGTGGGAGGGGGCTTGCCCCCTCCCACAGTTTGCCCCCTGTATGTCAGTCAGAGCGGGTAGCTCTGCATGATCGGCCAGGCGCCGATATTCAATGCAGGTAATCCAGACTTCAACAACACAGCAGATCCAAATGTGGGAGGGGGCTTGCCCCCGATTGCAGTGTGACAGTCAACCAGGATATTGACTGGTCAGCCGCCATCGGGGGCAAGCCCCCTCCCACAGTTTTGCCCGCGGTGTGCCAGGCAGAGCGGGTGGTTCTGCATGATCGGCGAGGCGCCGATATTCAATGCAGGTAATCCAGACTTCAACAACACAGCAGATCCAAATGTGGGAGGGGGCTTGCCCCCGATTGCAGTGTGACAGTCAACCAGGATATTGACTGATCCGCCTTCATCGGGGGCAAGCCCCCTCCCACAGTTTTGCCCACGGTGTGCCAGGCAGAGCGGGTAGCTCTGCATGATCGGCCAGGCGCCGATATTCAATGCAGGTAATCCAGACTTCAACAACACAGCAGATCCAATGTGGGAGGGGGCTTACCCCCGATTGCGGTGTGACAGTCAACCAGGATATTGACTGATCCGCCGCCATCGGGGGCAAGCCCCCTCCCACAGTTTTGCCCACGGTGTGCCAGGCAGAGCGGGTAGTTCTGCATGATCGGCCAGGCGCCGATATTCAATGCAGGTAACCCAGACTTCAACAACACAGCAGATCCAATGTGGGAGGGGGCTTGCCCCCGATAGCGGTGTAACAGTCAACCAGGATATTGACTGATCCGCCGCCATCGGGGGCAAGCCCCCTCCCACAGTTTTGCCCACGGTGTGTCAGTCAGAGTGGGTAGTGCTTCAGTTCCCTGGCAATGACCATGCGCTGAATCTCGCTGGTGCCTTCGTAAATCTGCGTGATCCGCGCATCCCGGTAGTAGCGCTCCACCGGGTAGTCTTCCAGATACCCATACCCGCCATGAATCTGCATCGCCTTGGAGCAGACCTTTTCGGCCATTTCCGAGGCGAACAGCTTGGCCTGGGATGCTTCGGACAGGCATGGCTTGCCGGCGCTGCGCAGGCGCGCGGCGTGCAGGATCAACAGGCGTGCCGCGTTCAGTTGGGTTTGCATATCGGCCAGCAGGTTGGCCACGCTCTGGTGTTCGATGATCGCTTTGTCGAACTGCACCCTATCCCGGGCATAGGCCAGGGCCGCTTCAAAGGCGGCCCGCGCGATGCCCAGGGCCTGGGCGGCGATGCCGATACGGCCTCCCTCCAGGTTGGACAGGGCAATGGCCAGGCCTTTGCCGCGCTCGCCGAGCAGGTTGGCTTCGGGCACCGCGCATTGGTTGAAGGTGACGGCGCAGGTGTCCGACGCCCGAATGCCCATCTTGTGTTCAGTGCGGTCGACCACAAATCCCGGGGTGTCAGTGGGCACCAGGAACGCCGAAATGCCTTTCTTGCCCAGCTCCGGGTCGGTCACGGCAAACACAATGGCCAATTGGGCGCGCTTGCCGTTGCTGACGAACTGCTTGGCACCATTGATCACCCACTGGCCGTCGCGCAGTTCGGCGCGGGTGCGCAGGTTGTGGGCTTCGGAACCGGCCTGGGGCTCGGTCAGGCAGAAGCAGCCGATGGCCTGGCCACTGGCGAGAGCGGCCAGCCAGGTGTGCTTCTGTGCGTCTGTGCCGTAGTTGAGGACCGGGCCGCAACCCACTGAATTATGGATACTCATCAAGGCGCCAGTAGCACCATCACCCGCAGAGATTTCCTCCACGGCCAGGGCATAGGCGACGTAATCCACGTAAGTGCCGCCCCATTCCTCCGGGACCACCATACCGAGCAGGCCCAACTCGCCCATCTTGGCCACCAGCGCATCGTCGATCCAGCCGGCCTTTTCCCAGGCCTGGGCATGGGGTGCGATTTCACCACGGGCAAAATCACGCGCCATGTCGCGGATCATCACTTGTTCTTCTGTGTATTCAAGATCTTGCATGGCTTATTTCTCAATCTGCGCGAAGTCACGGAAGAAGCTTTCGACATGGCTGGCGTCCAGCGCATGCACCGTTGGCGGATTCCACTGCGGTTTTTTGTCCTTATCGATGATCAAGGCGCGGACCCCTTCGATCAGGTCGCCACGGGCGAACCACTGGCGGTCCAGGTGCAGCTCCAGGGCAAAGCACTGTTCCAGCGGCAGGTGGCGCCCACGGCGCAACATCTGCAGGGTGACAGCCATGGCCAGGGGCGAGCGGGTCTGCATCAGGTCGGCGGTGGCCCGGCCCCAGTCGTGGCTGTCGGCGACGGTGACTTGCTGCAGTTGCTCGACAATGCTTGGCACGTCCGGCAGGGCGAAGAAATGGTCGATCGCCGGGCGCAAGGCCGCCAGCGGCGGATCAGGCAATTGCTGCACGGCCAGTTGGGCGAGCACGCCTTGCAGGTCCTTGAGGGGAGAATCGCGCCATTGCAGGCTATCGAGCCTTTGCGCAAGCTCGGTCAGTCGGGCGATGTCCAGGTACCAATCCGCCAGGCCGCAGTACAGGGCGTCCGCCGCACGGATCTGCACGCCGGTAACGCCCAGGTAGATCCCCAGCTCCCCGGGGATGCGCGGCAGGAAGTAGCTGCCACCCACATCCGGGAAATACCCGATGGCCACTTCCGGCATGGCCAGGCGACTGCGCTCGGTCACCACGCGCAGGTCGGCGCCTTGCACCAGGCCCATGCCGCCGCCGAGCACGAAGCCGTCCATCAATGCCAGTACGGGTTTTGGGTAGTGGTGGAGGATGAGGTCAAGTGCGTATTCCTCCACGAAGAAGTCTTCATGCAAGGTGTCGCCGGCCTTGAAGCTGTCGTAAAGGGAACGGATATCGCCGCCGGCACAGAAGGCCTTGTCGCCGGAGCCGCGCAGCACAACGGCGTAGACCCTCGGGTCATCGGCCCAGGCCTGTAGCCGCGTTGTCATCAGCCGCACCATGTCCAGGGTGATGGCATTCAAACCGGCGGGGCGGTTGAGGGTGAGGTAACCGATATGGTTACGCACCTCACTCAGTATTTCCTGCTGCTGAATATGGGTGTGGCTTGCTTCGGGGGACACCTGAGCAGTCATCACTAACTCCCTGCTTTTATTGTTCTTTATCAAGATGTTCGGGGGCGAACCATCGCCTGATCGTACCAGCGCAAATTTGCCGCGTACAACCCGGAATCATGCAGGTCGTTGTTGCATTTATGCAGAGCGCGTCAAACCACGCGGCCGGCCAGGACCTCGCCGATGCTGCGGCGTCGCGCGTGGTCTTCGGCGGTATGGATCAATTCCTCCAGCGCCGTGGGCTCGACGTCGAAGAACTGCTCCATATCGGCCAGCGCCAGCTTGAGGTCGGCCGCCGTGATGGCCGGGTCGGTCGCTGGCGTACTGCCGATCACCACCGGCAGCGGTGCGGCAGGCGCCTTGGGGTAACGCGTGCGGGTGGCGTTATTGTAGGCCAGCGCGCACGTCAGCAGCGCACCGGCCCCGAGCATGACCGGTGCCAGCTCGTGCCAGCCGAGGGCGATGGAGGCCGGGTCGGCCAATACCAGCGTCATCGCCAGGCCACCGGCCGGCGGGTGCAGGCAACGCAGCCAGCAGATCAGCACAACGGTCATGCCCGCCGCCAGGCAAGCGCTGCCCAGGGTGCGTCCCAACACGCGTGCCACGAGCAGCGCCACCACGGCCGCACACAGGTAACTGCCCATGATCGACCAGGGTTGCGCCAATGCCCCCGACGACACGGCGAACAGCAGCACCGCCGACGCTCCCAGTGGGCCCAGCAGATGCAGGGCGACGTCCATGCCAAACACCTGACCACACACCCACACACTGAACAGGGCACCCAACGCCATGCCGATGGCGGCGCGGCTCCATTCAGCGGGACGGGTATTGATGGCGGCAGGTAACCAGCGAGCGAGCATTGAAAAAGGTCCTGAAACGGGGGGCGAAAAAAAGGCCTGCCTGGTTTCCCTGGAAAGCCTTGAACGTTCCAACGTTATTGGGGGAGGAACGCGTGCAGTGTGCCAACTGGGTTGCAGCGACGCCAATGCATATTAATGAGGGTTGAATGCAAAAATTATGTATTCAAGAGGCTTCGCCGAACGGTGTTCGAGCGGCACCCAACGGAGAGGGGGTGCTGATTTTGCCCAGCACAAGGCTATCGAGTTCTTCGTTGAACAAGCGTTTGTGCAGGTTCTCCTGCATACCTGGCTCGTCAGCCAGCGGGCCCTTCAGCGCCACCAGCGCGTCGCGTAACCCCATCAGCCGATCCAGCCTCGGCGCCGCTACAGCCAGCCTATCCTCTCGCACGGCATTGACTCCTTGTTGTGATGCAGGTTCGCTACCCGCGCTGTGCCAGACAGCGCCTGAAGCAAGTGGTAAATAATTAGTGCACTTGGCAAGCGAGTCTACAGTCGGGTTCCAGGCGTCGGAAGGCAAAGTGCCCCGGCTCTTACGCAAAGCTCTGTAGGTGTTTTCTCGGTGATTCTGATGAAAAACGCCCACTGTTTTATTAGTGGGCGTTATGTCTTACGAGCTCGTTGGAAACATGCTCAAGGAGAGGCGTTTTTTTCCAGATGGAGCAACACATAAGGCGTCTTATCGAATGCCCCAGTGAGCGTCGGCGTGAGGGAACGCAAGCGCGGGTCAGTCAGGTTCTGGAAGTCCTCCTGGCTCATCACCAGCCAGGCCGGCGCCTGAATAGGCTGGAGTTCAACGGGCAATTGGGTAAACAGCGGGACCTTGTCGCAATTGAAGTTGACCATGAACTTGATGGCTTTTGCGTCTTTGCCCAATGCATGCAACACCAGCGGTGCCGGTTGTTGCAGGATCTGCTCCTTGGCCGCCAGCGTGAACGTGCGGGTGTCGTAAAGGCTGCGCTCCAGGGGTTCGACCACTGAGATGTAAGTCGTCCAGACCGCCGCCACCGCAACGAAAGCCGGACCGACCGCACGCAGTCGCGCCTTGAACAGTGCCAGCACCGCCAGCCCCTGCAGTACCGCCAGCAGGCCGAACATCAGCCCCAGATCGGCCAGCAGTTCCGGGTAACGGCGTCGCGCCGCGATCAGGCCGACCGCCAATAGCGCAGGTAGCAGCGTCCACAGCACCAGCATCAAACCGCGCAACCCGCTGAACACTCGGCCCTGGGCGACCTGGAACGGATACGCAGCAATGATCGCGGCCATTGGCAGCATCGGCAGGATATAACGCGCCTTTTTCGCCTGGGGCACCGACAAGCCAAGCATCACCAAGGCACCGGCCGCCGCGCAGTACAGCACCAGCTTCAGCGCCGGGTCCGCGGCTCGGCGGCCACCGCTCATCACGGCCAGCAAGACCAGAAGCGCCACCGGGTAGGCCAGTGCGTAGTTGCCCAGGGAACTGGTGAAGTAATACAGCACGCCGCTGGAGCCTTCGCTGCCATCCATGCGCCCCAGAAATTGCATGCGAATCACTTCATGCAGGAAGTCTTCGCCACCGCTGAGCTTGGCCAGCAGCAGCAACAGGCCGATACACGCCGCCAGCAACGCCAGCGCCAACAGCCCGAAGCTGAACAATTGCCGCCATTGACGGTTGATCAGGTAATAGCTGCACAGCACTCCGGTAGGGATGACCAGACCAATCGGCCCGCGAATCGCAAAACCGAGCATCAACAGCGCAAACACCCAGTGCAGGCGCTTGGCCGCCGAGAAATGATCATGGGCATAACCCAGGTAAAACACGGTCAGCGTCACCGCCGCCAGCATCTGGTCCAGGGAGACGGCGCGGGTTTCGCTGATAAAGGTGCTGCTGAGCAGCAACATGGCGATGCTCAGCACGCCCCAGCGCTGGGAGTAGGGCGCGGTGAGTCGATACACCAGCACCACGATGCACGCCGAGGCGACAGCACTGGGCAGCCAGGCCGTGAGGCTGGTGACCTCGCCCAATGGCAGGGACAACAACCAGGTCAGCAGGGTCGAGGTGGCCAGGTAGTCCGCATACGGCTGGCCGTAGGTGGTGGGAAAAAAGCTCGGGCCATGGCGCAGCATCTCCTGGGCAAATACCACGAAGCGCGAGTCGAAGCCGATAATTGCCTGGTGCCAGTTGCCGGCGATGAATAGCACCAGTGCCAGAAGCCCCAAACCCAGTGACTGTAGACGGAGTGTCGGATTGAGCAGGGGCGGGTGAGCGTTGTTCACTTATCAGCCTGCCTTGGCCTGTGGCATCCAGTTTTGCTGGGGGATCGGCAAGTCGCAGGAGTCGCCACGGCCGATAGGGAAATACTTGAAGCCCTTGCGCGTCAGGCGCTCGCCGTCGTACAGATTGCGCCCGTCAAAGATCACCGGAGTTTTCAGGCGCTGGTGGATCAGGTCGAAGTCCGGCGCCTTGAATTGCTGCCACTCGGTGCAGACGATCAGCGCATCGGCGCCGCCCAGGGTGGACTCCGGCGTGCCCATCAGCATCAAACGCGGGTCATCGCCATAGATGCGCTGGGTTTCCTGCATGGCTTCGGGGTCGAATGCACGTACGTTGGCGCCGGCCTCCCAGAGGGCTTCCATGAGCACGCGGCTCGGCGCGTCGCGCATGTCGTCGGTATTGGGTTTGAAGGCCAGGCCCCACAAGGCGAACGTCTTGCCGCGCAGGTCACCCTTGAAGAACGCGTTGATGCGCTCGAACAGCTTGCCTTTCTGACGCTGGTTGATCGCTTCGACGGCTTCGAGCAGGTCGCTGGAGCAGTTGGCCTGCTTGGCGCTGTGGATCAGGGCGCGCATGTCCTTGGGAAAGCATGAGCCGCCGTAGCCGCAACCTGGATAAATGAAGTGGTAGCCGATGCGCGAGTCGGCACCAATGCCCAGGCGCACGGCTTCGATGTCGGCGCCCAGGTGTTCGGCCAGTTCGGCAATCTGGTTGATGAAGCTGATCTTGGTGGCGAGCATGCAGTTGGCGGCGTACTTGGTCAGTTCGGCGCTGCGCAGGTCCATGAAGATGATGCGGTCATGGTTGCGGTTGAACGGCGCGTACAGTTCGCGCATCACCTCACGTACTTCTTCGCGCTCGCAGCCGATGATGATGCGGTCCGGGCGGCGGCAGTCGGCCACGGCCGAGCCTTCCTTGAGAAATTCCGGGTTGGAGACGATATCGAATTGCAGCTCACGGCCGGCGGCGCGCAGGTTCTTGCGGATGTGGTCGCGCAGGGTATCGCCGGTACCCACCGGCACCGTGGATTTTTCCACCAGGATCACCGGTGCCACGCGATGGCGGGCGACTGCATCACCCACCGACAGCACATATTTGAGATCGGCCGAACCGTCTTCATCCGACGGCGTGCCCACCGCAATGAACAACACTTCACCATGCTCGACGGCAAGTTTTTCGTCGTAGGTGAAATGCAGGCGTCCGCTTTCCAGGTTTTCCTTGACCATGGCCGCCAGGCCGGGCTCGAAGATGGTCACGTGGCCCTTCTGCAGCGACTCGACCTTGCGCTGGTCAACGTCCATGCAAATAACATCGTGACCGACTTCGGCTAAGACCGTGGCCTGTACCAGGCCGACGTAACCACTACCAAATACACTGATTTTCATGGGGTATTCCTGGGACTTGAGGTGCTAGCACGACGAGAGTTGATGACCAGTACGCCGAGGATGACCAACGCCACCCCCAGGGTTTTCGAAAGCGAAAAGTGTTCGTTGAAGACCGGCAGGCAGGCCGCCAGCAGGTACACCAGCGCGTAGCTGATGCTGAGCAGCGAATAGGCACGGCCCAGGGGCAGGTGCTTCAGCGCGCCGAGCCAGCAGAGCATCGACAGCGCATAAGCGATGATCGCCAGGATCACCACGCAAAGAGCGCTGGGGTCGATGCTGCCGGTGCTCAAGGCGTTGAGCCACTGATCCGGCAGCGGCAGCTGCGTCATGCTCCAGCGCATGCCCAATTGGGCGGCGCTGACCAGGCCGACGCTGCCCAGGGCCAGGGCGAAACCGCGTGTCCGGCTCATACCTGGCGCCCCAACAACACGACACCCGCGATGACCAGCACCACGCCCAGCCAGTGGCGGCCATCGATGGGCTCGGCAAACACAAAGCGCGCCATCAGCGTGACCAGCACAAAGTTCAGGCTGAGCATCGGGTAGGCAATACCCACTTCCAGGCGCTGCAGCACCAGCAACCACACCAGCAAGCCAAGGCCCAGGCACACCAGCGCCGACCACAACCAGGGTGAGCGCAACTTCAGCGCCCAACCGTCGGGCACGTCACGCCAGCTTTCCACGGCAAACTTCTGCGAGACCTGGCCCATGCAGGTGAGCAGGCAGGCCGTGAGCAATAGAAGCAAGGTGATCATGGCGCGACCTGCGGGAAAATCAGAATCACGATATTGCCTTGGGCATACCGCTGGCCGTCCGGAGGCAGCAGTGCGAGCTCTTCCTTCTCGCCCTGGCTGTTGACGCGCATCACCACGCCCACCGCACCGCTGCGGCGGGTTTGCGCCATCCAGGCCTGGATTTGATTGCGGTCAACCAGGCGCTGGGCGGTATCGGCGTAGGCCAGCCCGTATTTCACCTCGCCAGAGGTGTTGTAGAGGGTGATGTCGGGCCGTTTCAGCCGCCAGGCCAGCGCTGCGGACGCACCCAGGTCGTTGCTCAACAGCGCAACGGAGGGCTTGAGCTCTTCGGCGTGATCGATGATGAACTGGTCCGGCGTCTTGTTATAAACCACCGAATGGGGCAGGGCGGCGGGCAACAAGACCACCAGCAAGCCACTGCCGATCAGCGGCGCGGCCCACAGTTTCACCGGGCGTAACGCCTGCAGCAGGTTGGCCAGGATCCAGCCGAACACGCCGATAAATACCAGCACCAGGCTCAGGGTTTCCTCACCGGGTTCGTACAGCGGCTTTTTCCATTGGAACCAGATGAGCGCCAACAGCACGAGCACACCGATCGCCAGGTTCAACCAACCGTTGATGCGCAATACCCGGCCCCGGCCTTGAGCGAGCTTGTCACTCAGGGTCGACCCCATCAGCAATGCCAGGGGCAGCAGGCACGGCATGATGTAGGAGGGCAGCTTGCCCTTGGCCAGGCTGAAGAATGCCAGGGGCATCAGCAGCCACAGCAGCAGGAACGCGGTTTTCGGCAGGCGCTTGTCCGACCATGCCTGCTTGAGCGTGGACGGCAACAGCACAACCCACGGCAACGTGAAGGCGATCAGCAACGGCAGGTAGTACCAGAACGGTTCGGCATGCTGGGCATCTGCACCGGCGAAGCGCTGGATATGCTCATGCCAGAAGAAGAAGTGCCAGTAATCCGGTTCTTGCAGGTGCACGGCCAATGCCCAGGGCAAGCTGACCAGGATCGCCACGGCCACGGCCACCGGGCCGAACTTGAACAGTTCAACCGAACGTTTCTGCCAGAGGGCATAGGGCAGGGCGATCAATACCGGCAGCAGCCACGCCAGGAAGCCTTTGGTCATGAAACCCATGCCGCAGGCCAGGCCCAACAAGGCCCAGGCCCCCAGTCGAGCACGACGGGTAGTGCTGTCGAAGCAGAACCACAAGGCAGCGCCTGTCAGGTTGACCCAGAACGTGAATTGAGGGTCCAGGTTGGCGTAGCCACCCAGCATCGCCACACTGACGAAACTCATGTACAGCACGCAGCTGACCAGGCTTTTTTGCGGGTCGTTCCACAAGCGCCGTGACACCAGATAAACCAGCAGAATGCTCAACCCGGTGCTCAAGGCCGAGGCAAAACGCACTCCGAACAGGTTCTGCCCGAAGATCGCCTGGCCCAGCGCGATCATCCAGTAGCCGGCGGCGGGTTTTTCGAAGTAGCGAATGCCCATGAAGTGCGGCGCGGCCCACTTGCCGGTCAGCAGCATTTCCTGGCTGATCTGCGCGTAGCGGGTTTCATCGGGAATCCACAGCCCGTGGGTCGCCAGCGGTAACAGGTAAACCACCCCGAACGCCAACAAAAGCAGAGGCAATGCCCAGCGACGGATCATGCCTGCTGTACTCCAAGCCAGCCCTCGCGGCCGCTCAATGCGCCACGTACCAACTGTTGCTGGGGCAGGGTGGTCACATCCGCAGGCAGCAGCTCGCCCAGGGGTTTGAAATCGATGCCGCGCTGCCCTGCCTGGGCGAGCAACTGGCGAAAATCGTTGGCCATCAGAATCCCTTCTACTTCTGCGTGGATCGTGTAGACGTTCAGCGTCGAGGCGCTGAACCGATCCAGGATGAAACGGTTGAAGTCTGTGGCAGCCACCACCGGCCCGACGACTTCGTCGAAGGTCGGCAGGTCCACCGGAATTTGTGGGGTGCCCGCGCTGCCATCGGCCAGGGTTGGTCGAAACAGGCTGGAGCCCCGGCAATCGCTGTTGTAGCGAAAATTGAAGGCTTGTTTGGCTTGCACCACGCGTTCATCGGCGCGCCAACCGGCGGCCGCCGAACAGTCGATACGCTCGCCAAGGATGTCGCTCAGGGTGTCGACGCCGCGCCGGATCTGCTCGACCAGCTGTGCGTCGCTCCAGCGCCCGGTATTGGCCTGCCAGCCGTGGTGATCCCAGGCGTGCAGGCCGACTTCATGCCCGGCGGCCTTGGCCTGGCGCATCAGATGCCCCAGGTCGCGGCCAATCGGTTTGCCCGGCCAGGCGGTGCCGGCAAGCAGGATGTCCCAGCCATACAGGCCGGCGGCATTGGAACGGAGCATTTTCCACAGGAACTGCGGGCGGATCAGGCGCCACAAGTGGCGCCCCATGTTGTCCGGCCCGACGCTGAAGAAAAACGTCGCCTTGACCCCGGCTTCGTCCAGGGACTCGAGCAGCCGCGGCACACCGTCACGGGTGCCACGGTAGGTGTCGACGTCGATGCGAAGGCCTGCCTGCATTACTTTTTATCCGCTATTTCAAGCATGGCTTCACGCAGGAAGAAATCCAGCGTGTTGCCGATGGTTTCGCTCATTTCCACGGTCGGCTCCCAGTTCAGCAGGCGCTTGGCGTTGTCGATGCTTGGCTTGCGGTGGGCCACGTCCTGGTAACCGGTGCCGTAGAACGCCTTGCTCTCCACGTCGCGGAAACCGGCGAACGGTGGGAAGTTGTGGCGCAGCGGGTGGGCTTCGAACTGACGCAGCAGCTCTTCGCCCAACTGGCGAATGCTGGCTTCGTTTTCCGGGTTGCCGATGTTGATGATCTGGCCGTCACAGACACCGTTTTCGTTATCGATGATGCGCGCCAGGGCTTCGATGCCGTCGGCGATGTCGGTGAAGCAACGCTTCTGCTCACCCCCGTCGAACAGGCGGATCGGCGTGCCTTCCACCAGGTTCAGGATCAATTGGGTGATGGCACGGGAGCTGCCGATACGCGCCGAATCCAGGCGATCAAGGCGCGGGCCCATCCAGTTGAACGGACGGAACAGGGTGAATTTCAGGCCCTTGTCGCCGTAGGCCCAGATCACGCGGTCGAGCAACTGCTTGGAGACCGAGTAGATCCAGCGTTGCTTGTTGACCGGGCCGACCACCAGGTTGGAGGTGTCTTCGTCGAAGTACTGGTCCTGGCACATGCCATAGACTTCGGAAGTCGATGGGAAGATCACGCGCTTGTTGTACTTGACGCAGTAACGCACCAGCTTGAGGTTTTCTTCGAAATCCAGCTCGAACACGCGCAGCGGGTTGCGGGTGTATTCGATCGGGGTGGCGATGGCCACCAGCGGCAGCACCACGTCGCACTTCTTGATGTGGTACTCGATCCACTCGGTGTGGATGCTGATATCGCCTTCCACATAGTGGAAGTTGGGGTGGCTGCGCAGGCGCTCGATGGCGTCGGAGCCGATGTCCAGGCCGTAGACTTCGTAACGGTCGTCGCGCAGCAGGCGCTCGGACAGGTGGTTACCGATAAAGCCGTTCACCCCCAGGATCAACACACGGGTGCGGCGTGGCTTGCGGCCCGACTCGGCGCCGCGCAGCACGGAACCGTCCACCAGGCCCAGTTCATCGGCCAGGGAAGGGCCGGTCAGGTACAGGCCGTTGTCGTTGCGCTGGCCGAACTTGACCACCAGTGAGTCTTCGCCACAGGCAATGCGCAGCGGGTTGACGCTGATTACGCGGCCCGGCGCCAAACCTTCGTTGCCTTTGACCACCTCGGCCTGCCACACGATGAGCTTGTGCTCGCCGACCGCGCAAAAGGCACCGGGGTAAGGCTGCGTCACGGCGCGGACCAGGTTGAACAGTTGTTCGGCGGGGTTTTTCCAGTCGATCTTGCCATCGGCGGCGGTACGGCGGCCAAAGCAGGTGGCCTGACTTTCGTCCTGGGCGGTTTCGCTCAGTTTGCCCAGCGCCAGTTGCGGCAGGGCGTCGCGCAGCAGGTTGCTGGCCGCATCGCGCAGTTTGGCGTGCAGGCTCAGGCCGGTGTCGCTGCGCTCGATGCTGACTGTCTGCTGGGCCAGGATCGCACCGGCATCGGCACGCTTGACCATGCGGTGCAGGGTCACGCCGGTTTCGGTTTCACCGTTGACCAGCACCCAGTTGGCCGGTGCGCGGCCACGGTATTTGGGCAGCAGCGAACCATGCAGGTTGAACGCGCCGTGGCGGGCGGTGGCCAGCAGGGGCTCGCTCAACAGGTTGCGGTAGTAGAAGGAGAAGATGAAATCCGGGTTCAGCTTGGCGATGCGTTCGACCCACAACGGGTGGTTGGCGTCTTCCGGGGCGTGCACCGGGATACCGTTGCGGGCACACAGCTGGGCGACGGAGCCGTAGAAGTTGTTTTCCTTGGGGTCATCGGCATGGGTGAACACCGCAGCGATGTCGTAACCCGCATCGAGCAGGGCTTCAATACCGGCACAGCCAATATCGTGGTAGGCGAATACAACGGCTTTTGAACTCATGACTGGACCTGATCGGAAGTAGAAGTAGAAGTATGGGAAGACACCAGGCCATCAACGACGACCACGGGAGCCGGTGCTGCCGGTTGGTTGCGCAGCACTTTTTCAATGAAGAAACGCGGGCGGGCCCGCACATCGCTGTACATGCGGCCCAGGTATTCGCCCAGCAGGCCCATGCCGATGAACTGGCCACCGGTGAACACGAACAGCACGGCAAACAGCACGAACAGGCCGTCACCCGCCCAGCCGGCACCGAAGGCCAGGCGCATGACGATCAGTGCAATGGCAAACAGCACGCCCAGCGCCGCCAGGCTGAAACCGACGATGGACAGCAGGCGCAGCGGCGTGGTGGTCATGCAGGTGAGCAGGTCGAACATCAGGCTGATCAGGCGCATGGCGCTGTATTTGGATTCGCCGTGTTCGCGCTCGGCGTGGTGCACCAGGATTTCCGTGGTGTGACGGGCAAAGCCGTTGGCCAGGATCGGGATAAAGGTGCTGCGCTCGCGGCAGGCAAGCATCGCGTCGACGATGGTGCGGCGGTATGCACGCAGCATGCAGCCGTAGTCGGTCATGGCCACGCCGGTGGAGCGCTGCACGGCCAGGTTGATCAGGCGCGAAGGCCAGCGACGGAACGCGGAGTCCTGGCGATTGTTACGCACCGTAGCGACCACGTCGTAGCCCAGGGCGGCTTGTTCCACCAGGCGCGGGATTTCTTCCGGCGGGTTTTGCAGGTCGGCGTCGAGGGTAATCACCACTTCGCCCCGGCACTGCTCGAAACCGGCCATGATTGCCGCATGCTGGCCGTAGTTGCGGTTGAGGATCACCGCGACCACGTTGCTGCCGTCCTCGGCGGCGGCGTCTTCGAGCAACTGCGCCGAATCGTCGCGGCTACCGTCATCCACCAGGATTATTTCGTATTCGTAGGCCAACTGTTTGCAGGCGGCCGTGGTGCGGCGCAGCAATTCGGGCAGGCTCTCTTGCTCGTTATAGACCGGAATAACGATCGATACGCAATGAATAGGGTAGGGTTTCAAAGATTCAAGACCTCGGCTGGAGCAACTTGGAGCGCGAAATACAGCAGCGTTTATTGGGCAAAACTACAGCCCGCAGATGACAAAGCGGCGATAAAGATAAAGCGTAATCAACAGCTTAGTCGATTAACCCCGGATTGCTCTGAAGTGTTGCATACAAGGTTAAGCGCAAAAATGTTCAACGAATATGAAAGGCGGATGAAAAACTCGTTTATTTGACAGGTAGACAGCTAGGGTTCAGCTATGTGGCCAAGGTGTTAAACCTTGTAATTTTCAGGCAGATAGGAACAGCCCGCCGAGTATTTGGTTCACGTGGGCAGCGCCCGTGACGGGCGCTGTGTATCTATTCAACAATCTTCTCTGCATTGCCCTTCAAGTGCCGGTAAAGTAAGCCATCTCTTGCCAGGGTACTCGGATGAATAGCGTGCAGCTTTTACGCGGCCAGTTGCGGCCGGTGTTGATGGGATTGTGGGTATGCGTCGCCTGTGTCACGGCCGTGCGGGCCGATGAAGGCGTGGCCCTGGCGAACATTGATCAGGTACCCGAGGGTGTCGAAGTGCGTGGCAAGCAAGTCGCCGCCTATACCTGGGACGACCGCCAGGGCAAGAACCTGCTGGTGCTGGCCGAACAGGTCGGCGAGCGGGACGACGATGGCACTCAGTCGGCCTTTGTCTACGCGGCCCAATACCTGCTGGCGGGCGAGCATCCCAAGCGCGTGTGGATGCTCTATGACGACGTACGCCAGTGCCAGTTCGACGCCAGGCTGCACTTTGACAGGGCGGCTACCCAGGTCACCGACCTGCTGGGTGACGGCACTACCCAGGCGACCGTTGGCTATTCGCGCACCTGTACCAGCGACGTCAGCCCGAATGAATTCAAGTTGATCATGCATGTCGGCAAGTCGGAGAAGTATCGCCTGCGCGGCGTTGACCGCTACGGCGCAGCCTGGTGGGACGAGGACGCCGGTGCCCTGCGTGGCATGCCGTTGCCGACCGATTGCAGCGTGGCCGCCCAGCAGGCGCTGGTCAGCCAGTACAAGGAGCAGGGCACCGAACTGCCGCTGCCAGGCTGCTACGCCGATGAGAAGGATTTTGCCAAGGCGCCGGACAGTTACCTGACCTTCATGCGCCTCCACTGGTTTGCCCTGATGCAGAAACAGGACGCCGATTGGAGCCAATCCCAGGCTCAACCTCAGCCATCCGCCGAAGAAGAAGAGGTGGCGCCCTGATTTGATGGCAGGGCCGGGACTGCGCTAGACTCGGCCTTCGCCAATTCAATAAATATTACGGTTAATCAATGGATTGCTCGTGATATTTAATCCAAAGGCTGATCTACCTTGACTGAGTCCATCCGCAACCCGCTGACCCTCTACCTCACCCGCCTAGCGCCCTCCAGCCAACTGACCATGCGTTACGTGCTGCAGGACGCCGCCGACCGCCTCGGCCTTGACGAGGTCAACCTGGAAGACATCGACTGGCACCTGCTGCAGCCCGAACAGGTGATTGCCTTGGTCGCCGCGTTGCGTGAGGACGGCTATGCGCCGAACACCTCGTCCCTGTATGTGAATGCCGTGCGCGGGGTGATGAATGAAGCGTGGCGGATGAGCCTGATCAGCCAGGAACATCTGTTGAAGATGCGTTCGGTCAAGGCCGCGTCCGGTACACGGCTGGGGCAGGGACGCAACCTGCGCCGCACGTTGATCCGCGAAATGATGGAAGTCTGCGCCGCCGACCCACGCCCCCAGGGCCTGCGCGACGCCGCCGTCATCGGCCTCCTGTACGGCTCGGGCATGCGCAAATCGGAGTCGGTCAACCTTGACCTGGCGCAGATCGACTTCGAGCAGCGCAGCTTGCGCGTGATCGGCAAGGGCAACAAAGAACTGGTCAAATACGCGCCGGACTGGGCATTCGCCAAGCTGCAGGCCTGGCTGGAGTTCCGTCGCGGGCAACTCAAGGAAGGCGAAGAGGACGACACGTTCCTGTTCAACCGCATTCGACGCGGCAGTCATATCACCCGGGAACGTATCACCAAACACGCGATTTACTACATCGCCCGCCAGCGTGGGGACCAAGTGGGCGTGAAGATCATGCCCCATGACTTTCGCCGCTCATTCATCACGCGGGTGATCGAGGAACATGACCTGTCGATTGCGCAAAAGCTGGCCCATCACACCAATATCCAGACCACCGCCAGCTATGACGTACGTGACGACAACGAGCGGCGGCGGGCGGTGGACCGGTTTGATTTGTAGGCGTTACGCGGCGATCAGGCGCTCGCCAGGTGCGGCGGCAAGCGGCGCAGCGTCCACAGCACGGTAAGCATGGCGGCGGTCGCGCACAGCGCGATGCCCACCAGCATTGGCGCGGGCGTATGGTCGGCAAACAGCCCCACCAGGGTCATGGCGACAGCGGCGGTGACCATCTGAATCGCGCCCAGCAGGGCCGATGCCGAACCTGCCACCGCGCCATGGTCTTCCAGCGACAACACGCCGGCCGCCGGTAATAACAGGCCGAGAAAACCGAAGCCGATAAACAGCAGGGTCATCATCAAGGCCAGGTCATTGCCCCACAGTGTCGTGGTCGCCAGCAGCGCCATCACGGCTGCCACGGCAATCACCGACCAGCGAATCAGCGGTGGCAGGCCAAAGCGCGCACTCAGGCGTGCCGTCAGCTGGCTCATGGCAAAGAATGAGGCCGCATTCACTGCAAAACACAGGCTGAATTGCGTCGGCGTCAGGCCGAAGTATTCGATGTACACGAAGGGCGCGCTGCCGATGAACACGAAGAACGTGGCCAGGCCGAAGCCGCTTACCACCGACAACCCGGTGAACACCGGATCGCGGAGGAGGGCGCCGTAGCTGCCGAATGCACTGCCCAGGGTCTTGCCCAGACGCCGCTCCGGCGGATGGGTTTCCGGCAGTTGCACGATCGTCATCACCAGACACAGCATCGCCACCACCGCCAACGCGGCAAATACCTCGCGCCAGCTCCACAGCGAAATCACCAGGCTGCCGGCCAGTGGCGCAAGGATCGGCGAAACGCTCATCACCAGCATCAACAAGGCCATCAGGCGCGCCGCTTCATGGCCGGTGTACAGGTCGCGGACAATCGCCCGTGGAATCACCATCCCCGCGCATGCGCCAAAGGCCTGCACCGCGCGAAAGCCGATCAGCACTTCGATGCTGGGGGCCAACGCACAGCCGATGCTGCCCACGGTAAAGATCACCAACCCTGCATAGATCGGCAATTTACGCCCAAAGACATCGCTGATCGGGCCGTAGAACAGCTGGCACACGCCGATGATCATGAAGAACACGGTCAGGCTCATCTGCACGGCGGCCGGCGACGCGTTGAGACTGGCGCCAAGGGTTGGCAGCGCCGGCAGGTAACTGTCGATGGCAAACGGTCCGACGGCGGTGATCAAGCCCAACAGCAGGGCGAGGTGGGCGATGCTTCTAGGCATGGGCAAGTCCGGGCAAAGACGCCCAGCTTAAGGGATTGGCACAGATCCGCAAACTTGGGCTTCACTAACCGAGGCCTTTGCCGATAACGGTACTAATGACGCGCTCGAACGGTTGGTTTCCCAACCGGCGGTCCAGGTATGGGGATACCAGATGACGATCAAACTACGCTTGATGCTGTTGATTGCGACCGGGCTGCTGACCGCCTTGATCATGAGCCTGGCCGGCTACCTGGGAAATTCCCGGATGGGCGCCGCCGTGCAGGACAATGAGGTCAGCATGACGGTGCTGCGCAACCATATGGAAGCCGACATGATGCACGACGCCCTGCGTGCCGATGTGTTGTCCGCCATGCTGGTGGGGCTGGGCAAAAGCACCAGCACGCCGGCCGACGTCAGTGCCTCGCTCAAGGAGCATGCCGAGCACTTCCGACAGATGCTGGCGGATAATTTCCAGCTGCCGCTGGACGCCACCATCAAGGCCAGCCTGGAAAAAATCAAACCCAGCCTGGAGACTTACGTCAGCGCCGGCGAGCGCATCGTCGCGCTGGCCCTGGCCAACCCCGAGGCGGCGCGTGGGGAGCTTGAGACCTTCAATGCAGCGTTCAGCCGGCTGGAGGAACAGATGGCCACGCTGAGTGAGCTGATCGAAACCCATACCCAGCAAACCAGCACCGGCACCCGGCAAGCGATCAGCAACGCCAACTGGATCCTGGGCGTGGTCCTGGGCGCCAGCCTTTTGCTGCTGCTGGCCCAGGGACGCTGGGTGATCATGAGCATCATGGGACCGCTGCGCACCGCCAGCCGCATTGCCGACAGCATCGCCCGCGGCAACCTGAGCGAACCGATTGTCGAGCCGCGCAACCAGGACGAAGCCAGTACGCTGATCCGCAGCCTCGCCACCATGCAGCGCGATTTGCGCGGCATGATCGACGTGGTACGCAGCAATGCCCATGACGTCAATGGCGTGAGCGAACGCCTGAGCCAGGGCTGTCATGAGGTGGCGGGCAGCAGCCAGCAGCAAAGCGAGGCCGCCAGCACCATGGCCGCCGCCGCGAGTGAAATGACCGCCAGCATCGAAGAAATCACCCGTCATGCCGGGCAGGCGCTGGACATGGCCAACCAGGCTGAAACCCTGGCCAAGGACGGCGGCCGGATCATTCATCAAGTGGTCAGCGACATGGACGGCATCGCACGTTCGGCCCAGCAATCGGCCCAGGTGATCCGCACCCTGGACAAAGAATCCGAAGCAATCTTCAGCATTATCCAGGTGATCAAGGGCATCGCCGACCAAACCAACCTGCTGGCCCTGAACGCCGCCATCGAAGCCGCCCGCGCCGGCGAGCAGGGCCGCGGCTTCGCCGTGGTGGCCGACGAAGTGCGCAGCCTGGCAGGGCGCACCAGCGCCTCGACCCAGGAAATCGCCAGCATGGTCGGGCGTATCCAGCAGAACACCCGTGAAGCGGTGACCAGCATGGAGGAGGGCGTTGCTCAAGTCGACAAGGGCATGGCCGTCACGGCCGACGTGGAACGCGCCATTCGCGAGATCCTCCAGGCCACGCTCAATACCACGGAGCTGGTGAATGATATTTCCCGCACCATCAGTGAACAGAGTTTGGCCAGTAACGAGATCGCCCACCAGGTGGAGATGATCGCCGGCATGTCGCAAAGCAATAGTCGCGTGATTGGCGATACCGCCTCGACCACCGATGAGTTGGCTGGCTTGGCCAGCAAACTGTCGCAGTCCGTGGATCGGTTCAGACTGTAACGCAGGCGTCTTCTTGGCCGGCTCCTGGTGGGCCGGTTTTTTTTTGCGTGAAATTATCATTCAGCAACGGCTCAAGGTCGCGTCCCGGCGCTTGATGCCCGACCATCGTCCGTGCCTGTTCGTACGATGACTTGAATCGTTCGCGTAAAAAAAAGATTGAATATTCACACCTTATGTTATTTAAATAACAAAACAAGAGCGGCATGGCCTGCCTGGTCCAGCCGTAACAAGGTGGAATAGCAATGAGCAAGATCGCAGTCATCGGCAGCAACATGGTGGATTTGATTACCTATATCGACCGCATGCCGGTTCAGGGCGAAACCCTTGAAGCGCCTGGCTTTGCCATGGGTTGCGGCGGCAAGGGGGCCAACCAGGCGGTGGCTGCCGCCAAGCTTGGGGCTGATGTCCTGATGCTGAGCAAGGTCGGCGACGATATGTTTGCCGACAACACAGTGGCCAACTTCCAGCGCTTTGGTATCGACACCCGTTATGTGCAGCGCGTGCCTGGCGTTTCCAGCGGCGTCGCGCCGATTTTTGTTCGGGCCGACTCTCACAACAGCATTTTGATCGTCAAGGGTGCCAATGCGCATTTGCTGCCGGCGGACATTGAGGCGGCTGCCGCCGACCTTCGCGAATGCACGCTGATCGTGCTGCAGCTGGAGATCAATCTTGAAACGGTCTACCACGCCATCGAATTCGCTCACCGGCACGGTATCGCGGTGCTCCTCAACCCTGCACCGGCCCTGGCCGGTTTGAGTCGTGAGCACCTGGCGCACCTTGACTTCCTGATCCCCAACGAATCGGAGCTGGCGTTGATCAGCGGCCACGTTGTGGACTCGCCGCAATCGGCCCGGACCGCCGCCCGTAGCCTGGTGACCCGCGGCATCCGCCACGTGATCGTGACACTCGGCGAACACGGTGCGCTGTACGTGGGGGAGGAGGGCGAGTTCCAGGTGCCGGGGGTACGGGTTGAAGCCCGCGACACCACCGGTGCCGGAGATGCCTTTATCGGTTGTTTCATTCACCACTGGAACCGCGACCGCCATATTCGCCAGGCCATGGAGCGGGCGGTGGCGTATTCCGCCTGCTCGGTCATGGGGCTGGGTACGCAGAGTTCCTATCCCGACAGTGAAACGTTCAATCGCTTTGAGCAACAACAGCGCTGACACCCTCAGCCCAGCCCGGAGAACAATAATGAACACACCTGCGCTGCAACAGACACCCGACGGTTTCTACCTGAACCGCACGCCCTGGTTCGCTTTTATCCTGCTGTGCAGCATCTTTGCCCTATGGGCTGCGGCAGCGAGCATGAACGACGTGCTGATCGCCCACTTCAAGAAAGCATTTTTGCTGAGTGATTTCCAGACGGCCTTTGTGCAGTCGGCGTTTTACCTGGGCTACTTTTTTGTGGCTATTCCGGCCGCGATGGTGGTGCGTCGTTTCAGCTACAAGAGCACGATTCTGATCGGGCTGCTGCTATACATGTTGGGTTGCCTGTTGTTTTTCCCGGCCGCCTCCACGGCCAAGTACGGCATGTTCCTCCTGGCGCTGTTTGTGATCGCCGCTGGGCTGTCGTTCCTGGAAACCGCCTGCAATACCTACTCGACACTGATGGGACCCCGAGAAACCGGGACCCGGCGCTTGAATATTTCGCAGACCTTTCACCCCTTCGGTGCCATGGCAGGGGTGTATGTGGGCAGTTTCGTGATGTTCAAGGACACCGACGCCACCACTGAACAACTGGCTCGGATGAGCGCCTCCGAGGCAGCGGTGCAGCAGTTGCAAATGATCCAGTCCACGCTGTTGCCCTACAAATGGATGATTGCGGTGCTGGTGCTGATCTTTATCCTGATCGCCATTACGCGGTTCCCTGCGTGCAAGGGCAACAAGCCCGCCGGCAGCAAGCCTGGCAGCCTGGGTCAAAGCCTGGGGCGGCTGTGGCGTAATCCGCGCTTTACCTTTGGCGTATTGGCGCAGTTTCTTTATGTGGGCGCACAGGTCGGCGTATGGAGCTTCACCATTCGCCTGGCCATGCAAATGGGCGGTATGAATGAACGCAGCGCCTCGTGGTTTCTGCTGACCACGTTTGCCGCCTACTTTGTCGGCAAGTTGATCGCCAACCTGTTGATGCGCCGCCTGCACCCCGCCAAGGTACTCGCGATCTACGGGGTACTGTGCATCGTGCTGCTGGCCTACACCATTCTGGTGCCGAACATTTCGGCGGTGTATGCAGCGGTTGGCGTGAGTATCTTCCTCGGACCTTGCTGGCCGACCATCTACGGCCTGACCATCGATGGCCTGGGTGAAGACACCGGCGTCGGCGGTTCATTGCTGGTGATGAGCATCGTCGGCGGCGGGGTGATTCCGATCTTCCAGGGCCTGTTGTCCGACGCCAGCGGCGGCAACATGCAACTGGCTTACAGCGTGCCGTTGCTGTGTTTCATTGTGATCGTGATGTATGCGCTCAAGTGCATGCGCCAATCCGGCACCTTACCGGTGGGCGCGACCAGGGCGGTAGCCTCATGAATACACATATCGCGCTGTACCCTGCGGTGTTTGCCGAGCAGGAGAAGATCCTCCTGCAATCGTCGGCCTTCAAGGTCAGTGCCTGGGTCTATCCGTCCGGCGTGCTGGCGGTGAGTCTGGAGAATAGCCGTGGGCGACTGGTGATACTGCCTTTTCAAGGGCAGATGATCTGGTCAGCCGTGTTCGACGGTTGCGACTTGACCATGAGCAACCTGTTCGAGCAACCTCGGCCCAGTCCGACGATAATCGATACTTACGGCTGCTTCATGTTTCACAGTGGCCTGCTGCGCAACGGCTGCCCCGCGCCGGATGACACGCATGCCTTGCACGGCGAAATGCCCTGCGCGCCCATGGATACGGCCTGGTTGGAGGTGGACGAGGGCGTTGTACGCCTGGGCGGCTCGTATGAATATGCCAAGGGATTCGGCGATCGCTACCGAGCGAGTCCCAGCGTGACGCTGCGCGCCGATTCGGCCGTGTTCGATATCGACATGCAGGTAACGAACCTGGCCGGCAAGCCCATGGACCTGATGTACATGGCCCACATGAACTACGCGTACGTGGACGGCGCCCGCTTTGTTGAGCCATTGGGCACGCAGCGCCAGCGTCTGCGTGCCAGCGTGCCGGACCATGTAAAGCCGACGCCGGCATGGAGTGCCTATATGGAGCAGCTGGCCGAGCAGCCTGCGCAATTGGCCTGCCTGGAGCAGCCGGCATTGTACGACCCCGAGATCGTGTTTTTCTTCGACGGAATTGGCACAGACGCCAAGGGCCAGGCGCATTTTCTGCTGGATCATCCCAGCGGTGCGGCGTTCTACACCCGCTACCGTCCCGAGCAATTTGCGCACGCCGCACGCTGGATCCTGCACACGCCAGATCAACAAGTGGCGGCGTTCGTGTTGCCGTCTACCTGTGAACCCGAGGGCTATAACGCCGAGAAAGCCAAAGGCCATGTGCGTTCGCTGGCGGCCGGAGCCAGCGCTTCATTCAGTGTCAGTACCGGGTATTTGAATGCGCAGGAACGACAACGGTTGCTGGATTAAACCAGCAGTTGCGCGCCACTGGCCTGAATGACGTCCTTATAGCTGCGGGGGATTTTCTTGTCGCTGACCACGTACTGAAAGTCCTCAAGCGCGGCGAAGTGCGCAGTGCGCACTGTGTCGAACTTGCTGAAATCGGCGAGCAATACGCGTTGCTGAGCCTGGCGCATGACCTTTTGCTTGACCTCGACTTCATTGAAGTTGAAGCACGTTACGCCAAACGCCTGGCTGACGCCGGCCGCGGTCACAAAGGCCCACGTCAGGCGCACGCTATCGAGGATGCTGCTTTCGGCGCTGCTTTCAAAGACCTGGTTCTTGCGGTGAAAGGTGCCGCCGCACAACACGATGTGGCAATTGGGTTTGTTCTGCAGTTTGAGCAGCACGTTCAATGAGCTGCACACCGCAGTGAACTCCAGCGCATCGGGGATGAAATCAACGACAAAAGGTGAGGTGGTACCACAGTCGAAAAATACCGTATCGCCGGCCTGGATCAACGCGGCGGCGAGTTTGCCGATGCGGCGTTTTTCCTCGACGTGGCGGGTGTCCTGCTCGGCCACCCGGTAATCGCCGCTCTCATTGCCGATGCGGGTGATATAGCCACCCAGCAACCGCAGGTGATCGCTGAAGTGGTTGAGATCGCGGCGCAGGGTCATCTCGGAAACGTCCAGCAGTGCGGCCATTTCCTTCAGGTGAATGGCGTTCTGGTCCTGCAGGGCTTGTTGGATAAGCTTCAATCGCTCGGCTTTTCTACTGTCCACGAGTCTTCCAGGGCTTGATTGTTAGTGTTAAATAAGTAACATTATTTGTTATTATTGTAACTAATTAAGGTGAGCGCTGTGACAAGCGCCTCATTATCATTGGCAACATACAGGCAAGGGCCCATTAAATGAACAGTCTCCCACCCGCCGCACTGGCCAAGTACATCGATCACACATTACTGGCGCCCGACGCCTCCCAGGCACAGATCCGCACCTTGTGCGAGGAAGCCCGCGAGCATGGCTTTTATTCGGTGTGCGTCAATTCCGGTCAGGTGCCTTACGCGGCTTCGTGCCTGACCGACGACAGGGTGGTGATTTGCGCCGTGGTCGGCTTTCCACTCGGCGCCGGCCTGAGCGATACCAAGGCGTTCGAAGCCCAACAGGCGATTGCCGCCGGGGCAGGGGAGATCGACATGGTGCTCAATATCGGCTGGTTGAAGGACGGGCTGCTGGACGCCGTGCGCGAAGACATCGCACTGGTCCACCAGGCTTGCGGCGCCGTGCCGTTAAAGGTCATCCTGGAAACCTGCTTGCTTGACGACCAGCAGAAGGTTCAAGCCTGCGAGATCTGCCGTGACCTGGGTGTGGCCTTCGTCAAGACGTCCACCGGGTTCAGTCGAAGCGGAGCTACGGTCGAAGACGTGGCACTGATGCGTAGAACTGTGGGTGCCGGGGTTGGGGTGAAGGCTTCTGGTGGCGTGCGCGATTATCCGACTGCGTTGAAGATGATTGAGGCCGGGGCCACACGCTTGGGCAGCAGCTCAGGGATTGCGATTGTGGGCGGGGCGATGACGGCGGCGAGTGGTTATTGAAGCGTTATAACTCAACTAAATAGTCATTTAGTTGAGTTATCGTTTTCTGGCATATAAATCAACCCTCGGCCGAGATGAAATGAGCGGGCGCCGTGATTGAAGTCAATATCGGCGGAGCACGATGTTCGTCAGTCGTCAAAAAAAACGGTCCGATGGCCAGTGCATCAGGTATTCAGCATGGCCTGTTTGCAAGTCGATCTGCTCCTTGAGCAGCACAAAGTCCTGTGGCTGATAAAAGGTAAAACTGGGCGCATTCTCCTTGTAAACCGCCAGGCTTAACTCACTGCGCAACGTTTTAGCATGCCCAAGTAATTGCTTGCCCAGGCCAATGCCTTGGTGATCAGGATCTATAAACAATGCCGCCAGTTGGTCATCCAGCAAGCTACAAAAACCCAGAACCTGGGACTTGTCTTCGATGACAAACGTTTCTGATGCCGGGATATAAACTTCACGCATCGTTGCAACATGGGATTGCCAGAACGAAGCATCAATAAAGTCATGGGCCTTGATTGATGCGCTCAACCAGATTTCCAGAACGCGTTCCGTGTCGTCATGCTCGAATTTTCTAATCATCTTTCATTCCATTGGAGTGCTGGCAGACAAGCTCACTGCAAAACTTGTAATTATGCAGAAAACCGCTGGGCATGCCGAGACCCGAACAGAGAACGTAGCGTGTGCGTAGCAAATCGTGCCAGGGCATCGTTGCAGGGATCGGAGAGGGATTCCCGGCCTTGGAATCTGACCGCCAGAGCACTCCGTCTCCGTATATAACGGTTCGCATAATGTATATTATGTTAAATTACGTGTCAGAGTGGAACTTTCTATACTTGTGCTTGAGGTCACGCGCCACCACGTTCCGATTTTTGCAGACGTCCATGCTCTTATCGTTGGACGTCCTTCCTGACTTCGATCCCTGATGTATGCATGAAAGTTTTACCCGTCTGTACAAGAACTCCAGCCAGATAACAGATATCGCTTTTGAGGCGTTCAAGCACGCCTCATCGATACAGCCGAGCGGTTAACTGATGTCATTCGTTTGCGGCGGTAACAACCAATGTCGTTCGGTGGTCCATCCGAGAAAAACCTGAGCCCCCTCACTTTTCTGGCGGTTCAGGGTCAACGGGAGCCCGGAAGCTGCCACACGCAACCCCATAATTGCCGGTAGAAATCTCTCTCGGAATGCAATGGGTTGAGCCGCGAAATGAGCTTCGATGCTATCGATTGCGCAACGCCTCTCGGCGTCATCCTGCATGGATAAATAAAACACCATCTGGCGCCAGGCATAAGCGGTATTTTTGAGCATCACCAAGCTAGAGTGATAGAACTTGATTTTCATCTGCTGCCGCATGCATATCCATTGAAAGCACTCCTGAGCAAGTGAACCCAAGCGATGATGTAGCAGCGCTTTCAAACCGAGATCACCAAATAGAAGCGAAAGGTTTTGCGTCGTCAAAATCTGTTGTTGCTCGATGATCCTGCCGTTGGTTGCTGAATGCCGTCCACCCAAGGGTGCATTAGCCCGCTGTGCGCACAGGTTCGCCAATGCATCACTGGTATCCAATTCACGCTGGAAATAGTTTCTGCTCTTTGATTTCGGCTTATCGGGAAGGATCGCCAGTTGGTTCGTGTCGATGTCGTAATAATGGGCGTAAAGGGTGCCATCTATCAACGAGGCCGCTCGCCTGGCTGCTTCCACGAATTTATTCGAAAAGGTTCCCATGAAAATGTCCGCCGCGACCTCCTCCACAAAAGGAAGATCCAGCTTCGCCGTGACAGCAAGCGAACCAAACTCCTGAAGTAGCTTGTTCGGAAGGATTGCCTGAGGGAAAGCAGCGAGGGTTGTTGCCGAGGATTCGATCAAGGCTTGTCTGGCTCCCTCAACGGCGACAGCGTGTGCCTCTCGTTCACCTTCAACGGCCGCCACCCAAGGCAACTCACTGATTTTGACTTGGCTCTGTAGGTTGAGCAGCAGCAATGAACGGCGTCGCCGAAAAGCACGATACGTTGCGATAGACAACATGCGCAGTGTCGTATCGCGAAATCCAGCACTGCAGATTTCGGCCGTCATCGCTGGCAGTACTCGCGCCACGGTATCCCCAGATGTGATCAATCCCTTGTCAATCAACTGACTGATGGTTCCCTTTCGACAGCGCTCGAGGCGTCGGCGAACTGCTGGTGGAATGGCGACACCGGTTTTCAGCGAATATGCCTTCGCCTCCTCATTGGTAATCGGTTCCAACAGGGACGAAAAATCAGAGATGCCTTCCGAGTTCGTATAGCTGGTCAGACGCTCAGAAACCGCCTTGGCGATCAGATGATGCTCGGGCGCGGCCACCTGATGGCGCTGCATGGCTCGGCTCTGTAGATGATCTTCGGATTCAGGATGACCATGTTTGCACACGAAATCATTGACGATCCGCCGAATACGTCCGACTTGACGCCCTGTCAGCGAGATTGGGTCACGGGAGCAGAGCCTTAGCAACGCGTACAACTCCCCTACCCGGCCCCTGAAAGGTTCAACGTTGAGGATGTCATTGCTACCGGTGGCATCGAACTGACTACTTAGCGCATTCGCCTGCTCAAGCCAGCCTTCAGGATATTGCCGGCAAGGCCAATCATCCTGGTACGTTAAGAGGAAGAGCGAGATAGCTGCATCGTAGAAAGGCAACCGAGTCACGACCACATGTTTTTGCACCGCCAGACGCTGCTGCGCAGGGAGTTTTGAAAGCAGCTTTTTGATATCGCCGACATCGAAGATCTGCACTTCCACCGCCGCGAGCGGTAGCCCGTCAGAAGCCAATGGGAAGAAACGCAGTTGCTCAAAAAAAGGTGCGATCGACTCAATCAGTCTGCGTGCTTCCTCCGTGCGCTGCTGTCCCAACAGCCAGGCCACGTACAGTAGCGCTGCCTCTTCTGGTACATCGATCCGATAGTCGCTGTTCACCAGTTGCTTTTGCAGTGCTTCGATCCCCTCATCCGTAAGGTGCCAGGTGTTGAGATCAAGTCGTTCAAAACCAGGGCGGATGCCTGGGATTGAGGCGGCCAGCCGCCGTTCGTACTCGGTCAGCGCACCACTGGCCAGATACTGTCCAGTGGCAAAACCACCCGTGACTACCTCCAGTGTGACCCATTCAGGCACATCCACGAGTGGTATACGCGAGCCATACAGCGCGGTGCCCCGCACCATGTGTTCGACCACCTGCTGCCAGCGCTCAATCCGTTCACGCGCTTTCACAGTGTCTAGACCCGATGCGGTCAATGCTCGAGATAACTGAAAGACCGCATAACCGGCGTTTATGCCGGCCATTGCATCCGATTCCCTATCGTGCCTGGACATATGTCCTTCTGACCCTGCGATGTAGTGGGTCCGGGGGCTGGATTCGAACCAGCGCCCACCCGGTTAAGAGCCGAGTGTTCTACCGCTGAACTACCCCGGAACAGAGCGCACATTGTCTACTCGCAACGAACGAATGTGTAGGCTGAAAACGTTGCCGCTCATGACGCATACAGAGATTACTCCCGTTCGAAAATATTGGTGTAACTCCCCCCCCCCGGCTGCAATGCCAGAGGCAACTGGATGTGTTTGCACCGCTGCGGTCTGAATAGACTGACCGATACACCGTAATCCCGAACACTCAGAGACTCACCTGCCCTACCGCGCTCAATCCTCGAGCGCACGAACGCGCTGCATGCGCTTCTGCTCTACCGGTGCAACGGCCACCTGCAGCTCAAAGTCGAAATCAATCCGCGCAAAGCGCCCTTGCACGCCCAACTCCAGCGCCAGTTGCTGATCGTCGCTGAAGCGGATTTCGGCGATCAGTTCATCGCGTGTGGCATACGCAAAATCGTCGTGCAAGTACGGGTCATCCGACAGGTTGATCTGCGTGGTCAGGTGACGATAACCCGGGGCCGAGATAAAGAAGTGGATATGCGCCGGCCGCTGCCCGTGGCGCCCGAGTTGATCAAGCAACTGTTGGGTCGGCCCGGTCGGCGGGCAGCCATAACCCGACGGCACGATGCTGCGGAAACGATAGTTGCCCTGGGCATCGGTTTCGATGCGTCGACGCAGGTTGAACTCCGATTGCGTCGGGTCGAACCACGAATACGTGCCGCCGGTATTGGCTTGCCACACATCGACAATCGCGCCGGCTAGTGGATTGCCGTCGGTATCACGCACCTGGCCTTGCATGAACAGCGGCACGGCAGCATCGGTCCCATCATCCAGGCGCGCTTCGTACTTGGACAACGGCGCACCGGCCACGTAAAGCGGGCCCTCGATGGTACGCGGGGTGCCACCGGTCTTGCCGGTCTCGACATCCGCGGCGTCCATCAACATATCCAGGTAATGTTCCAGGCCCAACCCGGCCGCCAGCAGCCCAGCCTCCTGGTTCTTGCCCAGTTCGTTGAGGTAGTTGACCGCCTTCCAGAATTCCTCGGGAGTCACCTCCAGATCTTCGATGATATTCACGGTGTCGCGCAAAATCCGGTACACCAACGCTTTGGTGCGCGGGTTGCCGGCGTCGTTAAGTTTGCCGCTGGCTTCTTCGAGAAACTGTTGGGCGTGAGCGGTCTGGGACAGTCGGATGGACATGGTGCATTCCTCATCTTGTAATTATTGGGTGCGTGACAGGCTTAACGGTCGTCTTCATGGATCGACGAAGGGTGCCGGCACAAGGCATTCACTTCGATGGCCATATAGGGGTAGAGCGGCAGTTGCATCAGCAGGTCGTGCAGGTCTTGCACGCTGTCGACATCGAACACGCTGTAGTTGGCGTAATGCCCGGCGATACGCCACAGGTGGCGCCATTTGCCCTCCTGTTGCAGACGCTGCGCCAAGGCTTTCTCATCGGCCTTGAGGCTGGCCGCGCGCTCGGGGTTCATGTCCAGGGGCAGGTTCACGGTCATTTTCACATGGAACAACATGGCAGGCGCCTCTTAGTGTTTGTCACGACGGAAGAACGCCAGGCGCTCCTCATCGATGGCCAGGCCCAGGCCCGGTGCGGTGGAGACATGCAGGTGGAAATCACGGTACACCAGCGGCTCCGTGAGGATGTCCTCGGTCAGCAGCAATGGGCCGAACAGTTCGGTGTCCCACGCCAGTTTGTTCAGCGTGAGGAATGCATGCGCCGACGCCAGGGTGCCGATACCGCCTTCGAGCATGGTGCCGCCGTACAGGCCGATGCCCGCCGCCTCGGCGATTGCCGCCGTGCGCAACACCGCGCGGGGGCCGCCGTTCTTGGCGATCTTGAGGGCGAACACCGACGCCGCGCCTTCGCGGGCCAGGTTAAAGGCGTCCTCGACAGATTCGATGGATTCATCCGCCATGATCGGTGCCGGGCTCGACAGGTTGAGCCGCGCCATACCACCGCGGTTATTGCGGGAAATCGGTTGCTCGATCAGGTCGATACCGTTGTCACCCAGCACCTTGCATGCGCGCAGGGCCACCGCTTCATCCCACGCCTGGTTGACGTCGACGCGCACACTCGCACGGTCGCCCAGGGCTTTTTTTATCGCGATCACATGAGCCAGGTCGTGGCTGACTTCACCGGCGCCGATCTTTAATTTGAAAATGCGGTGGCGGCGCAGGTCGAGCATCTTCTCGGCCTCGGCAATGTCCTTTTCGGTGTTGCCGCTGGCCAGGGTCCAGGCCACCGGCAAGGCGTCGCGCACGCGGCCGCCGAGCAGTTCACTGACCGGCAGGTTCAGGCGTTTGCCCAGCGCATCGAGCAAGGCGCTTTCGATACCCGACTTGGCAAAGGTGTTGCCGCGAATGCTGCGTTCCAGACGCAACATGGCTGCATTGATATTGCTGGCGTCCTGGCCGATCAACAGCGGCGCGAAGTGGCGATCGATGTTGACCTTGATGCTGTCGGGGCTTTCATTGCCGTAGCTCAGGCCACCAATGGTGGTGGACTCGCCAATGCCTTCAATACCGTCGGCGCAGCGCACGCGGATGATCACCAGGGTCTGGTTCTGCATCGTGTGCATCGCCAGCTTGTGCGGGCGGATGGTGGGGAGGTCGACGATGATGGTCTCGATCGACTCTATGGCGCAAATGGGCATGGCGATACCTGTTGAGTTCTTTTTAGATTTGATCCGATTCTGTTCCCTATTTTTCAAGGCATCCAATATAGAATGGGTCTCGAACAATACCCTTAGGGTATGGAGGGAGTGATCATGGAACTACGTCACCTGCGTTATTTCCAAGCGCTGGGGGCAACCCTGAACTTCACCCGCGCCGCCGAACGCCTGCACATCGCCCAGCCGCCCTTGAGCCGGCAGATCCAGCAACTGGAGGATGAGCTGGGGGTTGTTCTGCTCGAACGCGGCCGGCCGCTGCGGCTGACCGAGGCCGGACGGTTTTTTTATGAGCATGCCAATGTGCTGCTGGAACAGCTGAACACGCTGTGCGCCAACACGCGGCGCATCGGCCAGGGCGAGAAGACTTGGCTGGGCATCGGCTTTGCGCCGTCGACCCTGTATGGCGTGTTGCCGGAACTGATTCGCATGCTGCGCACCCACGAGGCGCTGGAGCTGGAATTGGGGCTGTCGGAGATGACCACCTTACAACAGGTCGAAGCGCTCAAGGCCGGGCGGATCGATGTGGGGTTCGGGCGAATCCGCATCGACGACTCGGCCATCGTCCAGCGCGTACTGGTGGAAGATCGACTAGTCGCCGTATTGCCCGCCGGCCACCCGTTGCTGGCCGCACCAGCCACCCTCGCCCAGTTGGCCACAGAGCCTTTTGTGCTGTACCCCGGCAACCCGCGTCCCAGTTATGCAGACCATGTGATCGCGCTGTTCGACGCCCATGGCCTGAGCCTCAAGGTGGCGCAATGGACCAACGAATTGCAGACTGCCATTGGCCTAGTCGGTGCCGGCATGGGCGTGACGTTGGTACCGACCTCGGTGCAAGTGCTGCACCGGGCGGATATCGGCTATACGCCAATTGTTGAAGCCACCGCGACTTCGCCGATCATTCTGAGCCGGCGTGTGAATGACAAGTCGCCGGGGCTTACACATTGCCTGCACTTGGTGGAAGAATTGATCTGAGTCCCTCTGGCCGGGGTTGTCTGACCCCGGCTGCCTGCCGTTTGCCCCTCCAGCGAACGTGGTATTCAGCAAGCCTTGGAGGCTTCACCCAGGCGGTGATAGGCGCGGTTGAAATATACCAAGCCCTCCTCCGCGCCACTCTGGCGAATGGTCTGCACCTCGCAGTAGAAAATACTGTGGGAACCCACTTCGTGGACCTGCACGATCCGGCAGTCAAAATTCACCAGCGCGTCGAGCATCACCGGCGCGCCACTTTCAAGGGTGGTCCAACCCGTGACGGCGAAGCGCTCATCCATGCTCAATGTACGGTCGGCGAAAGCGCCGGACAGTTGCTGATGATCGCCGCACAGGGTGTTCACACACACCACGCCGTTGCGCTTGAAATGCTCGTTGGAGTGAGAGGAACGGTTCATGCACACCAACAGCGTGGGCGGTGAGTCGGTCACGCTGCACACTGCCGAGGCGGTAAAACCGAACCGGCCCGCCACGCCATCGGTGGTGATGACCGAAACGGCACCGCCCAACATGGCCATTGCATTACGAAAGCTGCCTACGTCTACCATGATCGTTCCCCTTAGATATCCAGCACGAGTTTTTTGGATTTGGCTCGTGAACAGCACACTAGAATTTGGTCATTGCCGGCCTTTTCATCGTCCGTGAGGTACACGTCGCGATGGTCCGGCTCGCCTTCGAGCACATCGCACAGGCAAGTACCGCATACGCCCTGCTCGCAGGAAATCTCGATCTTGATGCCGACCTGCGCCAGCGCGTCAAGAATGCTCTGCCCTTGCGCCACTTGAACGGTCTTGCCACTGCGGGCGGCCACCACTTCAAAGCTGCCACCCGAGCTGTCCACTTCCACCTGGAAATACTCCTTGTGGATATGCGTCTCGTCGTAGCCCTGCTCACGTGCGCCCTGGATCACCCAGTCCATGAAACCCGCGGGGCCGCAGGTATACAGGTGCACGCCGGCCTCGCCCTTGCCCAGCACCTTGGCCAGGTCGAGCTTCTGCTCGGGCCCTTCATCATCGAAGTGGGTGAACACCTGCGCGGCAAACGGTGCGCTGGTCAGCTCCGCGAGGAACGCACTGCGCCCGCGCTCACGCCCACAGTAATGCAGCTCGAAGGCCTGACCGGCCGCGTGCAACGCATAGGCCATGGCGATCATCGGCGTGACACCGATACCGCCACCCAGCAGCACCGAACGCCGCGCCTCGGGCGCCAGTGGAAACAGGTTGCGCGGTACGCTGATCTGCACCTCGCGGCCTTCGAGCAGGGTGTCATGCACCCCCACCGAACCGCCGCGCGAGGCCGGGTCCTTGAGCACGCCCAGGCGATACAGGCTCGGGTCGGCAGGGTTGCTGCACAACGAGTACTGGCGCACCAGCCCAGGGCCGATATGGATATCGACGTGCGCACCGGCATCGAACACCGGCAGCGGCGCGCCGTCACGGCGGGTCAGGTCCAGGACGACAACGCCGTCCCCTTGCAGCTCGCGCTTGCGCACGACTACGTCCAACAGTTCTTCAGTCATGGCCGTTATTCCATGGAGTTCGCAAAGGCCGCCGTGGCGGCCGGTATCAGTCAACGCATGAACAGGCCGCCATTCACGTCCCAGGTCGCCCCGGTGGTGAAATAGGCTTCGGGCCGTGCCAACTGCACAATCAAGTCACCGAGAAAATCCGCATCGCCCAGGCGCTGCACCGGAATATTCGCCAGCAGGCCCGGCAGGCGTTCGGCCGAAATCGCCGCGCGTACCGCCGCTGATTCGATAGGTCCTGGGGCAATCGCGTTGACCGTCACCCCGCGCGCGGCAAATTCCTTGGCGAAGATTTTGGTCAGCGTCACGATGCCGCCCTTGCTCGCGGCATAATGCGCGCCGGTCGCGGTGCCGCCGTTCTGCCCGGCCAGGGACGCCATATTGATGATGCGCCCGTAGCCGGTTTCGGCCATGTACGCCCCCAGCACCTGGCAGCCCAGGAACACGCTACGCAGGTTCAGCCCCACCACGGCGTCGAATTCCTCGGGGCTGATCTGCATCAGCGGCGTGGTCTTGGTCACGGCAGCGTTATTGACCACCACGTGCAGCGCGCCGAAGCGCACCAGCACTTGCTCCAGCCCCGCTTCGAAATCGGCCTTGCTGCCGGCGTCCAGTTGCAGCGCAAGCGTGTGCTCGCCGGCCGGGTCCAGCTGTTTGGCGCAGGCTTGCGCGGCGTCAAGGTTGAGGTCGGTGATCGCCACCGAGTACCCCGCCCGCAGCAGGCTTGCGCAGAAATGCTGCCCCAGGCCCTGCCCCGCGCCCGTCACCAATGCGATCTGGTTCATGTCGGCGCTCCTTAAAGGATGTAGCCGATACCGGCAAGGGCATCGTCACTGTTGATAAGGCTGACCACTTTGCGCTGGATCTTGAAACCACCGTCGCAGCGGATCAGTTCGTAGGTGAGGTCGGCGCTGTAGAACTTCAGGCTTTCCTTGCGGAACTCACGGATGTTCTGCGCGCAGCGCACCGTCACCTGCACGCCGTCATCGGCCAACACCCGGAACCGCGACTGCATGCGTACCGTGCGCGGTTGCGGGCTGGTGGAAATCGATTCGCCGCCGGTCAGGCGCTGCACCCGCAGCTCACGCATATGATGGTCGTCGTAGGCGTAGTTGAGGGTGTTCTCGAAGTCGGTTTCCCGAGGGTCAATGGGAATGATGTAGGTGCCCTTGTCGGTCCACATCTTCAACCACCCGTCGTATTCACCGTGGTCCAGCATGTCGCCTTCCTGCCAGATGAAAGCGGTCACTTCTTGCAGTAATTGCAGGTTCATAAGGTTCTCCAAGGGTCAGGCCGACATCATCTTTTTCCACTGCTGATAGGCCGCGCGCATGCCGGTTTCGGCACTCACATCGGATACCAGCCCGTCTGCACTGGCCTGCTCGCCGGGCAAGCCGCGGTTGAGCATGATCCACAGGTCTTCACCGGCGCTGGCGCCCTTCTGTACCCGCTCCCAGGCCTCGGAATCGTCCGGCGTGCCGAAACCCATCGGACCCTGGAAGTGCTCATGCAGACGCAGGCGATAACGGTTGGCCACGGCCGGACCGCCGTCCATGGTGATCACCGAGTGGTGAATTTCGGTCTCGGTCACCGAGATCGGTTGCAGCACCCGGAAGAACGCCATCGAGCAGGCGACGTTGGGGAACAGATTGAGGTTGAAGCCGGTGCCGCCGACCGCACGCACGATTCGCCGCACCTGTTGCTCTTCGATACCTTCGTCACGCAACTCGGCCGCGAGGCCTTCGAAGCGCTCGGGGATCGGTTTGTCCAAGTCGGCTTCGAGGTCGATCAGGTCCGGGATCATCACCATCACGCTGTGGCCGTTGCCCAGGTCCTCGACGTAGCCGGGGCCCTTGACGAAGTCGAACAGCGCCAGGGTCTGCTCGTCCACCGACGACAGGAAGCTCTTGTGCACCAACGGAAAGTGGTAGGCGTCGGTGGTGTTTTCCAGCTGGATCTTCCAGTTGCCGGGGAAACGGAAGCGGTGTTCGCCCGGAACCTTGATGCCATAGCCGGCGCCCTGTTTCATGAACAGGTCCATCCATTTTTTCGCCGCGCCGAGGTAGTCCTCCAGCGGCTCGATGTCGTCCTTGAACGTGGCGAAGATCATGCCGGCATAGCTTTCGGTGCGCAGGCTGACCAGCGGCAGCTCGGCCTTGTCGATGCAATCGCCGTAGCTTTCCGGGTGCGGAATACCGCGCAGCGAGCCATCGAGCGCGTAGCCCCAGCCGTGATACGGGCAGACGAAGCTGTTGGTCTTGCCTTTCTTGTGTTCGCACACGGTGGCGCCACGATGGCGGCAGCGGTTGAGCAGCACGTGCACGTCTTTCTTGCGGTCACGCACCACGATCACCGGCTGCTTGCCGATATAGGTGGTTTTGTAGCTGCCGTTGTCGGGGATCTCGCTGGCGTGGGCGACCCAGATCCAGGTGCTGTAGAAAATCTTCTCCAGCTCGGCGTCGAACAGTTGCGCGTCGGTGTACATCGAGGTGTGGACGCGATCGGCATGCACCAGGTCGGCGGGGTCGACCTCAAGATTTACTGCGGGAATCAGCTTGCTCATGGGAGTGTCCTCGTCGGCATCAAGTACGCTGAATGATCAGCTCGCGCCCAACCCGGGCTTCGACCTTGGTGTAGCGCCACAGCTTGTACGGGCCATCTCCCACGGGTGTTGTGCGAAACAGGTTGCAGGCGGCATGCACGGTCTCGATGTCCGGCACGTCGGCCAGCAGGTAGGTGGTCCAGGGGAAGCCATCGGAAGGCCCGACCATGCTCTGGTCGTCATCCATGTTGCCCAGCACCTTGACGCCGGCGAGGTCGTGAATGCCGTTCCACATTGCACTGAACGCTGCCCACACCTGCAATTGCTCGTCGCGCGCGGCATCGAAAAAATTCTGGTTGATGCCCATGCAGAACAGCACGCGCAAGGTCTTTTTATCGCTCATTTTATTTCCTCGACGGTTAGAGGTAGCCAGGCAAAGGCTGTTTGCCGAAGAACATGGCTCCGGCGTTTTGATAGGTGATGTCGCCCATGAAGGCGTGCTGGGTCACCACTTGGGCGTCGTTGACGCAGCGGGCCAGCGGGCTGTCTTTGTACACGCCGCTCATGCCCGAGAGCATCTGCGCGGTGCGCGCCACGTCAGCCGCAACGCGGGTGGCATGGGTCGACGAGAGCCGCAGCAGGTTGGTCGCGGCCACGGGCACCGCGTCGCCGGCCAGGACGTAGTCCCAGGCGCGGTCGATGGATTCGTAGAAAAACGCCCGCGCGGCACGCAGCTCGGCTTCGGCACGGGCAATGTCGACCTGGGCCAGGGGCCGATCGGCAATCGCCGGGGCGCCAGTGACCGAGACACGCCCACTGGCCATGTCGGCCAGGGCATCGAGTGCCGCACGGGCAACGCCCAGGCTGACCACCGAGAGCACCTGGGTCGCGAATGACAGCGATGGGTAGCGGAAGAACGCTTCGTCCAGATTCGGCAGGCCGCCACGCACGAAGGTCCACTCCTCGGATACCCGCACATTTTCGGCGACCAGGTCATGGCTGCCGGTACCGAGCAGGCCGACGGTGTCCCAGGTTTCGTCTATACGGATCGCGCTGCGCGGCATTACCGCGATGCGCGGCAGGCCAAACGTGTCGCCGCTTTTCGGGGCGATGCCGACGCCGACGATGTCCGACCCCAGGGAACCGCTGGAGTACTTCCAGCGGCCATTGACGACGAAACCACCCTCGACCACCTCAGCCGGTTGCGGCGGGAAGATTCCGCCGGCGAACACCACGTCCGGACCGTTGGCATACACCTTGGCGATGCTCTCCAGCGGCAGCGCCGCGAGGTACACCGGGCTCATGCCAAAACTGGCAACCCAGCCGGCTGAGCCGTCGGCCTGGGCAATACGCTCGATCACCTGGCAGAACTCGGCCGGCGAACACTCCAGCCCACCGAAGCGCTTGGGCACCAGCGCCCGGTAAACGCCGTGCTGCTTGAAGGCCTCGATCACGTCCTGGGAAATGTGGCGCTGGCGGTCGAACTCACCGGCTCGGGCACGTTCACGCACATCGACCAGCAAGGCTTCGAAGGCGGGGCCACTGGCAAGCGAGTTCACCGTATCAACCGCTGGTTTTTTAAGCGAATGCATAGATTGACTCCGTTGTCAGGAACGGTATTGGGCTGGGCGGGAATTCAGCGTCGAGCGGGGACGCGGGGCGTAACGAGGGCGATGGATCGGCATAGTGGTTACCTTTGTTTTTGTGGGTGCCGTTGGGGTGAATTTGAGCTTTATTACATGAATTGTCAATTGAATTGTCACGCTTAAAAACAATACTAATCACGCATTAATTTGCGTAAATACTGGATGAAATCAATATTACTCATTGTTTTAAATAGAATTATCGTTAATAAATTCAAAATTTTATTTTTAAAAAAATAAAAATGTAGGGGCGAGTTTGCTCGCGAAAAACCTCACCCATGACGTGTACCACCTGGATAAACGCGGTGTCCGAGAGTTCTTCGCGAGCAAGCTCGCTCCTACAGGAGGTGCTCTGTGCAATTTTTTCAGCGCAGCGGCGAGAACGGCGCCGGCAGGTACACCGTGGAATGCATCTGCAACAGTTGCGGCGCGGAATTTTCCGGCGGCCAGGCGCCTTCGGCCACGGCGCGGGTGCGCACTTCAAGGCGCTGTTCCAGCGAGCTGTAGGGCCAGATGTGCAAATAGCGCGGAATCTGCCCGCTGGTGGCATAGAACGCGGCATACACCTGGGAATAGTCCGGCCCGGTGCGCCGCTCCACGGCCTTGCCCCAACCACGCAGCGTCGGTACCAGCCCGCTGGGCACGAGGTTGTATTCGCGCAATTCATAGAACGGGCCATGAACCCCGGGAGGCAGCGGTTCGACAAAGTCGAAAGCGCTGTAATCATCCACTTGCTGTTCAAGCAGGAATTCACCAATCGCAAAGCCATCGGACGCCAGCAGATAGCGCTCGCGTTCGCGTTCACGACAGTCGCCATCGTCGAACCCGCGCAGCACCGCGATACGATTCTGCGCGCCGATTTCCGATACCCAGCAGCCCATCAAATGCACGCCCTCGCCCGCCTCGCGCAAACTCTGGTCCAGCCGTGGCAAGGCTTGCGGCACGGTGCGTACACGCAGGGTGAAGGTCAACAATTCGAACAGTTTCACAGCAATCTCCAGGCGCCACGCGCACAGCGCGACCGCCGTTATCGGCAGTCGCGGAACATGAAAGTCAGGGGTTATTCGTGAGCGCTATCGCTCACTGTGCGGCAGGCTTGGGCACCGGCAGCTCGGCGTCGCTGTTCCACGCCTGCACCGGGCGGCTGAACAGGTTTTCGGTCTGGAAATGCGCCATGCGCCACTGCCCGTCTTCCTCGGCAAAGCGCACGCTCAGACGCGCGGCGTTGAGGTGGGAGGCGCCGCTGGCGAAGGTGGACGTCTGCAACATCACCCAACTGCCGACCACGGCGTCGTCCCGCGCCTCGATCAGTTCGCTGGTGAGGAAGTGCACGTTGAGGGCAAAGTGCGCCGGGGTTTTCATGTAGCCGGCGAACATCGCGGCAATGGCTGCGCGCCCGCGATAGCCGCCGAAGCTCTGGGCGTATTTGGCGCCCTTGCCCTCCCACACCGCATTCCGGGTGAACAGGCCGGCCAGTTCGTCGAGCGGTGTGTGAGCGTCCAGAGCGTCACACAGCACCATGTAGCGGTTCATGCAGGCGCGCGCGCTGTCCTGGATTTCAAAACGGCGCAGGCGTTGTTCCAGGTCTTCGCGGGGAATGGTTATGCTCATCTCAGGCCTCATACCCGGCGTACAGACGTTCAAGCAGGCGGCCAGCGATGGCCAGCAGTTGCTCATCTGCGCCCTTGGCCGCCACCAGTTGCAGGCCAACCGGCAGGCCCTCGGCGCTGGCCAACGGGATGCTCAGCGCCGGGTGCCCCGACAGGTTGAACGGCCGCACGAAAGCGGTCATGCCCAGCACCGCCTGGGTGTCGGCCGCATTGGCCAGGGTCAAGGGGAAGTCCGGCATGGTTGGCAACACCAGTACGTCGACCTGCTGCAGCGCGGCATCGACCTCGGCGGTGAACCGTACGCGCACCTGCTCGGCCTCGGCCAGCGCCGTGGCCGTGGTGTTACCGGCGGCGGCCAGGCGCGCGGCGATGTCGGCGCCGACCTTGCCGGTGTCCAGCAAATGCCCGCACGCATCGAAGGTCTCGCGATTGATCACCACCATGCCGGCGTCATAGGCCGCCTTGAGGCTGGGCAGCGTGAAGGGTTCATTGGGCAATTGGCTGCCGGCGACGGCCGCGTCGATCACGTGCTGTACTGCCGCGCTCGCCTGCACCGTCACAATGCCCAAGCGCGGTGCAGCGGGTGCCGGCACGGGCTTGAAGGTCGTGTCGATCGCCTGCATGGCCGTGACCAGCATCGGCAGGCTCGCGGCAAACGGGCCGACGCAGTCGAGGCTGCTGTGCGTGGGCATCACGCCACGGCGGCTGACCCTCCCGAACGTCGGCTTAAAGCCGAACACCCCACAGCAACACGCGGGGATGCGCACCGAACCGCCGGTGTCCGTGCCCAGGGAAAAATCCGCCAGCCCGGCGGCCACGGCGGCTGCCGAGCCGCTGGAGGATCCGCCTGGAATACGCCCAGGAAAACGCGGGTTCGGCGCGGTGCCGGCCCAGCGATTGATGCCTGTGGTGCCAAATGCCAGCTCGTGCAGGCTGGTCTTGGCCACCAGACGGCAGCCCTTGTCCAGCAAGGCCTGCACCACATCGGCGTGGGCGGTGGCCGGCGCGGCATCCGCCAGCGCCTGGCTCGATGCGCGCGTTGGCAGGCCGGCGATATCGATGGTGTCCTTGACCATTACGGTCGGGCCGTCGCAGCCAAGGGAAAGCTGTTCAATCACCAGGGTCATGTCAGATCACCTTCAGTGCGAATTGCGCAATGGGGACGCCCGATGCGTCCTCTGTTTTTTTACACTCACCGAATATTACGTGAATTGTCAATTATATTTCTGCAACCTCGGCCTGGCCACGCCTCGTCAATAACCGTGCCGATTTCACGAGAAAAGTCTATGATTACTCGCCTCCTCTGACATGAGCACGCCATGACTTCTGTAAAAAAAATCGCAAACCGCTACGACCCCGCCAGCGAAAACTTTCACAAGGAAGACTTTCCTTTCTACTGGCTGGCCATGGTGCATGGCCGCTACAGCCAGTACATGGAAAAGGCGCTGAAGAAAATCGGCCTGGATATCCCGCGTTGGCGCGTGCTGCTGATCCTCAAGGAGAACGGCCAGTCGAGCATTTCCGAGATTTCCACCCATGCGATCGCCAAGCTATCGACCATCACCAAGACGGTCTATCGCATGAAGGAAGATGGCCTGGTGGACACCGCACCCTGCGAGGACGACGGCCGGGTCACCCAGGTGCGAATCACCCCTGAGGGCCGCGCAGCGATCGAACGTATCCAGGTGGCGACCAGTGACGTATTCAAACGTAGCTTCACCGGCATGACCGAAGCGCAGATCCAGCGCCTGAGCCGCTTGCTCGAAACGGTGTTCGACAACCTCGGCGAACCCTAGGCCAGCCGCGACACAGTTGTCGCGCATCGCCAACTGCCTGGCAGGCTCGAACAAGCAGCCAGCCGTGTATCGGCTTTTAATGCAGAGGTCTTTCGAGCGCCCGACGGGCGCGACGACCCCTTCATTGGAGCGCCGCCATGCACATTGCCTTATTGCCCTCAGTCGTTGCTTTCCTGGGCCGCGACCATTCCAACTTCATCGATGGCGCCGTGCACATCAGCGCGTCGGCGCAGCGCATCGGCGTTGTCGACCCCGGTACCGGCGAGACCGTCGCGCAGTTGCGTGACGCCAAGGCCGAGGATGTGAGCCTGGCAGTCGACAGCGCCGCCAGCGCCTTCAAGGGCGCCTGGGCACAGGTCACGCCTTACCAACGCGGCGTGCTGCTCAACCGCCTGGCCGATCTGATCGAGGCCAACGGCGAAGAACTGGCGCAACTGGAAACCGTGAGTTCCGGCAAATCGATCAACCTGTCGCGGCATATCGAAGTGGGCCAGAGCGCAGTGTTCCTGCGCTACTTCGCTGGCTGGGCCACCAAAATCGGCGGCCAGACCATGACCCCGTCGTTTCCGTCCATGGACGGCGAGCACTACAGCGCTTACACCCTGCGCGAACCGGTCGGCGTGGTGGCGGCCATTGTGCCGTGGAACTTCTCGTTGATGATCGGCGTATGGAAGCTCGGCGCCGCGCTGACCACCGGCTGCACCGTCGTGCTCAAACCCAGCGAATACACGCCGCTGTCCCTGCTGCGCCTGGCGGAACTGGCGATCGAAGCCGGGATTCCGGCGGGCGTGATCAACGTGGTCAACGGCCGCGGCCAGGTTGGTCAGCAACTGATTGCACACCCGCAGGTGCGCAAGGTGTCGTTCACCGGCTCGGTGCCCACCGGCATTGCCGTGGGCAAGGCCGCCATGGCCGCCGACCTGACCCGCGTGACTCTGGAGCTGGGCGGCAAGAACGCGGCAGCACTGCTGGCCGATGCCAACGTCGATGACGCCGTGGCGCGCTTCGTGCAGTCGGCCTATGTGCATCAGGGCCAAGTGTGCGCCTCCCCGGAGCGCTTGTTCGTGCACCGCTCCCTCGTCGAGCAAGTGACGCAGAAGATGGCCGCGATGCTGTCGCAGATGGTCATCGGTTCGCCCCTGGACGAACACGCCCAGTTCGGCCCGCTGTCGAACAAGCCGCACTTCGACAAAATCCTCGGCTTTTTCGACCGTGCCCTGCAGGGCAACCAGGTGGTGTGCGGCGCACGTGCCGTGGACCGCACCGGTTACTACGTGGAACCGACGCTGATCGTGGCCACCGGCAAGGACGACCCGCTGCTGCACGAGGAAACGTTCGGCCCGGTGGTGTGCGTGCTCGCCTTCGACGATGAAGAAGAATTGGTCGAGCTGATGAACGACAGCCCGTTCGGCCTCACCGCCAGTATCTGGACCAACGACCTGTCCAAGGCTTTGCGCCTGATCCCGCAAATCGAAGCGGGCACGGTGTGGGTCAACATGCACACCTTCGTCGACCCCAGCGTGCCGTTTGGCGGGATGAAGGCGTCGGGTGTCGGACGTGAGTTCGGCAGTGCGTTTATCGACGATTATACCGAGCTGAAATCGGTGATCATCCGCTACTGACACGAAGGAACTTGAGGGCAGATAAAAAGCAGATATCTATCTACCTGATAGGTAGAGATCCAACATTATTTGTGAACGAGTACGGCAGACACGCATCGCCCCGCCGTACTCAACTGCTGGCTGAACAATCAGAACCGGGTCGAGATCAACACCGCGCTATACACGTTGAGCTTGTCATCCCCCAACTGCACACCGCCATGGTCCGCATCTTTGCGCGGATCGTAGAGACCCAGCATGGGCGACAGCGTGATAGTGGGTGTCACCGACCAGTCCAGGATGAAATCCAACTCACGTCCCGAACTGTCGATGGCGCCACGGGTACGCTGGTTACGAAAATCATAAGCCAGAACATTAACCGCGAGTGTCTCGTAAGGTTGTGCGCGCCAGTACACTTGCTGGATCTTGATATTGGCACCAAAGGGTCCTGCATAGTTGGCGGCTACTTCGCCCTGGAACCAGGTACCGTAACCACGGCTGAAGCCATAGAGAAGAGAGTCCCACTCGACGCCATACTGACTGAAGCGATACCCCAGTGTCTGCTTGCCCGGCAGGTCAGCAAAGGTCCATGCCGCCTCGACATAACCAGCTTTGGCATTACCCCGCCGGGTGTTTTGCACAGCGATTTCCGACGACAGGAACAGCCCAGGCACACCGGCGTTTCCTGTAGCGCGCAAGCTGTAGACATCCATGCCATCGCGGTCCGCCTGAATACCGCTCGCGAACTTCCGATCGACCTCGAGCCCATGCAGATACGTCAGGCCAACCGTCCCTATATCGGCGGTGTATTCAAGAGTGGAAAACGCCATCTCGACTTTCGCCTGGATCGGATTGTCCGATTTGAACCAGCCGAACGAGCCATGCACCCCCTGCTGACCACCGAGCTTCAACCAGAACGTCTGGTCGAACGCACGGCGTGGCGTGATGTAATAGCCGCCTCCGCGATTGTAACGGTTGTCGGCAACGCCCCTGCCGGCGCTGATGCCATCACCGGCAACGAGAAAACCGTCACCGAGCAGGATCGCCTGCCGGCCGGCGGAGACTTCCACGCCGTCTTTGCCAAGCGCCGGAAAAATCTCAGCCGAGCGCCAGCCGGCGAAAGCTTCTTCCCATTTATCGGTGCGCTCGGTGCCATTGGTAAAACCTGCGGCATCGCCATCGCCCCACGTCGCCGAAGCGGTTCGGTTCACCGTACCAAACACCGAGCCCAGGTCATCGCTGGTCAAACTGCCACTCAAGCCATACTTGATATAGCCCTCCTGCCAGCTGGAATGCGCTGGCGCGCGATTACCCCATTGCTGATAATTTTTCTGGCTGTGAAAAACGCCAACGGTGGAACTCACATCCAGCGACAACGTGCGGTCGGGCTCATCGACCAGCACATAGGCCTGCCCGACAGTGCACCAAAGACTCCCCGCGATGCAGACGCAACGCCCTATTACATTCGTCAACCCTGGTTTCATGACGTGCGCGCTCCCTGGCGTGCCGCACTGCGGCAAACCGTTATTATTATTTTGTTGACCACGCCTCTGTTACTGAGCGATTGCACCGTTGGCAAACATGTCGGCGACGATGAACCAATTGCCATGCTCTTTTTTCCAGACAAACAGGCTCTTCATCTTGAAAGGAGCCTCGTTGCCGGCCGGAGTCACGTCCCACGTCACCCAGGTGTAGGCCGACTCATCGTTGAGTTGCACCAACCGGTTGAGATGGATGACGGTGCTCCTGGAGCCCGCCATCAGGTGCTGAACCAGGCCGGTAAGCTGCGACTTGCCCTGATAAAGCTCCGCTACCCCTTCGCCGGTGATCTGGGTCTGCTCGGTGTAGACCTGCTCGACAACTGTCTTGGCGTCTTTCTTCGGCCAGCTGGCGGCAATGCCGTTCAGCTTGTTCTCAATGATGCTCTGCAACGGTTCGGACGATTGCGCGTGCGCGTGTGGAAAGCCGCAGGCCAGAGCAGCCAGAAGCACAAGGGAAGACGATATTTTGTTGGTCATGAAGCACCCGTTTCAATGAATGAATGGATCAGATCGCTGTAGGCCGGTTTCTAAGCTGGCACACAGAAATTCTGATGCAGTCGGGCGCCGATTGATTGGACGTGCTGGACAGCATTTTGCAAATTAATGCCAGGTTGCGCTCATATCGCGTACGACAAAAAGCCGCGCGGATGCGACACGAAAGCAGTCATATCCGCACGGCTCGCTGAACCCGGACTCACTGCCCGCAACTTCTGTAGGTGCTCGGTGTCAGCCCCGTCTGCTTTTTGAACGTCTTGGAAAAATGCGCCGAGTCGGCAAACCCCCAATAGCTGGCGATCTCGGTGATCGAGCGATGCGAGCAAACGGGGTCGCGCAAATCCTGCGCCGCCTTCAACAGCCGCTCACGCAGAATGTACCGGCAAACACTGTCACCACTGGCCTCGAACAGCCGGTAGAGCTGGCGGTTGGAAATGCCCAGTTCTTCGGACAACGACGCCGGCGACAACCGCGGTGAGTCGAGCCGCTGCTGGATGACCGATTGCACTTCATGCAACTGCCACCCCGGCGAGTGGTCGCTGGCGCGGTACTCCAGCACCGACTCAAGCAAGGCAACCAAGGCTCGTTGCACGCCGTCGCCATCCTGCGGGCAAGACCACTGAGCCAGCTCGCCTCCAGCGACCTGACGCACCAGCGTGCCAAGCAGTTGACCACAAACCCCCGTGGTCGACAGTTTGCCGAAGCGGGCGCGCTCCAGGCCTTTGAACAGCTCACGCGGCAGAGGGATCGACACATGGGAAAACAACCCCTGGGGGGTCATTTTTACCCCCTCGGAAAAGTCGAGCAAAGCAAGGTCACCCGCCCGCAGGTCAACCACCCTGTCCCCCAGCTCAATGGCCATTGAACCCTGCTGTTGTAACACAAGGAAACACCGGCCCACTGAATCGCGCACGCTTGACCGACTATCCATGGCAATCACATGGGCATTGCTGCGGATGTGAGCGACAGCCGTGCTGCCTACCAGTGTTTGTTTCATTTCCCCGATGAAAAGGCTCTGGCAATGGTCATAGCGCGTTTCGAAACGACCGCAAGCCTCGTTTACACTTTCGTTCCATGCCGACAACGCTTGACCATTCATCATATTCTCCCAGGGATACGCCCACTATTAGTGCGCTTTTCACGTGATTCAGGTAACAAAAAAGCTTACTTTTAATGGCCAAGCACAGAGCGCGCCAACTCGCAAACAAATCAACCGGAAGGCCGTTGTTTGTCTGCTGTTGCCAAACAATGCCGATGCCAGCGAACGCCTGGGGGCGTTCGTCGAGGCTCAGCGCAGCAGCGCGGCGCGCGCTGAATAACAGGTGGTGGTCTGCTTCACAGTCTGGACATGACTGCGGTGTCTGAACCCCTGGCGCGATTGAATGCCAACTGAGCTCTCAACACCGCAGCACCATAGATGGCCAGGACCGCAACCGAACAGGCTCCAGAGAACACCAATACCGCTGAGTAGCCAAACGCCTCGATCAGGGACCCGCCGATAGCCGGCCCGAATGCCGCACCGAGAGACAGGCACAGTGCGCCCAACGCGACAAGCTTGCCCGACAGGTCGAACTCGGCCATGACGCCAAAGGTATAAGCCAGCACGAAGCTGATCGAAAACAGGAAGCAAATGACCCCTACGACATAGGTCGTCAGAGAGGAAAACTGCGCCAGCGCCACCAAGCCCAGCAACTCGGCTAGGATAATAACCGCCACCGGCATGAAGCGCCCTATCTTCAGGCCGATTGCCGACGCGATGAAACCACCGCCTGCATTGATCAAAAAGCCCAGCGCCAGCACAATCCCGATGGTATCGGAGCTCAGTCCGGACTTTTTCCCCATCAGTTCGAGAAACGCCCACACCGACATGATGCCGGTCAGGAACACCAGGCTGGCCACGAGACTCAACCACACGATGGCGCGACTCTCAGTACTGGCAATCTGCACAGCAGCATCGGACGCATCCAATTGGCGCTCGCTGCGACGCGGCACCCAAGGCAGCGGCAAAATGCCCATCACCACCATGGCAAGGGCGATGGTGATCAACATGCCTTCAAAGCCCCACACCGGCGCCACCGCCACTGGCAGCAGGATGAGCAGGAAGGCGCCCGGTACCGTCTCGATACCCAGCTTGAAACCAAACGCACGTTCGGGCCGAGAGCTGTCACCGAAAATCGTCATGGCCAGGGCGTACAAGGCGCCTGTTCCGGCACCCGCCAAGGCCATGATCACCAGCAGCATTTCATAGGAAGGCTCGCGCAAAACAAACAACATCGCGCCCACCACCAGCGCCGACGACAACGCCGAAATAACCCGCCAGCTGAGCCGGTGAATCCACAGCAATGACGCCAGCCCGAACGCGCCGAATCCCAGGTTCATGGCCATGGCGAGGTTACCCAGTTGGTGCTCGCCCAGCCCGAATCGCTCGGCAAACGCTCCAAACAGCACCGGCAACACGTTCAATAACAGTGCGCCCGCCCCCGAGACCAGCCCTGCACACAGGTAGACGGAAGTTTTATCGATCGGATTTGTTTTTGTAATTTTCATTGAGGTATCCCGGCTTGATGAACAGAAGCCCACGTTTGCTTAACGACGGCCTACACGGTAGGCATTGAGTTGGCGAGAAACCTTGCCCAGAGAGCACAGCACTGCCCTTAAACGATCCTTGCCGAAAATACGCTTGCGCGGAATTGAACTCATCGCGTCCCAGGCTGGCGAGCCACCGCTCATGCCGTCGGCGATGACCCTGGCGATCACCTGGCTGGGTGTGACCCCGAACCCGGAATAGCCCTGCACATAGAACACATTCGGATACTCATCCAGCGTGCCGACCTGCGGAAAGAGGTTCAACGAGCAATCCATCGGGCCACCCCATGCCAAATCTATTTTGGTGGTGGCAAGGTAGGGAAACAGCCTCAACATCTTTTTGTGGTTCCACGCCTTCAGGTCCAGCGGGACATACTCAAGCAGCATGCCGGCGGTGCCGTACATCAGTCGGTTATCCGCGGTGATCCGGTAATAATCAATGATTGGCGTGATATCGCTGAAGGCGCCACGGATCGGGCTGATGCGCTCGATCATTTCGTCGCTCAGCGGCTCGGTGACCGTATTGAACGCATAGACGTTGATGGTGGAGTTGTCGAGTGAGCGGTCCAGTTTGTTAAGGAAGGCCCCGCACGCAAACAGCAGTTTGTCGGCCTTGACCGACCCTTTTGCGGTTCGCACGGTGACTTGAGGCCCATAGTTCACCTCAAGCACAGGGGACTGCTCGAAAATCCTGCCGCCATGGATTTCAGTGAATGCCTGAGCCTGCCCCAGCAGCAGGTTCAGCGAATGGATATGTCCATTGCCCATATGCTTGAGCGCGCAGGTGTAGATATCGGACCCGACGATGCTGCGCACCTCGGAACCTTCCAGGTAAGTGATTTCCTGATCCGGGTTCAGGCTCTGGAAGTCCTTGGCCCAGGACTGCAACAGCTTTCCCTGACGCTTGTTAAAGCCCAGGTAACCATAACCGTGCCGGAAATCCGCCTGGATGTCATACCGCGCGATGCGCTGCTTGATCAGGCTCGCACCCATGTCGCTGATCTCGAAGATTGCCTTGAGCCCCTCGGGGCCGACATCCTTTTCGATATTCTCCAGATCATGACCGATGCCCGCCATCACGTGGCCGCCGTTGCGACCCGAACCGCCGAAGCCCATGTAATTGGCTTCCAGCACCACCACGTTGGTGATACCCCGCTCGGCCAGCTCCAGCGCCGTGTTGATACCCGAAAAACCGCCCCCGATGATCACGACCTCAGCCTCGATATCGCCTTCGAGATCCCGATAATGCAGGTCGTATTTACGGGTCATGGTGTAGTACGAGGAAGGGTTTTCCAGAGACAACGACATACCAGCCTACCTTTTTATTATCAGGGCCTATCACGTCCACAGTGTGGAACGGATTGGCCTGGCTGGCATGTCCAATATTGCCGAATTCTTGGTCAGGGCTGACAACCCATCGGCAAGTTGGCTCAAGCCGTCACGGCGACCGCCCGGGCAGGCAGGCGAAGGGTCACACCATAAGCAACCAACGCGCCCAACCCGCAACACCCCACCACCAGGCACATCGGCCAGGCGCTGCCATCAGCCAAATGGCTGACCCACAGACTGGCCAGCGCCCCCGTAGCGAATTGCACCGAAATCCCCAGCGCCACGCTCGCGCCGGCCTGGCGTGGAAACAGCATCATCAGACTGGCCATGCAGTTGGCGCCGATCAAACCGGTCACGCCCATGTACAGCATCATGCAACACACGATGCTCGCCAGCCCGCCCCATCCGGTATAGCCGACCAGCATCATCGCCAGCCCTGCCCCGCTCGCCAGTACCGTGCCCACCCCGAGCATGCGTTGCGGTCCGAAACGGCCCACCCAGCGGGCGTTGATGAAGGTCACCAGGATGATGCCGAGGATGTTCAGGGCGAACAATGCGCTGAATACCCGCGGCGAGACGCCGAAGTACACCACGTAGACAAAAGGCGACGCGGTGATAAAGGCGAACATGCCGCCAAAGCCCAAGGCCATGCACAGGATCAGCGCCACCGCCCTGGGCTGGCGGGCAATGGCAAGGTAGGCCGCGAAAGCCGCCGTCACGGACGCGCCGCGATCCTGTATCGGCAGGCTTTCCTTCAGCGTCAGGGTAACCAGCAACAGGCACAGGCTGGACAGGATGAACAAGGTCGCGAAGATCGTGCGCCAACCCTGGATCAGCACCAGCCAGGTGCCGATCATCGGCGCGACCAGCGTCGCCATCATCGTCAACACGTGCATCCACGACAGCACTTTGGCGGCCTCCACCAGGCCGACCATGTCCCTGGCAACGGCGCGCGCCAGTACCAGCGCGCCCGCGCCACCGAGCGCCTGGAAAAAGCGCCAGGCAATCAGTTGTTCGACGCTGCCGGCAAACAGGCAACCCAGGGTCGCTGCCGCGTACAGCACCAGGCTGCCAAGCAGCAGAGGGCGCCGGCCATAGCGGTCGGACAACGGGCCGTAGCACAACATGCCCAGGCACAGCCCGGCGAGAAACGCGCTGATGGTGTGTTGCACCTGCGCAGTGCTGGTCGACAGGTCCTCGGCGATTTGCGGGAAGCTGGGCAGGTAAGTGTCAATCGAAAACGGCCCGAAGGCCGTCAATGATGAGAGCAATACAATCAGGCGTGCCCGCGGGTTCATCGACCGGAAATCGCGAGGCGGTGAAGAAACTCAATGACCAGCCGGTTGAAGACCGCGCCTTGGTCGTCGTGCACATAATGGCTGGCGTCCGCGACTTCGGCGGTGCGCACCTGCGCATTGCAGTCACACATGGCTTGCAGGGTCGCCGCCGGCAAAAAGTCCGAGCGCAGGACATGCAGGTTCAGGCCTGCTCGAGTGGTGAAGAAACTGCTGACTGAGTGCATAGCTTCGCTCCGCTAATCTGCGCAGGAGCGAGCTTGCTCGCGAAGAGCGTCAACGATAACGCGGGCATCCTGTATGAACGCGGTGCATTTGAGTTCTTCGCGAGCAAGCTCGCTCCTACAGTGGCATGAGGTTTGGGTCAAATCAGAAACGATCGAAACGATACGGGCTCGGACAAGTAGAGAAAGTCTATGTTTGTGGTAGTGGACATTATTATTCCCGACTGAAGGGGTATCGGCTGCTCCCTCGCTCTCGAGGTCGAGTATCGACGTGCGGTTGGTGACGGTATTGTAAATTTCGGACATCAAGCTTCGAGCGGGCCCTCGGCGTTGGCGCGAAATGATGCTCGATGTCGCGGCGACGCTGTCGGGAAAGTCGATGGGACTAAAATCGTGAGTGCTCCAGACGAAATAGTCTTGGGAAACGCAACGCCAGAATAAAGCGGCCAAGAACCGCTCAAAAAGAGTGGCTGTCTAAAAAGCGTGCCCTCGGGAACGAGGGCAGCTCCACCAAGGAGCGAAAGTGGAAACTATTCCAGGCGCACGGATGAAACGCTCTGCCGGTTTCCATTACTGACTGCGTTATTTACGTCATGCTTTTCTTTGATCAAGCTAGACCTCGCAAAAAGTACAGAACGTTTGCCAGGCAAAACTCGGCGATCCGACGGTGGGCTATGGCGTGTTTAGGGATACAACTTTTTCTAAACGGCGAGGAACAAAAACAGGTGACATCGGTCACCTGCCAGGTATCAAAATGTCGTAGCAAACACCAGCTGGGTGTACACATTTGTATCGTTGTTACCCAACTGCGTCCCCCCCTTCTCTGCGCTCTTGTCTGGCTGGTAGATGCCTAACAACGGCAAAACGGTCAAGTGCTGATTAATGCGCCATTCGGCATACAGGTCGATTTCATGACCATCGGTGTTACGCACGTTACGATCGATGGTGTCGTAATTAAAGTACATGGCTCCGAGGGTCAGGCTTTCCAAAGGATTGACCTTGAACGTAACATTCTGGATACGAGCATTATTGTTGAAGGGGCCGGCATAGTTACTGGCCACTTCACCCTGGAACCATGTGCCGTAGCCACGCCCCGTCCCATAAAACAAGGTGTCATAACCTTCTGAAAAGCGGCTGTAGCGATAGCTGGCGCTCGGCTTCCACGGAGCATCAGCAAAGGTCCACCCTGCTTCCAGATACCAAGCGTCCTCATTCGTCGCATTCGGTTTGTTTTGCCTGGCGTATTCACCCGACAAAAACAGGTTTTCCACGCCCGCATTACCCACTGCGCGCACGCTGTAGGTCTTCATGCCGTCACGCTCAAGCTGCAGGGGCGAAGCGTACTGTTCAGCGATTTTCGTGGTGTTGATGTACGTCAGGCCAACCGTACCGGCTGCAGCCACGTGTTCCAGCGTACCGACGTACATCTCGGTATTGGCCTGAGAGGGGTTATCGGATTTAAGCCACATCAGATCGCCACGCCAGCCCTCTTTACCGCCAATGCGCAACACGGCTGTCTTATCGAACGCTTTGCGGGCAGCCACGTAGAAAGCACCTCCACGATTGTACTGCCCGTCGCCGAGGCCGCGACCTGCACTGAAGGCATCGCCCTGAATAAGGAAGCCGTCGCCCACTGCAATATTCTGTCGACCGAATGAAAAGTCGATGCCGTCTTTGCCAAGGACTTCAAACAGGTTGCCCGAGCGCCATCCCAAATAAGCATCTTCAATCTTGGTGGTGCGCTCAGATCCATCAGTGTAGCCTGCAGCGTCCCCGTCCCCCCAAGTGGCCGAACTGACCAGTGAGAAGGCACCATAGGCCGTCCCTGCGCCTCGCAATCCCTGATCGCCGCTCATGCCATACTTGATGTAGCCCTCTCTCCATGAGGAGGCTCCCTGTGTTAACCGGCCAGAGGCTGGATAACTTTCACGACTGTGGAAAACGCCAAAAACTGCATCCAGGTTAGCATTGAGATGGGTGTCATCTCGGGAAAAAAGCTCGTAAGCGCCCGCGGGAGTTGTTGCATTGAACAGTGCAGCGAGGGTACAAAGGTGAAGCAGGGAATATCGACGCATGGTTGCATTTCCATTTTTTTTATTGGGTTAAGCGATACATTAAATGGGCTATTCCTCACCTGCATTTAAATGCCGCCAGGATTCTGCAGTCGTTTGGGTAGTCAATGCGAGCTACCGATTAATAGTTGCGCAGTCTATGCTTTAAATATCTGTTGCGTTTTTTAAATCTTCACCTCCTCGCGACAGCTTGCTTTAATAACACTCCAGCAGGCCTAGCATGAGCATTATTATCCGTACAAGAATCGAGTCTGACGTGCTTTTTCTGTAGCGCATGTGCCAAGTATAAGAAGGGCTAAAAATTCAACTATGCTGACCCAACGGAAAACACCCGCCTCTACAGAGACTGATATTTAAATCTATAACCGACACTCTCAGCAGACACTGTTCAATCCCGACAAAGTGCCTTCCAATCAAAACGCTTGGCGAGTGTCAGAAGGCACCGCTCTTATAGCCGGCAGAAACAGAACGGACACCCCTCGTCTCCGGCACCCGAACTGTTAACTTAAAGTATATAACCTATCCCGGCGAGCGCGTCGTCAGCGTTGATCAAACGAATCAACTTACGCTGAATCTTGAAAGTGTCACTGGCGCGTTCAAGCTCGTAGACGATGTCCGCGCTGTAATGTTTGAGCGAGTCCTTACGGAACTCGCGCACGTTTTGCGCGCAACGGACCGTCACTTTTTCATCGCTTTCGAACAGCACACGAAAACGTGACAGGGTGCGCACGGTACGCGGCTGCGGGCTGGTGGAAATCGAATCACCCCCGGTCAGACGCTGGATTCGTAACTGACGCATGTGATGATCGTCATAGGCGTAGTTGAGGGTGTTTTCGAAGTCTTCTTCCTTGGGATTGATCGGGATAATGTAAGTACCCTTTTCGTTCCACAGGCTCAACCAGGTGTCGAATTCGCCATGGTCGAGCATGTCGCCTTCAGCCCAGATAAAAGCGGTGACTTGATTCAGTAATTGCAGGTTCATTTACTTAGTCTCTGCCGTCATCATCTTTTTCCACTGCTGGTAAGCAGCGCGCATGCCGGTCTCGGCGCTTACGTCGCTGACCAGCCCGTCTTCGGTCGGTTTCTCACCCGGCAGACCACGGTTCAACATGATCCACAGGTCTTCGCCAGCACTGGCGCCTTTCTGCACACGCTCCCAGGCTTCGGAATCGTCCGGAGTACCAAAGCCCATCGGCCCCTGGAAGTGCTCATGCAAACGCAGGCGGTAGCGGTTGGCTATAGCCGGGCCGCCGTCCATGGTGATTACCGAGTGATGAATTTCCGTCTCTGTCACCGATATCGGTTGCAGCGCGCGAAAAAACGCCATGGAACAGGCAACGTTGGGGAACAGGTTAAGATTGAAACCCGAGCCACCGACAGCACGAACAATACGGCGTACTTGCTGCTCTTCGATACCGTCTTCGCGCAATTGCGCAGCAAGCTCCTCGAAGCGCTCCGGGATCGGTTTGTCGAGATCGGCTTCAAGATCCACCAAGTCGGGGATCATCACCATTACGCTGTGCCCGTTACCAAGGTCTTCGACGTAACCCGGCCCTTCAACGAAGTCGAAAAGTTTAAGGGTTTGCTCATCTACCGATGCCAGGAATGACTTGTGCACCAGCGGGAAGTGGTAGGCGTCTGTGGTATTTTCCAACTGGATTTTCCAGTTGCCCGGAAAACGGAAACGGTGCTCGCCTGGGACCTTGATCGGGTAACCGGCGCCCTGTTTCATGAACAGGTCGATCCATTTCTTGGCAGGCCCGAGGAAGTCGACCAGTGGTTCGATGTCATCCTTGAGCGTGGCAAACAGCATGCCCGCATATTCTTCAACACGCAGGCTGACCAGAGGCAGCTCGCCCTTATCGAGGCAATCACCGTAGCTTTCAGGGCTCGGCACACCACGCAGTGAACCATCCAGCGCGTAACTCCAGCCGTGATATGGGCAGACAAAGCTGTTGGTCTTGCCCTTCTTGTGTTCGCATACCGTAGCGCCGCGATGGCGGCAGCGGTTGAGGTGCACATGGACCTGTTTCTTGCGGTCGCGCACCACGATCACCGGCTGCTTGCCGATGTAGGTGCTTTTGTAGCTGCCCGCCTCCGGGATCTCGCTGACGTGCGCGACCCAGACCCAGGTACTGTAGAAAATCTTTTCCAGTTCCATGTCAAACAGCTTGGCATCGGTGTACAACGACGTGTGCACGCGGTCGTGCTTGACCAAGCTTGCGGGCTCCATATCAAGCCCGACAACGTTAATTAAATCGCTCACAATTAATTACCTTTCTATCGCAATGTGACGAGAGTTATTTTGAAATAACCTTAAGCCCGCACCCACACCTCATCAACCGCCGACCGCGAGAGGTTTATTGTTTTAAAGACAACAAGCGTCAATCCACCTGGATCAAGCTTAACGGCGGTGTAGGCATGGCCTATATCATTTGATCCCGGACGAGTCAGCTTTCCTGATGCGCCCCTTGATTATCCCGTAGATAAATAAGACAACCAGAAGTAATGGAGTGCCATTGACCCAGGCAGATTCACTGCCCGTTAGCATGCCGTAATTATCGTAGATGAGATAAACGGCAGTACTCAGCCCAGCCAGTGCGATGAGCGGGCTGAGTAACGTTTTAAAATACCGTTTATCGTTGGCTCTTTTGAAGTGAACGACGACCCCCAATGTGACAAATGTCTGAAGCCCTATCAATCCAAGCGTCGACAATGCCACCGTTACGGGAAACAAAAATACAAAGGCGTCATAGCCCAGGGAGGAAGAGACGATAATGGTCAGCGCGACGAGCACGGTTACAAGAAGACTTGCATTGGCTGGAGATTTTTTCGTTTCATGAACATGTGAAAGAACATTCGGCAAGTGCCTGTCTTTGGCCAAAACTTGAACATACCGCGTCGCAGCATTATGCAGTGACAACAAACAGCAAAAGTTGCTGGTGCACAGCATGAGGGAAACAATTGTCGCCATCGTGCTACCCAAACGAGTCGTGAACAAATTGATGACCAACCCGCCCTTCGCTATTGCTGCCTCGTCCTTGATGGAGTCAAACCCAACCTCACCGATGATCAGCCAGATAATGATCAAGTAGGCGACGCCTACCAAAACGACCGCCAAACGAGTGGCATGCGGAATGGTTTTTGCTGGCTTCCTGGCTTCCATCGCATAAAGCGCGGCGGACTCGACACCGAGGAATGATGCCAGCGCCACCATGAGCCCAACCCCCAGCCCCGGCAACATTATTGCGTCTACCGAGATGGCTTGAACCGGGAAGGCGTTAAGACCTTTATCCAAGAATATGGAAATACCCAGTAGAAAAAGCACAAAAAACTCTGCAAGCACCAAAGGCACGAGGATCTTTGCCGCAAAATCAATATTCGCCCGACCCAGGTAACAAATCGCCCCCACGTATAAGACGGTCCATGCTGCCCAGCCGATATCAATACCAAACCCTTGCATGGTCATATTCGTGTAATACCCGGACGCCACAGCAATCGCCGTAGTAATCGCCAGATAAGAGGCTAAGGCAACCCATGCCGCCCCCGCTCCTACGCCCCGTCCAAAGATCACCGTGAGGTACTTGTAAAATGCGCCGGCCCCCGGGACCGCCCGGATTAATTCGCCATAGCCTATCGAGAAAAAAATCATCAGAATTCCCGCCAGCAGGAATGCTCCGGCAAGGCCAGCGCCATTACCGTGCTCAAAAGCGATGGGGGCCGCGGTGAGAACCGCCCCTAACGGTCCTGCGGCTGCAATCACCAATAACGCGATTTTATAAGCACTTAGATTACCTTCTAATTGCTGGCCGCCTGCAGGCACATCTGCAGATAGGGGTTCGGATAGCTCTGTCATCCCAATTCTCCACTCTAATTATTTTATGAATAACGGAAATAAATCGATGCAGCAGCGTCCTTGCGGACCAACGCGAGCGCTCCTCAAGCGCAAGCGATACCTGCCCGCTGCCCCTGAAAACCGCAGCCTGGTTATTCTTTATATCGCTCTTCACTCGTTGCCAAGTTCACCAAACTCTTATCTTGCCAAAAGGCGGGTACTCAGAAACTCAAACCAATCACTTGTCTTCGATGACACGATTCATGACGCCTATTCAACGAGGCATCAATGTCCAGTGTATATTCCTGGCCTTGGCAATCGGATTGAATCTGGTTCAAGCGTATCCTTCTAATTGTCGGCGCGATGTAGATTGCGCATCACAGGTAGCCGGCTTCATATGGGTGTACGGCCTACCGGTATCCTTGCAGTACTTCGCCACGAAAACGATGACACCGTAAGCGACATTCGTTGTACAGATTGCAACGCTGCAACCTTTTGGGTGACATCCCTGATCAGGTCCTTGGTCGCCCGAGAAGGAACTGAGTCACTTTTTGATTGCACCGCCTGACCCGCGTGCTTGCTGCGCTCGATGACAAACGCTGATTTATTCAAAGGAACGCACCAGCAATGGCACACAGACGTGCATCGTCACCCTTTGCTCCGATGAGTTGCAGGCTGGTTTTAATGGAGGAACCCGGATAGGGAATTGGCACACTCAATGCCGGGTGCCCGCTCAAGTTGAACGGCCTGAGGAAGCGCGTCAGATCGATCACCGATTCACCCTTGCATACATCAACCAATAGCGGTGGCAGACGAGGCAAACTCGGAAGGACAAGTGTATCGAAGCGCTCCAGTAAATGGTCTACCTGTTCGCTGAATGCCATGCGCACCGCATCCGCAGCTTGTACGGCTACGGCATCAGTATTGGCCGCACGCAGTAACCTCGCCTCAATATCGGCACCCAGTAAAGCCTGGCCGGTGTAATGACCATAAGCAGCCCACGTTTCAGCATTAATGACGGTCAATGCAGCTTCGAATGCCTGATCAAGAAGCGGCAGCGTGACGACTTCCCAGGCCCAGCCGCGACGATTCATCTCGTCCCGTATGGCTTGCTCAATCGCCGGATCGCAAGAGACATTGACTAAACCTACCCGAAATTTCCCGAGAGGCTTATGCGCCGAAAAAGTTGAGTCCATTGACGTCATCGCAGCCACGATCGTCTCGAGATCACGAGCCATGGGCCCTACAACATCAAGAGAACTGGAAGCCGGATACACACCGTGACGACTCAAACGACCGAACGATGGCTTGAGACCCAAGACCCCACAGCAGGCAGCCGGCATGCGCACAGAACCTCCTGTATCAGTACCCAATGCCACATCCACATTTCCCTGAGCAACGATGACCGCTGAGCCACTGGAAGACCCACCAGGTATCCGATCCGGTGCCTGTGGATTAACTGGCGTTCCAGCCCACTCGTTGATACCGGTCACACCGAAAGCCAGCTCATGCAGCACAGTCTTGCCAATGATTTGCCAACCATCGTCGAGAAGCGCCTTCACAACAGTTGCATGGTCTTGGGCTGGCGGGGCGTGTTCGAAAGCACGGCTCCCACACCGTGTTGGCCAACCTGCCACATCCAAAGAATCCTTGATGGCGACCGTCCGACCTGGCCCCCCGATGCAACCTTCAATGACCAGCGGGCTCACAGTGACGCCCCCTGGACATTCTCGAGACGAAAGGCATCAACGCGTTCAGTTGAAAAAGAGGAGATGCGCCAGGCGTCTGCCTCCCAGAGAAATTCCACGCTGAGGGCGGCGACAATTGATCCTGATTGGCCAGATTCGTAGCGACTAAGTTGCTGCATTACCCATCGGCCTTTGGCTTGAAAACCATCGACAGATATCTGCTCACCGGAAAGAAAGTGCATATTTGACAGAAAGTGTGGAGCCGGCGGCAGGTAACTCATGAGCATCGCCACTATCGCTTTGCGTCCGCCTACACGACCAAACTTAAGGGCATACCGAGATCCGACCCCCTGCCAAACTGCATCCTGGCAGAACAATTGGCCCAGCTCGATTTCACGTGTTTCAGGCCCGGGAACGTCGCACAAAAACATATACCGATTCAGTAAATGGCGAACCGCAGATTCGGCCTCAAGTACCCGAATACGCTCTTCCAGCAGGGAAATGTCAGAAATGGGGGAAATCATGAAAAGGCTCCTGTCGAATCTGCAAAAACAAGACAAGGAAATTACTGACATAGAAATCGGACCACAATCACAGCAACCAAGAATCATGTTGCTTTTTAGGCAATGATGTTGATCGGTGCTTGACCGGAATAGCCGCTATACCCTGCTAGCGCAAGCGTTGTCATTACCACAACAAGTGTCGCCTCGAATGTCATCGAGTTCAAAAAAACGAACTGTAGGATAAGGGTGGTCTGTTACCTAGCTTAGCTTGAGCGCCAGAACTCATGGCGAATGCTCCAAGGCTGATTTGGAGCAGTTAAGCGTTGAAAAAAGCGCATAACCGCCATGGCTCACCCGATTATTCGAAGGCCCTGCGATTTGGACCGTTCGATTCAGAATGACAACGGCGTTGAAGGTTAAAGCGCAACCGGTCAGATCACGTCTCCGCTGAGAAAGGTTCGTATCAGCGGCAAGAGCAGTATTTCAAAATGAGCATCAACGACTATGCACAACTTACCTAATATTGATTTCATTTACCTCTCCGAACCGGACATGATTCAGGCGGGCGTCACCAATATGGCAGCCTGCGTTGACACGATGGAAGAAATGTTTTCCCTGATGTACCACGGTGACTACCGGATGGCAGGTCCCAATAACAATTCCCACGGATCTGTGGTGGTATTTCCCGAAGACTCACCTTTTCCGGGCATGCCCAAACCTACTCCCGATCGACGCTTCATGGCGATGCCTGCGTACCTTGGCGGTCAATTTCGAACAGCCGGGATGAAATGGTACGGATCCAACATCGCGAATCGAGAGAAGGGCCTCCCCCGCTCCATCCTTCTGTTCGTACTCAACGATGCCGATACAGGCGCTCCTCTGGCAATCATGTCAGCGAATCTTCTTTCTGCTTATCGAACAGGCGCCGTGCCTGGCGTAGGCGCCCGCCATCTGGCCAAAAAGAATTCGAAGGTTGTTGGCATTCTGGGTCCAGGTGTGATGGCGAAGACCTCACTTTCGGCATTCGTTGCCGAATGTCCTGAGATTGACACAGTTAAAGTCAAGGGACGCGGCCAAAAAAATATCGATGCGTTTACATCGTGGGTTCGTGAGACTTTTCCGCAGATTGTCAACATTCATGTGGTTGACACCAACGAAGCTGTGGTACGCGACTGTGACATCGTCACATTCTGCAATTCCGGAGCAATTGGTGATGCCTCTGCCTATCCTGTGGTGAAGCGTGAATGGGTAAGCCCTGGTACGTTCCTGTCCATGCCCGCCTTGACGAGTATCGATGAAGGCATGCAGTCACCCGACATCCGCAAGGTTCTGGACAATCCTTCTCTCTACCAGGCATGGCATGAAGAAAATCCCAAGCCAGTGCACAACATCGTGCCAGTAGTGGGCATCCAATTCCTGGATCTGATCGACGAAGGAAAAATGTCACCTGACCAGCTCGAGGATCTGGGCAAGATTGTTGTCGGTGAAGCATCCGGCCGCAAAAACGACGATGAAATCATCATTATGTCGGTCGGCGGTATGCCGGTAGAAGATGTTGCGTGGGGCACCGTTATTTATCGCAACGCCTGCGAAAAAGGCATAGGCGTCAAACTTAATCTCTGGGAAACCCCAACGCTAAGTTAAGCCCGCACGGCCAGCGCGCCTTCAGAGTCTTCATTGAATATCGGACACTCCACATGAAAGAAGTTATCGACGTTATTAAAGTTAAAACCGGATCCAAGTTTGAGGAGCTGGGTAGCTATTCGCGCCTCATCGCCGTCGGCGATCTGATTTTCGTATCCAATACCGCCGGCCGCAATCCCGCCACAAAGGAAATGCCCGAAGACCCGGCTGAGCAGACCCTTCAAGTCTTGGCCAATATAGAACATGCCCTTTCGGCCGTTGACGCTTCGCTTGGCGATATCGTTGCCGCGCGCGTGTTCATACCGTTTGCGAAGGACATAGATATCGTAATGGCCACCTACGCAGAAAAAATGCGAGGCATTAATCCAACGCTGACGCTGACCAGCCCTCCCCTTGGATCTGAGATATACAAAGTTGAAATTGAAGTCACCGCCTATCGCGGGGTTTCAAAGGCCGATGTCAAAGAAATCACGATTACTCATAATAATACGTGACACTTAGCAGCCTCAGGGCGTAGCGATTCAGTGCACTTTCGATAACGTATACAACATCAAGGATAAGAAACTTGGCCCCCTCTATCTCTCCCGTTCAGACTTCTGTCGTTCTTCCTGCCTCCACGACAGTGGTGGTGATCGGAGGGGGCATTATCGGACTCACCGCGGCATTGTCGCTGGCAGAACGTGGCATACCCGTCACAGTACTTGAAAAAGGCAGAATTGCTGGCGAACAATCCTCGCGAAATCTGGGTTGGATCCGGAAAATGGGGCGGGACAAACTGGACCTCCCTCTTTCAATCGCTGCAGAAAAACTCTGGGGCACCATGGCGCAACGGCTCAATGCCGATGTTGGCTACAGACAGACCGGTATTTTGTATACCGCCAGTTCAGCCTCAGAAATGGCTTCACATCAAGAATGGTTGAACTCAGTCGCTGATGCCTCGCTCGACTCACGCCTGGTCACGGCGAGAGAAATCGCTGATCTTTCTCCAGGGTGCACCGTCGATTGGGCAGGCGGAATTTATACAGCCTCTGATGGCCGAGCAGAGCCTACTCTTGCCAGCAGTGCCATCGCACGGGCGGCTATTGCAAAAGGCGTTATCATCGTGGAGAACTGCGCGGTGCGAGCGCTATCCATGTCGGCAGGCAGAGTAAGCGGTGTTGTAACCGAGCGGGGGGAAGTGCGGTGCGATAACGTAATCCTTTCCGGCGGCATGTGGTCGAGACGCTTTCTGGCTGCCTGCGGTGTTCCCCTCTTGACGTTACCGGTAGTCGCCTCAGTCCTTCGGACCGCTCCTCTGACGATAGAGGGCATGACTGAAGTCGCAGTAGGCACTCCAGATATCTCTTTTCGCAAACACCAGGACGGCGGATACATCATTACGAACCGGGGAGCTTTCATGGTGCCGATCGTACCTGACAGCTTGCTGATCGGGCATCACTACTTTTCCACACTGCGTTCCCAATGGAAAAACATGAATCTTTCCCTGGGACGAGAGTTCATGACAGAACTGGCCCTGTCGCGACGCAGTTCTGACCAAGGTCCCTCTGCTTTCGAGCAGAGACGGACAATAGACCCAAACGTCAATCACGGACTGAATCGGGCTGCATTACGCAATCTCACTGAAGCTTGGCCCGCTTTTAAAAAAGCCACCATAGAGCTCGAATGGGCTGGCATGATCGATGTAACGCCGGACGGCCTCCCAGTGATATCCCCCGTGGATAAAATCCCGGGCTTGACGCTTGCTTGCGGATTCTCAGGGCATGGTTTTGGCACCTCTCCAGCAGCCGGACAACTGGTCGCTGATCTCGTCACTGGCGACACACCCATAGTTAATCCCGCACCGTATCACCTCAAGCGCCAGCACAGCTGATCAAGCCAGGAAATCAGGGGTACCTCAGCAATCAAGCGTCCCATAGAACGTTAAACGTGCAATCTGGAACCGCAAATTTCGGTGCAGACAGAAACGCCTTCTTAGATCAAAAAGCTATAAAAATATTGTAGGTCACTGACCAAAAAAACTAGCCCACGGTATTGCTTCCCGGCATTCACTAGCATAGATTCGTCAGCATAATAAAAACTTGATGATGCGAACCGTGCGAGGCACCCATGATGAATTCCCAAACTGAGCTTCAAGATCAACGCTTCAAGTATCTGTATTTAAGCTCCAGATTGGGAACCATGCGCGCGGCGGCCGAAGAGCTGGAGCTCGCCGTCTCCTCCATCAGTCGCCAGATTGCAAAACTGGAGTCCGATCTCGGTATTCAGCTCATACAAGAAGGTACTCACAGGATCTGCCTGACCGCCGCTGGTCAGGCTGCAGTTGATTATTATGTTGAGCGTATGGGTCATCACAATCTACTTTTGAAAAAACTCGGCCAACTCAAAGAAGGATATTTAAATAGAACAAGTATTGCGGTGGGCGAAGGACTGCTTAGCACTCAGGCCATAGGTGAGCTTTATCAATTTTTCAAAGCTAACCGACAATCGCACACTGAGCTGTTGATTGCGCCCTCTCACGAAGTTGAGCGAATGGTCGCTGAAGACGAAGCAGACATAGGATTGGTGTTTTCCCCTACCAAGACCGCAAACATCAATAGGCTCCATTCTTTCGATCAACCCATGAGAGCTATTGTCCACCCCGACCATCCGCTGGCGGGCAGATCGATACTCAGTCTTCAAGACCTGGCTGACGAAGATATTGTTCTCCCCCCGCTTGAGTACCGGATCAGAGGGATTATTGATCAGTTGCAAAGTGAAAGCAGCGCTCACTTCCAGCCTTACATTACTTCAAACTCACTGAAGATAATGTTGGACCTCACGCGCAATGGCATAGCCTCGACAATACTCAGTGACTTTCCCGTCATTGATGAGTTATGCAACGGCACATTAAAAGCTATTCCTATCGATTATCACGCCTTGAATGTAACACAAGTACAAATTATTTCGCGCCAATCCAGGAAGCTGTCCCCTCTTTCGCGTGATTTGGTGCATTACTTGGCAATGGCGATAAACGCACAGATTCGGCGCATTCGTGATTGCACCAGCAGAAATCCCAATAAGATTTTCTTGGTTCGGAAAAATGCCATAGCTACGGCAGTTGACTAGTCTCTTTTTTCTGAGCGATATTTTCCATGATTCTCCATATGATGGATTTAGCGTCTTGAACTATTCGCTCATAATTCTGCGCATCCGGCCAATCCACCATGTAAAGCACCATAATGCCATCGATGTGTAACAGCACCTGGGTTGCGACCCGTTTGATGGTCTCACGCGATGCGTCAGGGTAAACCCTGGTAAGGATTGTCGAAAATTTTCGCCTATTGACTCTGTACAGTTTACGCTGAAAAAGGCGCGCCTCTACATCCCGGAGTGCCATCCCCCAGAGCTCGACGAAGATAGCTGTAACATCCAGTCGCATGAGATCGCTAAACAAATAATCCAACACAGCACACATCTGTTGCTCGGGACTATTATAGGACTCTATCATTATGAGTTTATAATTTTTCAGATAGTCATTTACGGTATACCTGACCATCTCCAAAAATAGTTGATCTTTGGTCGGAAAAAAATATTGAAGATGACTCAGCGACATATCGACTTTTTTAGCCACGCTTCTCATACTGAATCCAGCATTTCCCGAGTCGAGAAATACCATCCTTGCCTCGACCAAAATAGCCGTACGTTTCTCTTCAGTCTTTTGATTGTTTTTAGCAACCCTCATTAAGAATTTCCTTTTTACCTAAAAATTCCAGAAATTATACAACACTCTTAATTCGCCTTAAAGCCCATACTTGCTTGTATCCATACAGGCCAGATATACCGGTCCGGTTAGATGCACCACTTTTTTACCCGATATCGTCATCGTCTCAGCTTAGTGCAGTCGCGGTCCACGACCTAGGGCACGATCAGCAAAAACCAATCCGCCCTACACGCAAGTGAGACATTGGACGCACCACCTGGATGATTCGCCTTTGTTGCAGCAAGGGCAACAATAGGTACCTCTGCTGTCATTGTCCAACTCTTGACGGTGCGGGATATTAATTTCCTTTATATTCCGCTAGTACGATAGCGGCCCCTGAAACAATAACAATGGGCATTCGATCATGACATTGGCAAATAACTACGAACACCTCACCGCTGGGGCTAAATCCAGGATCGGCAAACGTACCCAAATCTTCATTAATGGTGAGTTCAGGGACCCGCATTCAGAAAAATACTTTTCTATCGCCGATCCTAGTAACGGTCTTGAATTAGGTCAAATCGCACAGGCAGACCAATTTGACGTCGACCTGGCAGTGGCCGCTGCACGCAAGGCATTTGAAGACAGCGCCTGGTCCAGAATGAGACCCTATCAACGTGAAGCTTTGATGCTGCGGCTCGCTGATTTGATTGCGGAAAATGCTCAGGAGCTTTCTGAACTCGAGACGCTCAGCAGTGGCCGCCTTATTCGAAACACTCGCGCATTCGATGCGGACCTGTCGGTCTATACGCTGCGTTATATGGCCGGGTGGTCCACCAAAATCTCTGGAAAAACCCTGGACTTGTCCGTTCCTTACCTGCCGGATCAAAAATTCTTTGGTTTCACAAAACGATCGCCACTGGGTGTCGTCGCAGCAATTACCCCGTGGAACGTGCCGCTTTGCCAAGCGGTCTGGAAATTGGCGCCTGTTCTTGCAACGGGGTGCACTATTGTTCTCAAGCCCGCTGAACAAACCCCGTTCACTACTTTGCGCATGGCGGAGCTGTGTAATGAAGCTGGTATTCCACCTGGAGTTGTCAATGTCATTACCGGCCTGGGTCATGAAGTGGGTGCGGCGCTTGTTGAGCACCCTGGCGTGGACAAGATAAGTTTTACAGGCTCGACCGAGACAGGGAAACGAATCGCCGCAATAGCAGCGCCCCTGATGAAAAAGTACACGCTTGAACTCGGCGGAAAGTCACCGGTCGTCATCGCCGAAGATGCCGATCTGAACATCGCTATTCCCGGCGCTGCCTGGGCTATTTTCGGCAATCATGGTCAAAACTGCTGCGCAGGTTCTCGGCTGTACGTCCACGAACGCCACTACGCCGAAGTCACTGCGGGAGTCGCTGAAATCGCACGGACCATCAAAATTGGCCCGGGTCTGGATTTAAGTTCGCAGATGGGTCCACTCGTGCATCACGCCCACCGCGACAAGGTGATGAGCATGATCCACCAGGGCCTTGAGTCCGGTGCAGAATTACTGTGTGGGGGCGAAACGATCAACAGCCCTGGCGCTTATATTCAGCCTACCATTTTGACCGACCTTACAAACAACAGCATCACATCCCAAAAGGAGATTTTTGGGCCGGTGCTAACAGCCTTTTCCTTCAAGGACGACCGTGAGGTTATCCAGCGCGCCAATGCGACCTCATTTGGTTTGGGTGCCAGTATCTGGACCAAAAACGTTGATCGGATCACGAGCTTCTTCGGCGGCGTGAAGGCAGGCACTATCTGGATCAATAACCACAATGTGCTGGATCTCAGCCTCCCCTTCGGCGGCATGAAGGATTCAGGCGCAGGTCATGAATTGGGTGAAGAAGGCTTACTCGCCCACACGTCACTCAAGGCCGGTGTTATGCGTGTTTTTGATCAGGCTGAATGAAGATTGGCGAGCTTTTTTAAACCATCAATATGAATTGTCTTCCCGCGTGCGTACAGGTATTACCCGATGAATGAACTCCTAAACGTAGTCGTGCTTAAACGAGTGCTGCAAGGTGATGATGTGGTCGTCATCGAGCTGGCGCGGGCAGACCGCGGCAATTTACCGACCTTTGAGGCCGGTGCCCATATTGATGTGCACCTACCCTCAAATGTGATCCGCCAATATTCGTTGTGCGGCGATCCCGCTGACGCAGGCATTTATCGCCTTGGGGTATTGAGAGATCCTCAATCCAGGGGTGGGTCCATTGCAGTCCATCAGGAATTGCTTGAAGGCGTAAGGGTAAACATAAGCCTGCCTCGTAACCATTTCCCGCTGGACTTGAATGCCGAACGTTCAATCCTGCTCGGAGGGGGTATTGGCATCACACCGATGCTGGCCATGGCCTATGCACTTGAAGCCAGGGGCAAGGCGTTTGAAATGCATTATTGCGCACGCTCACGTAGCCGAAGTGCGTTTCTTGAAGAGTTGGAGCTCTCCGGATTTTCCCAAGCCGTCCAGCTGCACTTCGACGATGAACCTGAAAGCAAACTGGACCTCAAACGCGTATTAGGAGGCAGCCAGGACACGGCTCACATCTATACATGTGGACCGGGAGGTTTTATGAAGTGGGTTATCAATAATGCTCTCGAACTCGGCTACCCTGATGCACACATTCACCGCGAATACTTTCAGGCCGACATTGATACCAATGGGTCTGGTTTTGAGGTTGTGGCGGCGCGCAGCGGTAAAACCGTCAATGTCATGACCGGGCAGACCATTTATCAAGCACTGGCTGAAGTAGGTATTGATATCGAAATATCCTGCGAGCAGGGTGTTTGTGGCACATGCCTCTGTGATGTTTTAGAGGGTGAACCAGACCATCGCGATGTGTATCTCACTGCTGATGAAAAAGCGGCGAACGATACGATATTGGTTTGCTGTTCACGATCAAAATCTCCACGATTGGTGCTGGACATATAACGTCAAAAGCGGCGCATCGCCGGCGTGATTTGCCTTGGGCGTGCTCAGCAATGTAATGACACACAGGCTATGGCGCAGGGTTCGTCATGCGTTACCGCTCAAGCAAACCCATTGAGCCCACGGGATTTTTCCCTGCCGTATCGGCGGTTCAAATCCCTCTGTCTTACACATGACTACTGCTTTGCGCCGGCTAGTGTTGGCGCTATCCATTCGGCAGTTTCAATCCAGCGCTGCCTGACAACGTGCAGCTGAGAATTTTATGCTTAAGAATAACCTTCAGGGTTTATGGAAATATCGAGTGCCGTTGTTGGGCATATTCAGTATCGCGACTGCTCTTGTGCTGGTTTTTGCCTGGGCAGGAGGATTTTTAGGCACCGGCGTTACCACAAAAGAGTTTCTGGGTGACTCCCTGGATAATTTTCCACCAGGCTATCGACGGGCCCACGGTAAGGGTATGTGTTTCAGTGGGACTTTTCATGCGAGCGGCGCGGCCGTCCCTCTGTCGACCTCACGTATTTTTCTACCGGCCAACATCCCCGCCATCGGGCGTTTTTCAATCGGCACCGTGGACCCGCATGCGGCGGACAATTCGACGGCGACCGTCAGCATGGCACTCATGCTGGTAGGCGACGATAAGTCACAGTGGCGAATGAAGCTCAACAACGAACCCTACTTCGCGACTCGGGATGCCGAAGGTTTCCTGGCGCAGGTCGAAGCCTTTGAACCGGTGGCTGCCACTGGACAACCAGCCCCGGACAAGGTGGCCGCGTTTTTTCAAAAATATCCAGAGGCTCGCAAGTCTGTAGAGCGAGAGGCGAACGCGACTTGGCCGGCCAGTTTTGCAGGAACCGAATATAATTCCATCAACGCCTTCGTACTTATTGCAGCGGATGGAAAACGTCAACCTGTGCGCTGGTCCATGCGCCCCCATGCGGCGGTAGAGATGTTGAGCAAAGAGGCTCATGCGCAAGCCAGTCATGACTTCCTGTTTGATGAAATAACTCAGCGTGTGGGTATAGCACCCTTGTACTGGGATCTGGTATTCCAACTGGCCGAGGCAGGAGATCCGGTGAACGACCCTTCTCAACCATGGCCGAGCAACCGCAAGGAGGTAATCGCTGGGACGTTAGAGGTCAACCAGGTGGTAGAGCAAACTCATGGGGCATGTCGTGACATTAACTTTGACCCGACGCTTGTACCATCAGGAATAGCACTTTCAGACGATCCGGTGCTTGCAGCCCGTGCGGGTATTTACTCCCAGTCCTATAACGCCCGATTACGAGAAATCGGTTTTGGTAAAGCCACTGACGCGGTTGGCAAACAGGAAATCAAATAATGCATACCCAGCAGAAGCACACCGGTGTGCAAAGTTTCAACTTCGCGGCACGGCTTCTCCATTGGTTCATGGCTGTCCTTATCCTGGCTATGCTATTTATAGGTGTAGGCATGATGTCTTCTCTGAGCCTGCGTCCCTGGCTCATTGATCTTCATAGGCCTCTGGGAATCGCCATTCTTCTTTTGGCTATCCTGCGTCTAGGCAATCGGCTTTTAAGCGCCACCCCGCCATTGCCTGTCAGCGTACCGTACTGGCAGGCAATGGCGGCGCATGTTTCGCATCTATTGCTCTACTTGCTGATGCTCTGCCTGCCACTGCTCGGTTGGGCGACGCTCTCTGCCGGAAACTGGCCTGTCACCATGTTCGCGGGCTGGAACCTTCCACCCATTGCTCCTGTCAGCTCCGCGCTTTACGCTTGGTTTCGAGCCGCACATGGGTTATTCGCCTGGGTTCTGTTTCTGCTCGTGTTAGGACATCTTTGCGCAGCGCTGATACATGCCTGGATATACCGCGACGGCGTCTTTTCCAGCATCACGCGTAAGGCTCGTGGTAAATAAATGACGCACATCAACATGGCCACGATCGATCTGAATCTTCTCAGGACTTTTGTGGCTATTTGGGAACACCGCAGCCTGACAATCGCGGCCGAACGCCTACACCTCAGCCAGCCCGCCGTCAGTCACGCACTGCGTCGACTACGCGATGTGTTTGACGATCCGCTGTTCGTACGAACAGCAACGTCGATGGAGCCGACTGACGCAGCTATTCGCCTGCACGGACCCATTGAACATGCGCTGACTATTATTCAAAGCGCATTAATGATGTTTTCGAACTTCGAACCGAAAACAGCGGATCGTACTTTTCGCATCTCCATGTCGGATATGTCGCAACTTTATGTGCTACCGACGGTGATGGAAGTGCTAGCGCGCGAGGCGCCGAAAGTACGCCTGGATGTACGTCAAATGCCTATAGAGCAACTGGCTATGGCATTGCGCAAAGGTGATGTAGATATCGCGATAGGCTATCTGGTAGAACTTGGTGAAGAGTGCATTCACGAAAACCTGCTAGACGACGAATTCATTTGTCTGTTGCGCGACGGCCATCCTTTTCAGGAAGATGAATTGAGCGTTCAGGACATACTCGCCCTGCGCTATGTTGACGTTTCGAGCAATATTACCGGCCATGGCCTAACCGCCGATGCAGCATTTGGAAAGGCCGGCATTGCGCGCGAAATCGCTCTGAAAGTGCCTAACTTTACGATTGCCCCGAAAATCGTCGCCAACACTGATCTGGCATTGATTCTGCCGCGTGCCATTGCCATGCAGCTAAACCACAACCAGCGCTATCGGCTGCTGAGTCTGCCCATCGAATTGCCAGCCATCTCGGTGGGACTTTATTGCCATAGCCGTTTCCTATCGGATGCCGGGATAACCTGGCTGCGCGGGTTAATCATTAGTCTGTTTGCTTCCGGCAGCCCTACTGGAGTTCATATCAAATGATGCGTGCGAGCATTCTTTATAAACCCTGTCACCCACGAATGGGGAACTGCAATTATTCAGGATGCCGACGTCTGTACGTTGACGGCTGCAGCCCGCCCCAGACGGTGAAAGTTTCTCCCAAAGTAAATCAGACTCTCCCCCTCTTCACGGACCTGAATTTGGTTAATTTCGACAAATAATACCGAGTGCGATCCGACTTCCTTGATATCTACTATGTTTCCTTCGAGGCTTGCTAGGGCATCGTTCAACACCGGCAGGCCCGAGGAGCCTGTCCGCCAATCCTGGCCGGTAAAACGTTCAGCAGGCGGCAGGTCGGTCATACCAGCAAACTGTCGCGCAGCACCCTCCAGATCACCGGTCAGTATATTTACGCACAACGCCCTGTTGCCCAGCAACGCGTCATGAATTGAACTGTTACGGTTGATGCAAACCAATAATGTTGGGGGCGTATCAGTGACCGAACAGACCGCACTCGCAGTTAATCCGAAGCGACCATGGGGTCCATCGGTAGTAATGATATTCACCGCCGCAGACAACAATGACAGCGCTTGCCGAAAATGTTGTTTTGATTGATCGCTAACCATAACCTTCACCTTGTAATTATTGACTGGGTGAATCCATGTTGAGACGGATTGTTCATCCGGTCAAATTCGCTTTACTCATACGCACTATTGACAGCAGGAATAGCCATCGCCCTTAAATGCCCTCCCAATTAGAGGCGCATAGCACGACAGATAATTCCCACAGATTATTTAGCTTATTCATATTCCGAATTTGATTTTTTCTTATCAGCCCACGCATTCTGAACGTGTATGCAATCACCCTGGCCAGAGAACAATAAACATGAACAGCAAAAACAATTTCGATGATCGTGACACACGTAAAGGCGCCCCAATCAGCATCAAGGCGATTTCCCTGGATGATGTGATTGCGGAGATTGCCGAGCGTCGCAGCGAGTTTAACCAACGCTCCCACGTCCCTTTAGACATGATCGAAAAAATGAAAGCAGTGGGTATCTTCCGCGCCAGTACTCCCAAATGTTTCGGTGGCGACGCGCTGCCTCCAGCCGAGTTCCTGCGCATCGTAGAGCGGGTTTCCGAAGCTGACGGGTCGGTCGGTTGGGTGACCGCGTTCGGCTCAGCCAACATCTACCTGGCGGCACTCCCCCCGACAACCCAAGCGTTGATTTATGCCAACGGGCCAGACCAGGTCTATGCTGGCGGCCTTTACCCTCTACAACCCGCCAAAGAGACTGAAAATGGCTGGGAAGTCAGCGGGCACTGGCGGTTTGCTAGTGGGTGCAAAGGTGCCAACTGGATTGGTGTAGGCATCGGTGGCACATCGGCCAACGGTCGAGGACCGACGGCAGGCAAACCGCTGACCGCTGTGTTCCCGGCAAGCGAAGTACAGATCGTCGACAACTGGAATGTTGTCGGGATGCAAGGGACGGGGAGCCATGACCTCAAATTGCACCAAAAGAACATCCAACGCGAGTGGACTTTCGTGCGTGGCAGTGCCTCCACAATTGACGAGCCCCTCTATTATTACCCGTCCGTTTCCTACCAGGCGCAAGTTCACGCCGCCGTTAACCTTGGGTTGGCACGCGCAGCACTGGATTTAGTGATCGCAATGTCGGGCAGCACCAAGACTGTCACCGGTGCCCCGCGCTTGGGTGATCGAGCTTATTACCGCAGCGAACTGGGTAAGGCAGAAGCGATGCTGCGAAGCGCCCAGGCGTTTTTCTACGAATCCGCCGAAGCTGTATGGGCCTCGCTTTTGGCCGGTAATCCGGTGACCCTGCAGCAGACAAATTTATTGCGCCTCAGCGCTACCCATGCCGCTCATACCGGAGCGGACGTAGTCATGAAGGCTTATCGACTGGCTGGGACTGCAGCCATCTTCAATGACAATCGTCTGCAATGGATCGTACGCGACTCCATGGTAGTGACACAGCATGCTTTCCTCGGCGAAGCGACTTACGACGGCGCTGGCGCGGTGTTCGCCGGCATCGAACCGACCATCCCCTATCCTTGAGCACCATTATGCACAGCAGCTTCTGCCACGCTGCCGCAGCCTCTAGAGCTGATTCTGTAGGAGAAATATGCAGCCTTGTTAGCGAGTCTCTACCAACTTAACGAAAATCGCGTTCAGGTCATTTGGGTTGAAGATTGTCGCAATCGGGCTGCATCGGGCCAACATCAATCGATGTGTGCAAGTTGGTGAGTGGGCAATATCAGTTTTAATATGCGGTACACAGCTGTTTTCGCTCAAGTGTGTCATCAAGCGACCGATAAAAACTTATGCGCTGGGCCATCCGCCGCTGCTTGCGGGGAGCACATTCCACGCTCTGGGAAAACCATGACAATAAGAACAATGAACATTGCTCCGCGCGCATTTCTGGGGTTCTCCCTGATAGGCGCGCTCATGCTGATTCTCGGCCTCTTCGCCCTGTCTCAGATGAGCAAGATCCGAGCAGCTGGCGACGACATCGCGATAAATGGCGTCCCTAGCTTTCAGACCCTGAATGCTCTCACTGTGACGGGCGTCCGCATGCGGGTTTTATCGCATCGGCTGTTGACTGATCGCGAACCGAATATTCAGAACAGGACCATCGAATTACTTGAGGAACAAAACCAACAACTTAACAAGTTGCAGGCAGCATACGCCAAACTGATTTCATCCCCTGTAGAGCAATCCGACTACAACGACTATATGCGGCTGATGGGTGAATATCGCAAAATTGAAACGCGCCTTGTTACCCTCAGTCGGGCTGGCGATCTGCAGGAGCTAACGCGCGTGCTGAACGCCGAGTCTGCGGCTAACGCTGAGCAGATCAACGTAGCGTTGAATAAGCTTACTGACTTCAATAACGGCCAGCTGGCTATCATCAATCAATCTGCTGCTGACCAGTACAGCTCTGCGTTCAACTGGGTTGTCGGCCTCCTCATTATTGCCTCGCTACTGACTATGCTGTTTGCCTGGCTGCTGACCAGGAGCATCACCCAACCGATAGCGTTGGCACTTGAAGCGGCTGAAACCATCGCCGAAGGTAATCTGACCCGACCGATAAAGGTTGATGGCACTGACGAAGCGGGCCGGTTGCTGCTCGCCATGCAAAAAATGCAGGAGAAACTGCGCGATACCTTGATGCGTATTTCCGGATCCGCAACACAACTGGCTTCCGCTGCCGAGGAACTGAACGCAGTTACCGATGAAAGCGCCCGTGGCCTTGCGCAGCAGGACAACGAAATAGAACAAGCCGCGACTGCAGTCAACGAAATGACCAGCGCCGTCGAAGAAGTGGCGCGTAACGCAGTGAGCACTTCAGAGGCGTCAAAAAACGCGACGGCGTCAGCAGGCGATGGCCGGGATCTGGTTCACGAAACCGTCAACGCTATCGAACGCATGAGCGGGGATGTGCAAAGCACCGCCGATCTGATTGGTAATCTTGCGGAAGAGTCCCGCGACATCGGCAAGGTTCTGGACGTGATTCGTGGCTTGGCGGATCAGACCAACCTGCTGGCGCTGAACGCAGCTATCGAAGCGGCCAGGGCCGGTGAAGCCGGTCGCGGCTTCGCGGTTGTCGCCGATGAAGTACGCGCTTTGGCCCATCGCACCCAACAGTCCACCAGCGAAATTGAACGCATGGTTGGCAGCATTCAAGGCGGTACCCAAAAAGCAGTCAGTTCAATGCGTAACAGCACTGACCGTGCTGAATCTACCCTGAACATCGCGAAAGGCGCAGGCCTGGCGCTGGAAACCATCAACACCGCAGTGATCGAGATCAACGAGCGTAACCTGGTCATCGCCGCCGCTGCGGAAGAACAGGCTGCAGTCGCCCGTGAAGTGGACCGCAACTTGGTCAACATCCGGGACCTGTCGACGCAATCTTCCAACGGCGCCGCCCAGACCAGCGCCGCCAGCGGCGAGTTGACCCGCCTGGCGGTAGACCTGAACAGCATGGTGTCAAGGTTTCGCTTGTAAGAGGTATTGGAGGCCATCTGTTGGAGCGAGGCTTGCCCGCGAGAGCGATGACGCGGTTTGCCTGATATACCAAGGTGCCTGGTTCGCAGGCAAGTCTGGCTCTCACGGAGTTCAATTTGAACCCTGATCCCGTCCACACAGTTACGGCCATTGGCGCTAAGTGTTCCGTTGGCGTGCGGGCCAACATGGCCACCCTCTCAGCTCCCATCGCTGGTGCGCAAGGTGACAGCGTCTGTCGATACATCCAGCGCACCAGGCTCGAACGCAGCGCGATCGATTGGGCCAACCCGTTTCTGCGAACTGAGTCGCTTACCTCGATCGCTTAAAAATAATGTTTCACAGATCCCGCTCATTTTCAGCCGCTTCTTGAAAAAAACACTTTGAACTGAAGCCTAAAACACTGACGTGCGCATGCCTTGCGCGGAGCGCTGGCGATGATGCCTGGCCGCTAAGAAAATTACGGCTTGACCTTGCCTCCGGGTTCTCGTTAACTTCTCGCCATGTTCCTACCTTCCGGTAGGAAGCAAATCACGAGTTTGTTATGGAAAAGAGTCATTTCGGCAATCCTTCACTGAAGTTTGCCATTGCTTTGGGCGCCATCGCTGCACTGGGGCCCTCAGCCGTCGATATGTATTTGCCAAGCCTGCCCGAAATGGCGGTTGATTATTCGACCAGTGTTGCCAGCATTCAGCTGACGCTCACGGTCTTTTTGTTGGCAATGGGGCTTGGGCAATTGCTGTTCGGGCCGGTAGTTGACGCCTTGGGCCGTCGGCGTCCACTGATAGCAGGCTTGTTGCTGTTCAGTTTGAGTGCGCTGGCTGCAGGAGCGGCACCAACCCTTGAGTGGCTACTCGTGGCACGATTTGCCCAAGGGATAGGCAGTGCTTTGACGTTGGTAGTCATCATGAGCATGGTGCGTGACGTCACTCAGGGCGTTCAGGCAGCAAAACTTTTTGGCCTGCTGCTGACCATTCAAGGTGTTGCTCCCATCATCGCCCCGGGGTTGGGTGGTTACATTGAGGCGCATTTCGGATGGCGGGCCGTCATGCTGGTACTGGCTGTTCTCGGTGCGCTGGTGGCGGTGAATTCGATGGCTGTTTTGCCTGAAACACTCCCCATGCAAAAGCGCGAGCCATTGAATATGAGACTTGCGATACGCACGTATGCGCGCATCGCAAAAGACGGTCGTTTTCTAAGGCCAGCCTTAGCGCTGTCAGCCGTGTTCTTCTTTCTCTTTGCCTATGTGGGCGGCGCTACATTTGTTTATCAGAAGGAATACGGACTGCCTGCTGCCCAGTTCGGTACGCTGTTTGGCGCAACCGGCATCGCGATTCTCATAGGGGCCGTCGTGGCTACCAGACTGGTGGGCAAGTACGGTTTGGCCCGCATGGCAACGGCTGGAGCTTTTTGCATCTTTGCAGGTTCTGTCATGGCCTACGGCGCAGCAGTATCTGGTTCCAGTTTGTACTGGCTGGCTGCCGGTGTTGCGGTAGCACTGCTTGGATTGGGGATTGCAGAAACCTCACTGATGACGCTGGTGATGTCTTCGCAAACCACTGCCCTGGGTTCAACGGCTGCATTGCTCGGCGCGTTTCAGCTTGGCATCTCGGCCTTCGCCACACCGTTGACCGGTTGGGCGAGCAGCTATGGCGCCACTGCCTGGTGCGCATTCCTGATAGTCTGCGCCGTTATGGTGGGTGCGCTGACCTGGGTCAGTGTGCGCGAAGGCAGGGCCGAGCACATCACCGCGTTAAATCATTGAATTAAAAGGTCATCCCGATGAAAGTGCTGAGCCCTTCGGCAAGCAGAATCTGTGATATCGCTCTGGTGCATTTCGCTGAGCGGGGATACGACGCCTCATCGCTCAATGAAATCGCTGTCGTGGCGGGTATGCGCAAGCCGTCGTTATACGCGCACTTCAAGAGCAAGGATGATCTGTTCAACGCCGTGCTGAATCTGGCGCTGGCGACGGAGAGGCACTATATCGAAGAGATGTTTGCAAGCGTTCCAGCGAATGATGACGAGCCCGGCAAGCTGTACACGGACAATCTTTCAAACCGCTACGAGTCTTCCGCTGCTCTGCGCTTCCTGCTGCGCACGGCATTCTTTCCGCCTTCGGAATTAAAGGCATCGGTTACAAGTGGCTTTGAAGCCTATCTGGACCGCCTTCGTGAACGCTTTGGCGCAAGCCTTGAGAACAGGTATCCAGCATTGTCGGCGAACGAGATTTCAATGTTCCAGGATGCTTATATCGCGGTTATCGACAGCCTTCATGTCGAGTTGATTTACTGTAGTGAAGGCACCTACTGTCGGCGTCTTACCGCTTTGTGGCGCATTCTTGGTGATTCGCTGTCTCTGGCTGTGGGGAAGCTGGCGCATGAGTGACTCATCCATGCAAACTAACTCGAACTCACAAGAGATCGCCGTTTGCTCGTTTATCAGATTCGCAGGACGCTTGCATGCGAAGCAGATCGGTGTGGCCAAGCTTCCATGCAGGTGTAATACATCATGTTTTGTCCAATGCCCGGTGAGCTTATCCCCCGAAAGTGGGAATGCCACTCTCTGCTGAAATACCTGTCCCCGTGAAAAATACAATCTTTCGAGCCGCACGAAGAGCTTGTGTAGCCTTACTCCTTTCGCCCATCTGATTAGCTTCTGTTCACCTAATCACGACTCATCGAGCATTCACGCTGATTCCCGATTTCGTTGCCGACAAATATAGGAATGGCAGATAGGACTCGGGACCCGTACTGCATCGCCATCACTGCCCTCCTGGCCCTTACGAGTATTTACCCGCCGACTAGTAAACGGTAGTCCAGCGCGCTTTCGTAGACACGTCCGGGCTTAATGAAGCACGTTTTCAATAATGGCCTTCACTACGTAGTTTTCGTCTCGGCGCGTCCAGAAAATCTTATCAATCCCTTCAGCCTTCAATAATCGGTGGATTTCCGGTTCGGCATGCCCTGCCCTGCCCTCCAGAAAACAACAGTCAATAATCCACGTGCGGCGCCCCTCATCCCACTCAGCGTCGTGCAGCGAAAAATCAGGGGCTTTCAACAACCGTTGTTCGGTATCGGGAGCTAAATTGGCCCAGGTGATATAGCCAATCGGCCGATCAAAATCGTCAAAGAAAAACAGTATTTGCTGATGATTGATGGCCGGTACAATCCATGCCCGGACATCCATCAACTTAAGCTCGCGTTTCACCTGGCTTTCCATCGCAACCCAGCAGGCAAACCCTATCAGTGCGGCCTTATCGACGTAGCTTTGCTTTCGACAAAGGGTAAAAACCTTAACTTTTTTACGCATTTAATAACGCCTCCACGTCGGCATAAAAAGCCACAGCGTCGTTGATCACATCCGCTGGCAGGTCCAGTTCATGCAGCCCATGGGCGTGCATCTGCATCCCGCTCTCGTTCTCGATGTAAAAGCGTCCATCCAGCGCATTAAATCGGATGATGGTTTTCCCACTGGCCCAAAACACAGTGGTGAAGTCGCGCTCATCGCAAAAAGCGAGCGTTGCTGCACTGACGGCCTGATTAAATAATCGTGGATAGGCGTCAGGGTCTGCACGGTTAACCGCGGCTATTTTTTGCCGCAACGGCGCCAGCTCCAAAACAAAAGCACGCCGGTTCAAGCGCGTGATATTCATCGCCATATACGCAACAAAATGGTTATGCCTGACCTCGAATGACTGCGCCTTGGAAAACAGCAGCTCAAAAAGACGGTCGTAGCTCTCTACCATTTTTCTGACCAACGCAACATCGGAACACGCCCAACTGAAATCCTGAACGACATCCGTGCTCTTGTTCTTCAATAACTGAATATATAACCGAGCGGCCCAATACTCGTAACCCTGCCAGCCTGCGGTGGTGTGCAGAGAAATCACTTCAAAGGTATCGAACGCCAATACCGCGCTCAAACACGTCGAGAATTCCAAAAACAATCGATCAGCCACGACATCCTCAAGCAGCGACAAAGGGAAACCAGCGCTCACCGCCGTGTAGAGTGACAGCGTTACTTCATACTCGTTTGAAAAGCTCGCCAGCGCTGTGTCGACCATGGTTTGTGCGGCTTCAGGGCTGACAACCTTGTACTTCCCAAGGTAATAGCCCATCTCTTGAATACTGCCGAGGGCCGGCAGATATTCCGTCGTGAATTGACCGACCGTGAAGCCCTCCCACCACATACGCTCCGAAAACGCGGTAGCCCCTGCCAGGTCCATCCATGCGCCCTCCAGCGTTACATTGGAGGCGCTGATACTTTGATGAAAAATTCGCTTTGCCCGAGCCACTGCAAATTGCCGGGCGTAGCGCTTCGCCAGCTCGTCCAGCCCTGTGCCCAGTCGCTCCGTAAGACTTTCAGACGGCTGAGTCAGACTCGATTGCGGTAAAAACGCGACTAACTTGTTCACCGCGGCCTTGACGCGTTTGGCGTCCTCGCTCAGTTCGTCGAATTTTTTTTCCTTGTAATAAATGGCTCTGATGAAGTGAGCCGGCCGCACGGCAGGCATCCTGACCAATAAGCCGCGTGGATGGCGTTCATCGGGCTCTTCAAACTCCACACGCAGATCGATGATTGCCACGGATCTAACGGCGCCATAGGGAAGCGCAAGATGAATGATTTCTGCCCAAATCGACTCATACACCGCCGTATTCAGTGAAAGAAAGCCATTGGCATGCGAGTTGCCATAACCGTCCGGTGGCCTGATCCCGACCAAAGGATTAGGCCCGATACCTTTTGAATGAAAGCGCCCATCGAAACCACACCGCCCGCCGCCGCCGTTATTCAACAAGCCATCACCGCCGTAGCGCTCGGCAAAAAAAACTTTCTTGTCGAGGGCGTAATCAGCGGCGTGAGGTGGCTCGCTGACGATATAGCTGTATTCAGAAAGCAACTCGGCATCGCTCAGGCCGCAGTCGATTTCACCATTACGATAAATGACTTCACCGCCATCGGCCCTGATCGTTTCGAAGGGCACAAACACCTCCGGCAGGTCCTTCAATTGCTTGGCTATCATGAATGGGCACCCTCCCGGATGGGCTCATTGATGGGAAGGACGCTTGAGCCGCCCATAAAACCTGGATAACACCCCGCCACTGAGGCCGATGTAAGGGCGCCATCAAATGAAATCAGTCGATCGGTGGTGGCTTTCCAGTCGGCAAGCCGGTGATAGGCGTTAATCACCCAACTCAGGTTTTCGCAAAGGTTGCCGAAAGCCGAGTTGATCTGCATGACATCGCCGAACATGATGCTGCCGGAAAAAAAACGCGGCACAGCCAACAAACTGCTGAACAGTAGAGACAGCTGGCTGTAACTTTCGGTGAAAAGCGACAAACGCATTTTTACGCCAATGGTCAGGCGCATATTGGCCAGGCTGACTTCAAGCTTTTCGCTTAGATGATTTTTCTCGGCGTGTCGACGGGTGCCGGCCTCGGGAATAGACGACGCATTGCGAAAGCGGATTAGAAAATAACGAAGGTCCGCCTCGGAACGCTGTTGGTTGCTACTGAGCGACACCAGTTTGAAGCCGATTTTCTGGCTGATGTAGGTACCCACCAGTGCATACAAAATAGCAGCCCAGAACATGTAGGCCGGGATAGTAATGCCCGCGAACGTTGCATCGCCCGAAATGCCGATCAGCACCACACTGAACGATATGACACTCGCCAGCGTGTAAATCAGGCCACAGGCAAGGTCGATGGTTTCAAAGGTGAATTTATTGATGTCTTCGGCGATTCGCTGATCAGGGTTATCGACACAATGCTCTACGTGGTCAGGCCGACTCGAGGTGACGACCCATTCGCTAAGATAGTGGTTGGTCAACCAGCGGCGCCATTTAAGTGCAAAGACGTCGACCAGATACGTAATCACAACGGATCGTGCGACGGAAAACGAGATGATGGCCAGCGACACCAACACCAGGCGGTAGAATTTTGCCGCGTCATGGTCCTGAACAGCATTGTAAAAGTGCTTGTACCATTCGTTGATCGCCAACGCCGTCACAACGGCGAGCAGCGAGAGCACAACCAATGAAACTGAAGCGCACCAGGCAAAGACTTTCTCTTCGCTGTTCCAGTACAAAGACAGCACAGAGAGCGTGTTGCGCAGGAAATGCCTTTGATTAAAGGCCATCACATCCTTGTTAAAGATATTTTGATCCATCGGGGAATCTCGGTTAGTACTTCATCGTTATATTTTTATGGGTCTTGCAGCCGATCCCTATCGGCAATCGTCCTCCGCTTGCATGAGGTACTGAGCACTGCTATTGCTGCGTTCTTCGTCACTGATCGGCTCTGCGCGCCCACCGAGATACCGCGCCAGGAACGTTTCGACGACGGCATTGAAGTAGAGCATGTTGCCCGGCCGTTGCAGGCCGTGGCCCTCGTCAGGAAAAAGCAGATAAGTCACGGGGATATCGTTGGCGCGCAAGGCCTCGCACAGTTGATCGCTTTCGTTTCGACGCACCCTCACATCATGGGCGCCATGCCCCACAAGCAGCGGTTTACTGAGTGTGTGCACATGATGAATCGGCGAGCGCTCTCGCAGCAGTGCAAGGCCTGCTGTGGTTTGCGGATCACCGATGGCTTGTATGAATGCGGACCGCAGACTCGCCCAGTAGACAGGGATCGAGTCGATGAAGGTTTCCAGATTGGTGGGCCCGCAGAGGTCGACGCCGCAGGCATAGCGATCAGGACTACGGGTCATGCCCGCTAAAACGGCATAGCCCCCATAACTGACGCCCATGATCGCCACGCGCATCGGGTCGGCGACGCCTTCGCATACCGCCCACTCAACTGCGTCGAGCAAGTCATCGTCCATCTTGCGCCCCCACTCGCCGTCACCGGCATTGATGAAGGTTTTGCCCAGCCCGGTGGAGCCACGGAAGTTCACACTCATCACGTTGTAGCCGCGATTGGCGAGCCATTGATGGTAGCTATTGAATCCGTACTCATCGCGAGTCCAAGGTCCACCGTGAACCAGCAGCACCATCGGGCCACAAGCGGTGGTTGCAGGTGGACGCGTGAGATACGCGATCAAGGCGCGACCGTCTCGTGCACGGAAGCTGACGCACTGCATGGGAACCAGTGTCGAGGTGTCGAAATACGCTTCGGCACTCATCACCGTCGTCAGCAATCGAGTATTGCGGTCATACAGTTGAATCGTCGGCGGCCGGCAATCGATGCAAGTGGAAATGATCCATAAGCGATCATCCCTACTGCGATTGATCAACTGCCAATCGGTGATGCCTGAGGCTGCCAGAAAGTCGATATCCACCTGTATATCGGCATTCAGTGCCGTGTAACGCCGACGCTCACGCGTAACGCCGTACAGGATGGGCTCCTGGGTCACCAGATCGAAGTGCAGGTCGCAAATGTCCGCTCCAGCGTCCTCTGCTATCACCTGCACGTGGCCCGACTCCAGGTCGACGCAGGTCAAGGCGGCGGTATCTCGCTGGCGGCTATCGAGCAGAAAAAGCCGCTTTCCGTCCTTGGCCAACATCAGTGCCCTGGATACGCGCACGTCCTCGATTGGAAAACTCAACCACGGCGACCACCCTTGCGCGCCCTGATAACGAAGAATCTCAAGCTCGCCGGTATCGGCTAAGCGGGTCGCAAAACGAGGCTGATACAAACCATCGAGCACAAAGGAAATGAACCCTGGGTTTTCCAGCGCATGCACATACTGACCGCTCTGCAGGTCCAGGTTGTACAGATCGAAATGCTCAAGCGAACGCTTGTTGCACATGATCAGAATCTGGCCCGGACATTCACGACTTATGGCGACAATCGTCGAACGTACGCCAGCGAAAGGCGTCAAGTCACGGTCGATCCCAGTCTCGGGATTGACGCAATGGATGTGGTAATTCTCGTCACCTTCTGCGTCGTGCAGATACACAAGATGCTCTGGAAGATAAGTCCAGGCATACAGACCGACTCCGCGAGTGCCTGCATTCGTGACTGGCCGGGCGTCGTGCAACCTGTCGATGGGGGCGACCCATATATTCACCACGCCATGCTGCGGCGCCAGCCAAGCCAGGCGCAGGCCATTGGGTTCAATCTGCGGATGGGCATTGGCGGGGTTGCCAAAAATGCACGCCCGCGGGATCAAAGGTACGCAAGATAAGCGACTATTCATGCCGGGCCCTACGTTGCAAACGTGGAATCACCAAGGCGGCGGCAGCCATACCGAGTAGGACGCAATAGGCGAGTGAAGCACTTATGACCTCTCGATTGATAGAGATCGAAAAGGCAAGTTCCCTGGACTGGCTGTAAGTGGTAAACGTCATGCCGGAGAACAACAACAGGCAGATGAATAGGCCCAGCACACCACCGGCGAAGCCAAGCAACCCAATCAGCGCGAGGTGGGCGATCAGGCGTTCACGGCCGAAGCCGATCAACGCCAGCACACGCAAATCGTCAGCATTGTCCATCAATAAAGACTCGATCAACGCCGCCACGCCCGTGGCCGCCACAATGCCGACGAGTACCGCGAATGCGAGGCCAAAGTACATGACCAGATCAATCAAGTCCTGCGCCTGCCCAGCATAGTGCTCACGGCTGTCGCGTATGGTCAGCGTGTCTTTTTCCAGGTCTGCAAGCGTTGCGTTGTATCTGGCCGCCGACGCCGGCGGCCCGCCGAATGCGATGACACTGTAGACCGGCGCCAGGCCGTAATCAGTGCGCAGATGAACCAAGTCGCTCCAGAACTCCGACTCGCGAACGGAGCCTCCCGAAGTGAATACACCGACGATTTTCCACGGCTGTCCTTTCAACAGAATGCTGTGCCCGACAGCAAAATCCGGGTAGTGGTTACGTAGACTGGCCCCGACGATGACTTCATTTTTGTCGGACTGGAACCTTCGACCTTCGATGATCCGCGCATAGTTCGCACCGCTGAGGGGATTGACCAGACTGAACGCCCCGTCAGTCACGCCGCGCACGATAAGCTCCTTATCGCGCCCGTCGGCCTTCTGGCGGGTAAGCATCGCCAACTCCGCGGAATAACCACGCACATGCGCAACGTCGGCGTCGTGTAATTGCTCCAGGTTAAGTGCCTGTGCTCGCGTGACCTGGCTCATCAATTCCGTATTGGCGTGCGCATTGATCATGAAATACCAGCCGGGTTCGCTACTGGCATCCAGCGTCGCACGCAACCCTTCACGTACGGCGAATGTCATGACCACGGCCGCCATGACCACCGTAAAGCTGAGCACTATTGCCGCCAGATACACCGGTTTGCGCAGCAACTGACGCAGGTAGATCACCACCAGCACCCAGGTTTTACTCAACGTCGAAGTCGCTGCGGCGGTTTGTCCAGCGCGAGTCATTGGGAAAAACCTCTGCGGATCAAGCGGCTGAGCGCCGGTGCGGTACAGACCACGGTCAACACACCGCCCACGGCCAAGAGCCGCAGATAGTCCGCCGGATGAAGGCTGATCTCCCCCGGCACCGCCACGGGCAACCATACGATAAGGCGTTGGATAGCAATCCCCAGCAGAATGCTGACTAACACGCCACACACGATGTAACTGGTTAATTGAAAAAACGCGGTGACGATTACCCAGCGCCGAGAAAATCCGAGCCGGTAAAAAATCTGATAATCGGCCAGGGATTTTTGCGTGATCACGTAGAGATTGGCCGCCAGCAAAATAGCCAATAACAGGCAGATGCAGTAACTGACGAAAGCGATGGCGCGCCCGAAGTCGAACAGGCGCGCGGTGAACTGGCGCATGTGCACCTGCAGGGAAGCCGTTTGTGTCGTGCCGCGCATACTATCGTTGCTGAAGTGGACGTCGACCCGTTGAGACAGCGCCCCATCATCGGCCTCCTGACTCGGCTCGATCAGGAAGTAACTGGTCAAGCCCTTGCCTTCAAGGCGGCTGGAATCAAAAAAGTTGTAATGCAGATACAGTCCTGGACGGTTCTCAGGCGTGTTATCAATGACAATTCCCACGATGCGCAAATCCAGCAGGCCGCCATTATCTATAGCCCAGACGCTGGATTGCAGTGGCAGGCGATCGCCCACGGCAAGTTTGTACAACTGTGCAAAACGCTGGTCCACCAGCACGCCATCGCGCGTGCGTTGCCATTCGGCGAGCTGGTTGGGCGCCACCTGTAAGCTGGGATTCAAGGTAAGAAAACTGGCACTGTCCACCGCCAGGGCAGGCACCACCCAACTGGGATGACGGAAATAGGCACCGACCCAAGTGACGTGCGTAACCGCGGCCACCCCTTCGAGGTCGGCAATACGTCCCAAATACACATCGGGCAGCGGCATCTGCGGGCTGAGCCCGTTGACAACCAGCAACCTTCGGTCCGTCTGAGCCTGCTGCGGCGTGGAAAAGACGTTATCAAGCGCCGCTCCCAACTGCAGTAGCAACATGCCAAACGCGATAAAGGCCACGACTAGGACAAAGCGCGCGCGATGTCCACGCAAGCCTCGCCAGATATAGGTCAGTCTGGCGCTCATCGCAAATTCGGCCTGTCATCAACCAGCACGCCATTTTGCAGCCTCAAATGTCGGTCGGCTAATGCCGCGACATTCGGATCATGGGTCACGACAACGACCGCCTTGCGATAGTGGTGACTCAATTGCTCAATGATCGCCATCACTTCCAGGCCAGTCTCTTTATTCAAGTCTCCGGTCGGCTCATCGCATAACAGCACGTCCGGATTGCCTGCAATTGCACGGGCAATCGAGATGCGCTGCTGCTCACCGCCAGACAGCTCACCCGGAAGGTGACGCCGCCGATGGGTCATGCCCACCACCTCTAATGCAGCATCGGCGCGCAGTGCCCGTTCCTTGCGAGACAGTTTCCACAAGTGCAGCGGCAGCATGACGTTTTCCTCCGCTGTCAGAGCCGGAATCAAGCAGTAGAACTGAAAAACAAAACCGATATGGGCAGCGCGTATCTGGGTGCGCAGTGACTCGCTTTTACCGTCCATGCGATGACCGGCAAGCTCCACCACACCTTCATTAGACGGGATCACCCCGGCGATGACGTCCAGCAACGTGGACTTGCCCGAACCGGAAGGCCCCATGATGCTGACCATCTCGCCACGTTGCACCTCAAGGTCCAGGCCCTGCAATACGCGGATACGTTCGCGACCTTTGATATGCGCACGCGCCACACCGTTGAGGCGCAGCACGATTTCATCGTCTGAGGGCGTCTGCAAAAAAGCATTCCTTATAAGAAATCAACGTGTACTGACATGTTGTGTTTGTAGGCTTGCGGGGCTTGCTCCAGGGCAATTCGCACCAGTACGGCAGCCCGTTGCTCGTCAACCAGTGGCGATATATAGGCAACACTGCCGCCCACCGCGAGCTCAGGCAACGCATCGGGTTTGACTGAAACACGTTGCCGGCTTTCGAGTTTCCCCAGGGACTTTTCAGGCACCCAGACCTCGGCATAAAAGTGTCGAGTGTCGACTAATGTCGCAATGCCCGTTCTGGCGAAGCCGCCGGCAGCGGAAACCGGTGAAACCACCTCACCCACCGCAGCATCTAGGGAAACAATGATTCCATCGAATGGGGCACGGATGGTCGCGCGCTCCAAATCGATCTGGCGACCCTGGATATCAATCGCCGCAGACTCAGCCTGGAGCCCATAGCGCCGCACCTCCGCACGGCGCTCGGTGACTTCGGACTTGGCATCCTCATAGTCCTGGGGTGGAACCACTTGTTCGTCCTTCAACAACTCAATGCGCCGGAAACGCGCCTCTGCCAGAGGCAAGCGCTCACGCGCTTGATGCTCGTTGTTCTGCGCGACTTTCAGTTGAACTTGCGCAAACTTCAGTTGGCTGCTCAAGGACGCCGTATCCAAAGCGGCAATGGCATCGCCTTTTTTTACCCGGTCACCGCGTTGTACATAGGTTTTCTTCAAGGTTCCGGTCACCTCGGCGGAAACCGTCGCCAACTGATCGGCCTTGATAAAACCTGCAGCGGTGATTTGCCTGGCCGCACCGGGTACAGGGGCCGTTTCCACTGAGTCCGGTGTACCGACCTCGCGTTTATCGGCCAAAGGCACAGGTTGAGGCTGCGCAGAAAATACCCAGAAGGCGACCGCCGCTGCGCCCGGCAGCAATAGCCACAACCAGCGAGGCCGATGCCGAACCGCCGGCACCGACGCATCCGTAAAGGCGCCGACAGGACGGTTCAATAATTCCAAAGGATCGCGGCTGCTGCTCATTTGATCCATCCATTGGCCATATGCCCACCCACCAGCACCATTTCCGTATGCATCTCCGTAACGCAGGGTTTATCGTCAATCTTCAGCCAGCTGTCTTGTGGCGCCGGAAGCGCCTCGCGAAGTACCAGCCAATCAGTGTCCCGCGCCAAACCGAGCAAGTAGTCCATGCACGCGATATTGCTCAGGCGGCACCAGAACGGCTTGCGGGTTTTGGCGGCGGCGAAAGATTTCCAACCAAAAAAATCGTCGAATTGACCGTTCACAAACACGTCTTCAGGGATGCCATGTTCGGCACACAGCCGTAACAGCGCAGCGACCTGTGCCGAGCTGCTGAGGCCCTCCAGGCACTCAAGCAGCATGCGCGAGCGCAACCACCAGGTTTCCCGCAACAGCACACAGCCGTCGTCTTCCAGACGTGGCTGGTGGCGAAAGTCAGCGTCGAGGTGGCCTGCGCTCACCATTTCAGCGCCTGGGCGCCCGATCTGGACGGGCTCGACCAGCATCGTGAGCAGATACTTGGTCCCCCAGGCCGGCAGCGGCGAAGCGCCGCCCAAGTACTGCAACGCCAGCGGCTGATGATCCGGGCCGATCAGCTCAAGCAGGCCGGTGTCGGCGTTGTGGATCAATTGCATATCCCGCAACAGCAAGTCACTGTCCTGCATAGGTTGCTCATCCAGGCATAACTGCCGCTCGCACAACCGCGGCTGTGCTTGCAGATTGCTTGACTCACCACTGACCGTGACGGTCGCTGGAGCAATCGGGCGATGAACGTCCACAATCCAATCGCGCAATTGAGTTTCGTAGGGATTCTGCTGCGTGCCATTGTTAATGGCCCCACGCGCAAGTTGCCAGGCGGCTCGGTGGTACGCGCCATTTATCACCACCAGCGGTTTGCCGTTAAGGGCCTCGTCCAGGTCAGGCGTTACCAGCTGGAAATACACCGTCAAGGGCAGGCGCAATGCTGCTGGCGCGACGCGGCCAAGAGCCGGGCGTGGAACGTTGCCATTGAGAATGTTTTGTCCCAACGCCAAGTAGGCCGGCCACACGTCACGCAAGAAACCCTCGACGTCCGTGCAGCAGCCTCCTTCTGCGAATCGCTCAATGAAGCATTCACGCAGCCATAGATATTCGGCCGAAATAGTCGCGTACCGACCCACCACATCAGCAATACGACGCAACGTCTGCTCGGCAAACCGCGTCCCGAAACTCAGGGTCAGGCCACTATTGCGCACATCTTCATAGACACTGCTGGCCAGCCGTGGAGGGTGGTGATTGCCAAGTCGGGTATGCAGCTCGGCGATGCCCTCCTCAATCTCATTGAGCAATGCAGGACGCAAGGATGTGGGCGTGTCGGCAAAGGTGCGGGCACGGTTATCGAGTTGGCGCAGCTGGCCTGCCAGCTCGGTCATCTGCGGGTGCTCTTGCATGGCATCGGCCAACAATAAAGCGGGTGCATCATCCTGTGCCTGCCATTGCGGGAGCAGGCGCAGGATGTCTTTGCGTAACAGCTGTTTAAGCAGGCGTTCAGCTTTCTGCGGTTCCCGCTCAATCTGGCGCAGACGCCGCAAAAAATCTTCCCGACCAAAACACGCGGGCAATCCTTGCAACAGCGCGCACAGCGAAGGAGCCAGCCTGGCATTGAGCAAACTTTCCTCACTCCACAGCGTGCCGCGCCGCACTTGATAATCGCGCCCATGGGCACGAAGCGATCGCAAAAAAGCGTTTTCGTCCTGCAAAAAACGCAGGCTTGGATTCAGACAAAATTCAACTTTGTTGCTGTCAGCCAGCGAACTCTCGGCCAACTGCTCGCGCAATGCGACGACCACGCTTCGGCTTAAGCGCGACGTTGCCTGCAACCTTTGGCCATGAGCGTGGAGGTGGCCCAGTTCGCAGGTCGGGTCCAGGTTTGCTTGGCAGGTGGAGGCAAAACTACTGAAGGGACTGACCTTCATTCCCGCACGCAGCATGAACGCCATCAGGGTGCGCTCCAATTGCTTGCGTCGTTTGCGCGGATGCGCCTGCAGGGGCAGCTGTAATTGGGCCAGCAGCCGCGGCGCGGCCAGTCCTAATGCACGATTGAAAGCCGGCTGCGCCAGTGCGTCCTGCAAGATTGCTCGAGTGGTTTCCTGTTGCGCAGCGCAGCTGGACTCCAGACGCGCCTGCAGTTCGGCACGCGTCCTGAATACCTGCTGATACGCTTGGCAGAGTGCGAGAACATCGGGCAATTGCTGTTCGAGCCATGCCAATAGCTCGGCGCTCGCCAGCAGTTCAACGCCGTTGAAGACCTGCCGTTTTGCCCGCAATAACCCTGCGCGATAGGCCGTTGCCGAGGGCTGCGCGACAGCATCGAATAATGCACTGACCAGGTTAAGGGCCAGCACGTGCAATTGCTCCACGACAGAGCGCAGCCGCGCGGCAATCTCACTGACTTCCCGCCCAGGCAACTCAACGCCGTGAGTGGCAGGCAAACCTGCGATGCGTACCAGTACGAACGGCATGATCCGCAGCTCGGTGGCTGCATCTTGGACGCCCTTGGAAGGCAGCGCACACGTCTCGTAAGTGCTCATTGAATGGCCCAGCCGGCGACTTGGATGATGACGAAAGCGGTGACGATGATGTAGAGCGCCGCATAGGCTGCAAAGGCGTTGCGACGAACATTCATGACCGACATAGACGCCCTCCCCCATCGCGGCTGATAAGTCTGTCGGATGTCGCCGAAATACACGTCAAAGGCCGTGCGCCCATCAGAGATTCGAAATGGGGTGAGATTGAAGTACAGGCCGAGCAACACCAGTTGCAACAGCGCCTGTACAACCGCAGTAGCACTGCCTGGTGGCATGAGCATCAACCCGGCGGCAAGCACGCCGGCCAGCAGCAGATCCAGGACGGGGCCCGCAATGGCGACGTGCAGACGTATCGCGTCACCAGGGAACAGATGAATCGCCGACGTATTGATAAAGGGCGACGGCAGCAGGAAACCTCTGAGCATCAGCCCGGCGCCCGACACGGGGCAACCATGCATGCGGCAAGCCACGGCATGCGCCAATTCATGCAGGATCAGCCACGCCAGCACTCCCACGCCAAGGGCTGCCCAATGGACGGGCGTTGAAAGAGCCCATTCGCGCCAGTGGGGTTGGTGTTGCAGGGCCAACAGAATGATTACCGCACTCCCGATCACCGCGCCGCGCAACAACCAACGACGCAAGCGCGCAGGAAGGGTGAGCAAGCGCCCTGCCAGAACTTCGGCCAACGGGTCCGGATTAGGCATCGACCAACGGCCCATGGAGCGCACCTGATCCTCGTCAAGCAACCCGGCGGTGCGCAATTTACCGATAAACGTCTGCAAGGCTCGCTGATGATGCGCCGCAGGATGGTTGGGATAGGCCAGGCCCAAAATGGCGATCAACTCGCTTTCACTCGCGCCGCGCTTGATCGCCAACGCCAGCGTGCAGGAAAGACCTGCCAGCTTTAATGGTCGGCTATGCATGTCACCGACAAGGATCAGCGTGTCGATATCCGGCTGTACATCGATAACCCGCGAATTAAATGAGCAGGCGGGGGATGCTTCGCTTGGGTACGTCATCACGCGCCGTCCTCGATCGGATGGCCCAATACCAATGAGAACAACGGTGTTTCGCAGTAGCCGTCGGTACCCGCCAGACGCATGAAGCCAGCCTCAATAATTCCACCCACCGTGCAACCCACCAACCCGATGGCGAGGGCCTCCAGCCAAGTGGCGACCGCAGCGCCGCCCGCTTGCTGCAACAGCAGTGGGTAAACCGGCCGCCCCATCTGACTGAAGCTTTGCTCCAGATCCGCCATGAAAACCAACGCTACGCCCGCTTTTTGAAAGCCCTGCTGATTGAAGCATTCAGCGAACATCGCCGGGGTCAGCGGGCTTGCGCGCTGCACCCATTGCTCAGGAGCAGGTTTGCGGCAATCGTAGATGCCCGGCGTCATGGACCCATCAGGGCGCATCAGCAGCAGCCAGGGCCAGACGTCCAGTCTCGGGCCTCCCCGTTCTTGGTGAGCAACCAAGGCCCGATGAGCACTGACAACCAGCCTGACCAGGCACGAGGTACTGATCGGCTGTTCGGCGTAACGATAGGTTGCACGACGGCCCAGCAGCAAAGAGGCAACATCCAACGTGTTGTCGCGACCCTCTGGGCTTGGAGACACCCAGCCTGGGAGGGATTGTCCAACGTGACACGCACGAGTATGGCCGGCGCCGATCAACAGCTCCTGCGCGGTACTGCTGCTCGAACTCAAGCGCTGATTGGCAGGGGCCGACATCGGCCCGCCAAGATGCAGAACGCTGCTGGCGATCTGGGCATTTTCCTGCGTGTTGAGATTCAGCAGCTCAGCACAGCGCTCGGCTTGCAGCAAGGCGGGCTGCACGACCCTCAACCCGAAGACAGAAGCCACCAGAGTGGCGTATTGGCAGGCAATACCGGCATCCCAATGCACAAGGTTAAAGCCGAAATCCTGGTACTTGTTGCGTACGCGGCCCAAGTGGCTCGAGGCGACTAGCGAAACAGGGCACGGTGCGTGCTCTGTCCCGTATAGCAACTGGCGCAAGGCAACAAGACTGGCGACCTTCACAGGGATCAAAGAGTCAGTCTCACCGTCGTAAAGATAAAGACCGGATGCCAGCTGCGCCAAATGATTGACCAACACATAAAAACTGCATGAGCGCAGGCTTCCTCCCGAGGGCGCGATGCGCCGCCGGCTGCCGTCTTCCAACGTTTGCTCGCCGACTGCATACCGCAGAATCGCCGCCAGCTGCGCCAATGACGGTTCGTCGCACGCTGCTTGCACACTCACTCCTCCAGCGTGTGAAGGAAGTTCGGCCGCCGCCGGCAACGTCAGGGTTCCCAGCGCATAGCTGCGAGTGACGGGAGCACCATAAAGCTTTAGATTGGCCATCTTGAAATGGCCTTCGAACAGGCGCGGAGCCAGCCACTCCTTGGGAGGCATGCGCACACTGACGTGATGCACCCAAGCGGCAAACGCCGGATCATCGGGAGCCAGGCAGGCGGCTGTCGCAAGCCCCCCAAAAAGGCTGCCGGGGATTCGCGCGATGGGTTTGTTGACGGGATAGGCACCGCGACTATCAACAGGATGCACGCGAACTTTGTTCAGATAGGTTTCGGTCAACAACCCCAATGCAATCTGCAGCCACTCATGAGCAATGTAAGCACACTGGAACTCCGCTTCCAGCGGGTCGGCCAAGGGCGCCGGTGCGCTCAGTTGCAACCTGGCGCAGCGATGACTTGCGGACAGCCCAGGCAACACCAGGGGCCCCAGATGCATGCAATCGCTGCCAAGCGTACCGATGAAATAAGGTCTTTTCGAGGCATGCAACGCATCGGCGACCTTGAGCAGTTCTTCATCCTCAACGCCACCCGAGAGTACGAGCAGGGCATGAGTATGCTCAGAACCTGCCACCTCAGCAGCGCTGTGTACTACGCGAAGCGTTCCCAGCGTGCCGTCTCCAAGGCTGGCGCATAACGCGGCGCGTACAGGCTGAGGACACGCCACCAGTAATCGGACGGCATCGGCTTGGGCGATGGCTGCGTCACGGTTTGCATGATATCCGGAGGAACCGCAGAAGCGCGCGGCATAGCAGCCCACAGGCTCATCGTTGCCGCTTTGCGCGTCGCCGTCCTCTAGCAGACCATAGCGAAACAACAGGGATACCAGCCCTGTGACACCGCCACTGAAGTGCGACGCCAGGTCTTGTGAAATTTCTTCGAGACTGTGGCGGCCGTCCAGCAGAGCAAGCAACTCACTGAGTTTCTTCAGCCCCTGTGGGCAACGCAGGGTTTGTGGTTTCTGAGTGCCATAAAAAGTCACCGCATCGGGCCCAGCCGGCACCACGACTAACTCACGCAATAGCTTTGGTCGTGCAGGCAGTCGCTCCAATAATTCATCTTGCCCACCGAACTGCTGCCCTGAAAGGTTCGCGCTCATACTCCATTCGCTCATATCTGCCGCGCGACCTCGATGTCACGTTCCAATTGCGCAGTCCAGCGCTCTGCCACACTGACCAGCGTGTTGCCACGACAAGTACAGCCATGCAACGCCGTTATGCGGGTGTGCACCGACCAGCTGCCATTAAGGCTGATAACCGTCAGTCGCCCTCTATGCTCGGGGGCCGCGCCTGCATGTTGCAGCAGTTTCACGGCAGCCATTTGCACCTGGCTGGGTAAATAACCGGGTATTTGCGCGGTGGCTGTGTGTTCCATGTAAAGCTGGCGATTGCTCTCGAGCCTGGCGTTCTGTGGGGTATCGAACATACTCAGACTGCGGGCCATTGCGCAGCGCAAGCATGGCCCATCAGGAGGCGCCACCAGTGGTCCGATCAGTAGATTTTGATCCGATAGCATCACGACCGAATGCGTCAGTTTCCGCTCCCAAAGCACCTGTGCGAGGCGGCGTGTTCGACTGGGATGCAGACTGCCCAATGCCAAGGCGACGAATGTGTCTTTCGTCTCATCTTCCCAGCGGTGGGAAAGCGCATCGTCGATACTCAGCGAACGACCGTTGACGCAACGCTCTAACATTGCCTGGGCAACGGCAAGACCAAACCCGCCTTGATGGATGACTAACATGGCAGGTTCCTCAGGCAAACGGTTGTGGGTAGGGGTTGATCTCGACTGCGCGTCCCGATTGTTCGGCTTGCCTGGCCTGGGCCTGCAAAATCCGAGGGTGACCCAGATACCTTGCCCGGTAAGTAGCGGACATTGGCATCAGCGCAGGGATTACCGCGCGAATTACCCTTAGCCCTGCGTCGCGCAATTCATCGGTAGTCAGGTCAACCAACACCACTTCCATGCCCGCTGCATCCAAGCGCTCCAACAGGTAGCGCAATTGTTCGCGCGGCGTGACAACGTTCGGCTGACTCATCCGGGAGATCGGCATCACTACGTTAGAGCCCGTCAGAAAATCAAAGGCCGGGCGCTGTTCCGCGCGTCCCATGTAAATCGCGCCATGTTCCAGTTCAACAAAGTCACGCACGTCATCGGGTATGGGTAACGACAGTGCTAATATCGAGCGCCCCATGGCACTTTCGCGGATCAACTTTGCGCAACCATCCCACCGATTAAAGCCGGTGGTGCAATTGATAAATTGCGCCGCTTGCGGATCGCCTTCCTTAAGCTGCAAGCCATACACCGTAGGAATACCCAGCTCTGAAGTGGCATCGAAGAACATCTGCTCAAGACCGCTTTCGCGCAGTCGATAAAACTTTTCCGCATGCTCTGCCGGAGCCGGTTCATCCAGCCAGATACGGGGCAACGTAGGCCGAAGCAACCACGTCAGGGCGATGGCGTCACGCTCGATGACTTCGCAGATAGCCGCCACCGCCGCTTGGGCAAAGTCAGTGTGCGCAGCGACACCGGTTGAGATGGGTAACCAAAAGTGCTCACTTGGCCAAGGGCGTATAAACAAGTGCGTCATGATCAGCGGCACCAGCTTGCGCCGGTTTTCCAACGGCGAATAACCGTAGACCCAACGCACAGGAGCGTGCGGGTCAATTCGCTTCAAAGGGCTGAGCGGGTCCGCGTACTCGGCAGCAGAGCCACACGCAATACTCTCGTAACTCAAGCCTTGTGACCCCACCTCTGCAAAGCTTGCCGTAACAATGTCGTCTTTGTTGAAGACGCTCATCGAATAACGTTCTGCTGCTTCGGCGACAGCACGAACCATTGCAAGCTCCGGGCGTTCGTCGGCCCCGCACCCGGCCATTTCTACTCGGCCAGAGCGATTGCCGTGGTAGTCCGAAACATGGGGAAAAGCCAGATTCAGATTACCCAAATGCGCAATAAACGAATGAAAACGAGGTACGTGCATTTCTTGGGAAGAATGTGTCTGCACCGACCTGACCACTCCTCCCGCTGGAGCCAATAGCGACAGAAAAGGGTACTTGTCCACCAGGTCTTCGCTAACCGCAAAATTATGCGGATGCATGGTGCAATCCACGCTCGTAAGTCTTGGCCAGCAAAATCGCCAGATAAGATTCATCCAACGTGGTGAACCCCAAACGGTTATTCATCAAATGAGCGAAATAAAAGGCCAGCGTATCGGCGAGCATCGGGGTATAGAGCGGACACTCTTTTTTGTAGCGCTCCCTCGCATTGCGCATAGCTTTATGCCAACGCGTAATCAGTGTTGCCATAGAAGGATGTTGGGATTGCGTTGGCGGGACAATTGCCTCGTTTGCATCCAACATTGCATTTGCCTTATCGATAAAAGCCGACTTGTAGTTACCGATGTCCGGATTGCCGGAAAGCCAGAAGGTTGAATAACGCTCTAAAAACTCGGCACAGGCATCCTCAGACAAAAATATCTGCAGTGTCTCTACAAAAAAAGGCAGGACAGCGTCTTTGCGGCTCAGTTCAGCCTGAGACTCGCGCAGCAATACTTCACGGGCAATATCGCTGGACAGGCAGAAAACTTCTTCGGCAATAGGCATGCCGTGCTCGCCGCCAAAAACATCCAACTCCGCAATATATCGATCGCGGCAGCAATAGATCGAAGAATCTTCTCCGGACGATAAAACGGAATAACCATCGAAAGACACCAGTGGCACATACGTCGAGGGGACGCGCTGGGAAAGCAACGAAAGTCCATCATGCAACTGATGATAAAACTCTCGCTCTTGTGCACTGCCCTCACCGCCGTGGAGGTGCACACGCAAACGCAAATGCAGGCCGCCTTCATCGAAGTAGCGTAAATAAAACCAGTTGCCACTCTCTACAAGAGTCAGTGCACTCGCCAGACAGTCCGTTATAACAAAGTCGAGCGCATCATGGTTCCCTCCAACGTAAATCTTGTAATAGTGCCATTCCAATGGCTTGAGTGCACCCGACAACTGAACTGCTTCCATCACTTCACCTTGGGACTGAAACGGAAAAACTTAACGCCAATAAATGCCGAAACCATCAGGTAGGCAATCAATCCGAGAATACTGGTTGAAAGCGAATAGACGCCTTCCAGCCCGGACATCACTTGCCGCAACGCGTCCGAGAGTAGCCCCACCGGTGTCGTCGGAATCAACCAACTCCACTGCCCCTGACTAATATCGTTGAACAATTGGCCAAAACTCATGCAATAGAAATTCAATAATAATAAAAAACCATTCGCAAGGTTTAATGAACTGAAGATGCCGGCAATTGCATAACCGTAAGTGACGAGTGTTGCGCTACCCAGCAGCAATACGAAGCCAAAGGCTACCGGCTGTTCGATGCGCACTCGAAAAAACAAACACCCGACGATTACCAATAACATAACTTGTAGAATGGCGATGACCAGGCGCACGCTGAGTTGAGAGATCAATAACGCCAGTCGCGGCATAGGCACTACCGCAAAGTGCCGATAAATGCCTTTTTCCCGTGCCGCAATGATGGGTGCCGCTGTACCGAACAAAGAAACTTGAAGCAGGGATAACGCCACAGTGGCGGGGAACAGGAACTTGAAATAATCAAATCCGTTTTCGGCAACCAGTCGAGGTTGCAGAGAGGTAGTGGCGGCCGCGGGCGCAGCAAGCAGCTTGTCAATCAGCGGCGCTAGACTTTGCCCCTGCCGCGTACTGTAGAGCGCCAGTGGCGGATTGGGTTGACCGCTTGGAGCGATGACCAGAGTGGCTTGCTGCTGCTGGATGACAAGGTCAGGATCAGCGCTCGCAACTCGCCTTACCGAAAACAACGGCTGCTCAGTCAATGCGCTGAACGCCCGATTGGCGGCGCCTTCATTGCCAACGACGAGCACTTTGATACTACTGGCGCTGTCAGGTGTTCCCGAACTGTTGCCCAGGGTAATAATAAAAAACATAGGCAGGGCAAAAGAAAAAAGCAGGGGCAGCAGGTCGCGCGAATACTCTTTGAAGGCAGACAGGGACAATCGGGCGTAAACGGTTAAAACAGACTTCATGGCATCATCCTTAATACCTCGATACTCGTGCTGGATTCAGTCGCGCAGGGCTTTTCCTGTCAGTTGAATGAACACATCTTCGAGGGTGCTCTTCGCAATCTGAAGCTGGATGATTATTCCAGGGTGGCTTTTTTCAAGATTCGCAACGTGCAATAAATCGCTACTGACATTACGTGTTTTCAGGCGTACGGAACAATGAAACGGGTCTTCAGCGATAGTACGAATTTCAACCTGCGGAATGGCACATAACAATGCATCCGTCAGACCGGCAGGCGTAATAAAGTTAATGCAGTGGTCAGGGCAGTACTTGGCGATCAACGCTTGGGGGCGATCATCTTCAAGGATGAGCCCCTTATCAAGAATAATCACACGATTGCAGAGCGCTTCCACTTCTTCCATCTGGTGAGTCGCAATAAGCACGGCACGCTGGGCTTGGCGTTCCTGCTCTAAAATAATATCCCATATAAAGCGGCGACCTTGAGGATCGATATCGCCGGTCGGCTCATCAAGAAACATGACATCAGGCTCACCAATCAGCGACAGCGCCAACGCTAAACGCCGCTTCTGCCCACCTGATAACCGACCAAAACGAACCTTACTTTGCTCTGTCAATCCCACCTGCTGTATGAGTTGCTTTGCAGATCGAGCATTCTTATAGACCACTTGATACATGTCGACTATCTCAGCGACATTCAAATTGGCAGGCAGCGTAAACGATTGGGGCGCCACACCAATTCGCTGCTTAACCTGCGTAGACAATCCCTTTCGGACATCCACGCCTAACAACGTGATATGACCAAACGCAAACGGCAACAAGCCAAGTATGGTTTCTATCAAGGTCGTTTTGCCCGCCCCATTGGGACCGACCAGACCAACAATATCTCCGGGATGTAAGGAGAAATTGATATCCTTGAGCACTTCCACCTTGGCATAAGACTGACTAAGCCCGGACACCGTCAGGTATCCAGATTGAGTTGTTTTCAGCGAAGGTATCAAAGGCTTAAGCAACGCCTCGTGAAGCATAGTTAACTGCCAGTACTGATAATGCAGGACAAGGTACCTACAGTAGAAGCTGACGAAACACAGCCACCCGCACACCCACCGGTAGTGCTGGCGCTACCAATACTGGAAGCGCAGTCACTGGCAAAATGCAGCGAATCCGACAACTCTTCGACAAACAGCTCGATTTCGTCATAGCTGTTAGCGGGGCTTAATTGGAGGTCGAAACGGTGCGAAGGAGCAATCAGTTGCTGAAGTGAACTCATGGTAAAAATCCTTATTTACAATCGCATATTGATATCACGATGGGCAAGTTAGGGTTTTTTAGCACTACAAGCAATAGGCGCTAACAACAAACCGAGCAAATGATAAGGATTCTCATCGAGAGACCCGCATACTTCGGAAAAACTTACATTAAGCAATGCCGACAGGAGGCAGTGTGTCGGCGCTGATTGAAAACGTAGCGGTTCAATCCTCGCAACCGGCAGTCAACGAGCATCAAGCAGTACATTCAGGCCTTGTATTCATACATTCGCTGGTACAAGGAAAAACGTATAAAGATTTCGCTCGGCGCGCTCAGTCCCATTGAGTATCGTGAAAATCTGGGCTTAGCGGCATAACCAGTCCATGTTTCCGCATCCCCCATGCCTATGGCATAAAAATGAGTCTGCACATACAGTTCTAATATTTGTGATTCTGCCTAGGCGGAGTTCCATCAGTCATCGGATCGACCTCCCCTTCTCGGCAGTCCACAAACAATACTAAGCTGACATTTAAAAAGGTTATGCGGAACACAGTCACTACAGGAAATTCTTTGCATTGTTCTATGTCGTTGAGGATTTCTTGGATTCCGACCGCTTTTTTGAAGTGTGGAAGTCGAGAAACCACCCGGAAAACCGGACACCGATTTACGTTATTGGGAAGAGCTATACATGGGGCATTGATTCGTCAGGGGAGGACTTTAAAAGCGAATGGGTTAACCATGCGGCCTACCTGCATCAGCTCGCGGCGGCGACCTCCACGTTCTGCGCCGCCTGGTAGAGAATCTGCCCAACCAGATCGACCTCCGCTTCGCTGATGATCAGCGGCGGCAGGAAGCGAACGGTTGCGCCGTGCCGGCCGCCCAGCTCGACGATCAGGCCACGCTCCAGGCAAGCACGTTGTAGCTTGCGCGCCCGCTCACCATCGGTGGCGGGCTGGCCCAGGGCATCCTGGCTGGCAGGATCGATGATTTCCATGCCCAGCATCAGACCACGGCCGCGCACGTCGCCGATCCAATCGAACTCGGCCTGCAGCCCGTGCAGCAGCGTCTGCAAGCGTGCTCCGACGTTGCGCACATGGCTGCAGAGGCCTTCGCGCTGAATGAAGCGCAAGGTGGCATCGCCGGCGGCCATGGCCAGTTGATTACCTCGGAAAGTGCCGGCATGGGCCCCGGGCTGCCATTGATCCAGCTCGCCCCGGTAGACCACCACCGACAGCGGCAGACCACCGCCGATGGCCTTCGACAGTGTCACCACATCAGGGGTGATGGCGCTGCGCTCAAAGGCAAACAGATCGCCGGTACGGCCGATACCGCATTGGATCTCGTCGAGGATCAGGGGAATATCGTGCTCACGCGTGATCGCCCGCAGCCCCTGCAGCCAGCGATCAGGGGCGCAAATCACCCCGCCCTCGCCCTGCACCGTTTCCAGGATCATGGCCGCCGGCTGGGTCACGCCGCTTTCCGGGTCGGCGAGCAGGTGGCGGATGTAATGCAGGCTGGCGTCGATCGCCTGCTCGCCGCGCAGGCCGAACGGGCAACGGTAGTCATGTGGATACGGCAAGAATTGCACCCCCGCCAGCAGCCCACCCAGGGCATTCTTCGGCCCCAGGTTGCCACTCACAGACAGCGTGCCGAGGGTCATGCCGTGATAGGCGCCATGGAACGCCAGGATGCTCTGCCGCCCGGTTGCCGTGCGCGACAGCTTGAGCGCCGCCTCCACTGCGTCAGCCCCCGTGGGGCCACAGAACTGGATGCGCGCATCCCTGGCGAAGTCGCCAGGCAGCAGATCGAAGACTGTCTCTACGAAGGCGTCCTTGATCGGCGTAGTCAGATCGAGGGCATGCAGCGGTATGCCCGAGGCCAGGGTCTTCTGGATCGCTTCCATGATCACCGGGTGATTGTGCCCCAGCGCCAGGGTACCGGCACCGGCCAGGCAATCGATGTACACCTGCCCCCGCGAATCCTCAACATACACCCCCTGCGCCCGCTTGAGCTCCAGCGGTATGCGCCGTGGGTAGCTGCGCGCATTCGACTCGCGCTGCATTTGCCGCTGCAATGCCGGCGTGCTGTCCAGGCAGTAGCGCTGGCTTAGCCCGCTGTGCCGGTGCTGGAGTTCGAGCGTGGTGTTGGTGATCGGGGTGATTGCATTCATCAGTGCATCCTCGTTCAGCCGCGACCCTGTGGCTGCATGGCTTGACGCAAGCTCAAAGGCCGCATGTCAGTCCAGGCCGACTCGATATAGGCCAGGCACTCTTCCTTGCTGCCCTGCTTGCCGGCCGCGCGCCAGCCTTGCGGTATTGCCTTGTAATCCGGCCAGAGGGAATACTGCTCCTCGTCGTTGACTACAACCAAAAATCGCGTGTCAGGACTGTCCAGACTCATGTTCCACTCCGTTTCCACTGAAAGTGCGAGTGCTTGTAGGCTTTGCATACGAGCGGCCGTAGGATAATACAGTTAATAACAATTATCATTAGGTATTGGCGCGATGCGTTTACACACCCTGCTGTCACAGGCCCCCGCTGCCACAGACAGAGTTCGCCTGCATGCCCACGGTTTGTTTATACTGATCGCCACCAGTGATAACGAGTCTCAACAGCAAGCGACTGACTATGCCTCGACCCACAACCTCCCTGAACACGTATTGCGCAATGCCGCCTGACGGTGACACTGGGCCGCGAGGATGATCGCCAGCCTCGCCCCGCTGTTCAGCGGCCCGCTGGCGGACTATGGCGAAAACCTGCAACTGGCCGGTGATCAACAGCCGGCAATTGCCGGCTCGCAACTGTTTCAGCAGGACTATTTCGCCGAGTTCATTGGTGAACTGGCAGCCCGCCATGGCAGCGACGATTTCATAGCGCTGACCTCTATCTGGTCGAAATGGTATTTCTGCTTCATAGCACCCGCCGTGGCGGCCAGCTTGCTCTTGCAGCGCGAGTTGCCTATCGCCCTGAGCGATGTCGGCGTCACCCTCTCGGCAGCGGGAAAGCCGCTTGGCCTGCACCTGCCCCATGAAGGCAGCGTTCTGCCACCCTGCACGCCCTTCGCGCGCTTCGACGCCTTGATCGAGCGGCATCTGAAACCGGTGATCGAGGTAATGGCCAGCGTCTCGAAAGCCTCCCCACGACTGTTCTGGAGCAACGCCGGCAACCTCTTCGAATTCGCCACTACCCAAGTCGAACTGCATCGATTGGCAACGTCCGATTGCGCAGCCCCGGCCAGAACCGTGCTGGAAAGCCGCCTGCGCCCCGACGGCCGGCGCAACCCGCTGTTCGCCCCGGTGTACTACAAGGACGTCGGCGCTGACGAACCGCAGCGGTTACGCCGTATTTGCTGCATTCGCTACCGCCTGCCCGGCATCGGCTATTGCAGCAGCTGCCCACTCGACCGCGACAAAACACCCGAGTAAGCCGCTGCAAGCGGCTACCTGACCAATTGGAAAGGGTTCTCGCTGCTGTGGTCATAGTCCACCAACTGGCCGTAATCAAGCCGGTAGATGCGATCGGCCACGTCGAAGTAGCGGTCGTCGTGGGTGATGGCGATGACCGTTTTCCCGGCCGCCTGCAACTCGGGCAGCAGCTCGTGGTAGAACACATGGCGGAACACCGGGTCCTGGTCCGCCGCCCATTCGTCGAGCAGCAGCACCTCGCGACCCTCCATCATCAGCAACAGCAGGGCCAGGCGCTTGCGCTGCCCCTGTGAAAGGGCCGTGGTGGACAGGCGCCCATCGACGAACTGCACCTTGTGCGCCAGCCCCAGGCGTTGCAGATAGTGATCGACCCGCTCCTCCAGACCATCGAGCTGGCCGTTCTCACCGAGCACATCGGCGAACAGATAGAAGTCGGCGAAGATCGCCGCGAAATGCTCGCGGTGCCACTCGCTGTTCGAGACATCCAGTGTCACGCCATTGAGCGCGACCGTACCCTCGCTGGGCTGGTAGAGCCCGGTCAGCAATTTGGCCAGGGTCGACTTGCCGCTGCCATTGCCGCCGACGATAAAGATCAGTTCGCCACGGCGAACGTGCAGATCGATGGGGCCCAGCTGGAAGGCGAATTCGTCGCTCTGCCCGGGGTAGCGGTATTGCACGTTGCTCAGGCGCAACTCACGGAAAGGCTCGGCGGCCTTGGGCGGCATGGTGAAGTGCACCGTCTCGCCCAGGGCCAGGTCATCGATGGCCTGCAAGGCCACATGGCCGCGGATCACCGCCGGGACGGCATCGAGGATCATCGAGATCGGCGTACGCAGGAACATGATCGCCAACACGTAGCCCACCACCACCTCCTGGCTCAGCAGCCCGAGGCCCTGACCGAGGAAGAACAGCGTACCGATCAGCACGAACACCAGCAGCGACGTCCAGTTCAGGTTGATCGCCCACAGGGTATCGGCGCGTACCGAGGCCTGCAGCGAGGCCTGCGCGATCGGCTCCAGGCGCTGGTTGTACAACATCTGCCGACGTTCCCGGCTCAAGGCCAGTTCGCAGCGGCCGTTGATAGTCGCCTCGAACTGCTCGGTCAACCGGTCGTCCTGCTGCCGCACCTGCTGCATCAGGCGCTTGACCTTGCGCCCGAGCAGCACGTCGAGCAGCACGCCGAAGGCGATCACCACCAGGGTCAGGGCGAAAAAGGGCAGGCTCAGCCAGGCCATGTAAGCCAGGCCAACCAGCAGCAGCAAGCCGTTGTACAGCGAGATCGGCAATTGTTTGAAGGCCGTGGCCACGGTGGTCACGTCCTTGGTCAGCGCATTGAAGATGCGCGAGCTGCCCAGTCGCTCGATGCGCTCCAGGGCGGTGCCCAGCACCTTGCCCACCAGGCGCAGGCGCAACTGATAGACCAGGCGATGGCCAATCTGCACCAGCAGCCACTGGGCCAGGGTGCCGCTGACGAACAGCAGCAACAGCAGGCCGGCGAACAGCGCCAGCGCCTGGCTCAGATCATCCAGCCCCTTTTCCAGGCTGCGGTTGATATAGCCGATCAGGCCAATGCTGCTGGCCGCACTCAAGGCACTGCACAGCACCGCCAGGAAAATGCGCCAGCGCGCATCATGCAGCAGTTCCTTCAATAACATCATCAGTTCGACACCTTCTCGGCGGGGTGTTGCGGCGCAATGCTTGGCGCCAGCAAGGACAACAGATCCGTACTCAGGCGCGGCTCGGCAACGATCGCATGATGGCCGACATCAAGGCTCCGATAATGCAGCGCCTTGCGCGTGTGCGCCTGCCAGGGTGTACGCAGATCACCGTGGGCATTGCTGCGCCACAACCAGATGGGCACGTCGACCACCGGTAAGGCCTGTTCGTACAGGCGCGTCTTGATCGCCCGGTAGCGCACCATCACGGCCTGCAACTCGGCATCAGCGCCGTGTGATTGCAGATGCTCACGCACCTCGGCGTCGGCCAGCATGCGGGTCACGCCCTCGGCATAATCGCAATTGGCCAGTTGCCGGGCCAGACGCTCGCGCAACGTATCGCCAAGCGGCCGCGAACGGGTGCGACACAGGAACACCAGGTCGGCGAGCAACTGGCCACCCTCGTCGCCGTCGCCTGCAAGGCTGCGCTGCGGATCATGATCCACCGTCGCCAAGGCCTTGATGGTGAAGCCGGCTGATTGCAGGTGCGCAATCAACAGCAGTGCCAGGCGCGAAGCCAGGCACCAGCCCAGCACCACCAGCGGCCGCTGCTTGAGCGACTCGGGAATGCTCTGCACATAGCGCTGCAGCAGGCTGCCCAGATCCTTGCTTTCCCACCCCTCGTCAAATGCCGCCAGGCCATAAACGGCCTGGGTTTCGCCAAGGTGCTCCACCAACGGTCGGTAGTCTTTCAGGTGGCCCTCCGCGCCATGGACCAGGAGCAAGGCGGGCGCCTCACCGGCCACATCGTTCAGCACCTGCCAGCCCTCGCTACTCGCGCCCTGATCGAGGCTCTGCACCAGTTCGCGCACGGTCTGCCGTTCGAACAGCAGATTAGTTGGCGGATTGAGCCCCAGTTGCTCGCGAATCAGTGCCACCACCTTGATCGCCGCCAGGGAATGCCCGCCCGTAGCGAAGAAGTTGTCGGTCACGCCGAGATCCTCGACACCCAGCACGCGGCACCAGATTTCCAGCACGGCGCTTTCCAGTTCGCCGACCGGGGCCACCCGCGCACCTTGCAGGCGCTGCCGGGCACGCTCCAGCAGCGCCTGGCGATCGAGTTTGCCATTGCTGTTCAGCGGCAGGGTTTTCAGGGCGAAGATGCCGGCGGGCAGCATGTAGTCCGGCAGTTGTTGGGCCAAGTCGTCGCGCAGCAGGTTCGCGGCCCTGCCCTGCCCTGGCTCCTCCACGACGAAGGCCAACAGGCGCTCACCATCAAGCAGCACCGCCGCCTGCTGCACACCCGGCAGGCCGCGCAACGCCTGTTCGACCTCCGCCAACTCCAGACGAAAACCGCGAATCTTCACCTGCTGATCATTGCGCCCGAGAATGCGCAAGGCGCCATCGGCCTGGCGCAACGCCAGATCACCGGTGCGATACAGGCGCGCGCCGGACCGCAGGTCTTGGCCGAATGCCGAACTGCCGACATCCCCCAGGTAGCCGCGGCCGACACTGGCACCGGCCACGCACAACTCGCCCGCCTGCCCGGAAGGCACGGCGCGCTGTTGTTCATCGAGCAGATAGATGCGGTTGTTGCCGAGCACCTGGTTCAAGGCCGTGCCGCTTACCCCCTGCTCGCTGTCGATGGCCCGCCAGAGCACGCCGACCGTGGTTTCGCTCGGCCCGTAGTGGTTGTACAGGCGGCAACCGGACCCTGCCTGTGCCAGCCGCGCCAGCAGGCTCTCGCCCACCGCTTCGCCGCCAAGCACCAGCACCTGACGCGGCAGCACACCCTCCGGCGGATGCTCGCCGATCAATGCCTCAAGGTGCGATGGAACGATCTTCAACACATCCAGCGGATACTCGCGCAGTTCCTCGGCGAAGGCCTGCGCATCGGTGACGCTGGCCTGGCTCAGCAGGTGCACGCAGCCGCCCTGCAGCCAGGCCGGGTACAGCACGGTATTGCCCAGGTCGGCGAGCAACGACGACACCAGCCCGTAGTGAGCACCTGCCGGCAGATCCAGCGCGTGAGTGATCCGGCTCGCGTAGTGGCGTAGCTGTCCCTGCTCGATCTGCACGCCCTTGGGCTTGCCGCTGGTGCCCGAGGTGTAGAGCACATAGGCCAGGTGCTGCGGCGCGCTGGCCACAGGCGCAGCGAGTGGTGCAGCGCTGCTGGCCTTCGACCAGGCCAGGCCGGGCACGTCGCAGACCAGGCTCGACTCATCCAGGTGCAGCACAACAGCAGGTTTGGCATCCTCGAGAATGCTGGCCAGGCGCAGCGGTGGCAGCGTCGGGTCCAGCGGCAGATAGGCCGCGCCCGCCTTGAAGCAGGCCAGCATGGCGACCAGCATCTGCGCGCCACGCGGCAGCAGCAGCGCCACCACCTGGTCAGGGCCGGCGCCGGCCTGCTGCAAGCTAGCGGCCACCCGTTCGCTCAGCGCATCCACGTCGGCATAGGACAACAGCTGCGGGCCATCGCGCAGCGCCGGGCTGTGCGGCTGGTGGCGCGCATGGGCACGGAATCGCTCGACGATATCGACGTCCGCCGGCAGTTCCTCGCCCGTCACTGTGGGCTGCGCCTCCTCCGTCAGCAAGGCATCCAGGCCGTCCAGCGGCGCTTGCGGCGCCTGCAGCAGTTGGCCGATCCAGTGCACGTAACGGCGCAGCAAGAGCTGCATCTGCTCACGGCGATACAACCCGGTGTCGTACACCAGCGCCAGCTGGCCCTGGCCGGATTCATCCAGCAGCCAGTGCAGTTGCAGTTCCACCGGTGTGTCGAAGGACAAGGCCTGCAAAGCCTGTACCTCGGCCAGATGCTGCACGCGCAGCCCGGCCTGGTAGCTGGCGCGCCACTCCGGCAGCAGCTCGGCCTGGCCGAGGTACTCCTGCCAGAGCACGGCGCTTTCCAGTTGCCGGGCCAATTGCCGGGCCAGGCTGACCCAACTGGCGTGCTCGGACACATGCACCTGCATGGGCAGCGTTTGCTCGAACAGCCCGTAGGCGCCCTGCAGTTCCTCATAGTCGTCACGCGGGTCGTGCTGCAGGCCCAACTGCGCATGACGCTGACCGTTCAGGCGGCCGAGCAAGGCGCCCCAGGCTGCCAGGGCGAGAGGCTCGATGGCCAACCCCTCGCCCGCGGCCACTGCCTGCACGGCACTGCACAGTGCAGGTTCGAGCGCCTGCTGCACGCAGCCACGGGCACCGCTGGCCATGCCATAGCGTTCGATCAGGCGCAGCCCCGGCACCTCCTGCAGGGCCAGGTTGCGCCAGAACTGCACGCCCTGCTCGGCGTCCTCGTCCAGTTGCAGGCCGGCGATCCACTCGGCGTAGTCGCTGTACTGCATCGGCTCGGCCTCCAGTGCCGCGCCCTGCCCCAGCAGCTCACGGCGCAGTTGCTCAAGGCTGCGCAGATCCAGGGAGCAGGCCGGCAGCGCCAGCCATAGCTGCTCGTCGCGC
>NZ_CVTN01000039.1:0-52844 GCF_900004915.1 Pseudomonas sp. 31 R 17
TTGAACTGGTCTAATGAATTTGGACACATCAATAGGGCGCTATGATGGCGCCCAGACCTGAGGTGTATAGATGATGCGAAAGTCCTATTCCAGTGAGGTCAAACTCAACGCTGCAAGCATGGTGCTTGATCAAAATATGTCTGTTCCCGAAGTTTGCGCCAGTTTGGATATTGGCCCTACGGCGTTGCGCCGCTGGGTCGAACAGGTGCGTAAAGAGCGCGCCGGATCGACGATGACGGGCACCAAGGCAATTACTGCCGAACAGAAGAAAATTCAAGAACTCCAGGCCCTGCTCAGGCAAAAAGACCGGGATATCGAAATCCTAAAAAAGGCCAGTGTTCTCCTGCTTTTGGACTCCAAAGATCATTCCCTCTGATCAGCGAGCTAGGCGAACAGTACGGCATTACAGATTGCTGTCGTGTTTTTGAAGTCAACCGCAGCAGCTACTACGCCTGGCGTCAGCGTCAGGGAAAAATCGATCTTGAGCGCGAAGCGCTTAAGGTTGTTCTGATTAAGTATCACAAGGCGTCCAGAGGATCGGCTGGGGCACGAACTCTTTCTGAAGACCTACGAGGTGCAGGCCATCAGGTGGGGCGCTACATGGCTCGTAGCTTGATGAAAGAGGCTGGAATTGCTAGCCGACAACGCCGGCCACATAAGTACAAGTCGTCAGGCGCTGAGTCTTTGGTGGCTGAGCATGAGCTGGAGCGTGAGTTTTATGTCGCTGACATCAACAAGGTCTGGTGTGCGGACATCACCTATATCCAGCTCGGCAAGCGATGGCTCTACTTTTCGGTGGTGTTGGATTTGTTCGCGCGCCGAGTGGTGGGATGGTCGTATTCACTGCTCGCCGATGCGACGCTGGCAAGCGAGTCACTGCGCATGGCTATTGAGTTGAGAGGGCGACCCAAAGGCGTGCTGTTTCATTCCGACCAGGGCTGCCAGTACACGAGTCATAAATTCAGGGCTGAACTGCAGGTACACGAGTTGAAGCAAAGCATGAGTCGCAAAGGTCAGTGCTGGGATAACGCCCCAATGGAGCGTTTTTTTGGCAGCTTAAAGTCGGAATGGGTGCCTGAGGGCGGTTACAGTTCAGAGCACGAGGCTCGGGCAGATATCAACCGATATGTGGCGCGCTACAACAGCGTAAGGCGCCACAGCTACAACGGCTACCACTCACCGATAGCGGCGGAAAAGCTCGCAGTGTGAGAACCGAAAAGAATGTCCGGAATTACTAGACCAGTTCAGCTTGCCCCCGATGACGGAGTGTCAGCAGCGGATGTATCAGCTGATCCACCGCCATCGGGGGCAAGCCCCCTCCCACATTTCTCCCCCACCGTTGAACGCCGTCAGCCATGCATCTCAACCGGCACCGCCGAATCCAGGCACTGAAACACGGACACTGTGGGAGGGGGCTTGCCCGATGACGGAGTGTCAGCAGCGGATGTATCAACTGACCCACCGCCATCGGGGGCAAGCCCCCTCCCACATTTCTTCCCCACCGTTGAACGCCGTCAGCCATGCATCTCAACCACCGCCGCCGAATCCAGGCATTGGAATGCGGACACTGTGGGAGGGGGCTTGCCCCCGATGACGGAGTGTCAGCAGCGGATGTATCAGCTGACCCACCACCATCGGGGGCAAGCCCCCTCCCACATTTCTTCCCCACCGTTGAACGCCGTCAGCCATGCATCTCAACCACCGCCGCCGAATCCAGGCATTGGAATGCGGACACTGTGGGAGGGGGCTTGCCCCCGATGGCGGAGTGTCAGCAGCGGATATATCAACTGACCTACCACCATCGGGAGCAAGCCCCCTCCCACATTTGGTCATTTATGCGCCAGTGGGAGCTCGGCTGCCAGCTCAACCCAGGCGCGCAGCCGCCCGCGCGACAATCTCTGCACGCACTCTGCGCGATTCTGCCGTGCGCTTGTTGGCTTCTTCCAGTACGTGCGTGGGCGCTGTATCCGGGCGGCCCGAGTCGAACGGTGGGGCCGGTGCATATTCGATTTGCAATTGCACCAGTTGCGCCGCCGCTTCGCTGTACAACTCTGCCGCCAGGGTCAGCGCAAAGTCGATGCCGGCGGTGATTCCGCCCCCGGTAAACAGGTTGCCGTCGCGCACCACGCGCGCTTGCACGGGGATGGCGCCCAGTGGCGCAAGCAGGTCGTGGTAGGCCCAGTGGGTGGTGGCCTTGCGGCCGCGCAGCAAACCCGCCGCGCCCAGTACCAGCGAGCCGGTGCACACCGAGGTCATGTAGCGCACGGTTTGTGCCTGGGCCTTGAGGAAGTCCAGGGTGCCGGGGTCTTCCATCAGTGCGCCCACACCCGAGCCGCCGGGTACGCACAGTACGTCGAGTTTCGGGCAGTCGGCGTAGGTCATGGTCGGCGTAAACACCAGGCCGGTGCTGGAGATGACCGGTGCCAGGTCCTGCCACACCAAATGCAGCTTCACGTCCGGCAGTGAGCCGAGCACGTCGTAGGGGCCGGTCAGGTCCAGTTGCTGGATGCCGGGAAATAGCAGAAAGCCGATGTGCAAGGTCATGGATGACGCTCCGATAAAGAGGGTGGACGACTTCACTGTAGAGGCCTAGGCTTTGGCGCATACGCCATTAAGCCCACAGATCTCGCCAAACTATGCCCAGAGTCATTCATGTCCTCGCTTTCGATAATGCCCAGGTACTCGACGTCACCGGGCCTTTGCAGGTGTTTGCGTCGGCTAATGACCTGGCCCGCCAGCGCGGTCTGCCGTTGCCCTATGCGGTGAATGTGATCGCTGACCAGGCCAAACCGGTGGTGACGTCTGCGGGCCTGGCGCTGTTGGCCGATCCGCTGCCCGCCGTCGATCAGGCGTGCGACACGCTGGTGATCGCCGGCGGCTGGGGCGTGTACGGCGCCGCCGAAGACCCGGCGCTGGTGCACTGGGTGCGGGAAAAGTCGCGGCACACCCGGCGCATGGCCTCGGTCTGCACCGGCGCGTTTCTGCTGGCCGCCAGTGGCTTGCTCGACGGTTGCCGCGTGGCCACTCACTGGACGCGCTGTGAAGAACTGGCGCGCAAGTTTCCCGCACTGACGGTGGAGTCCAATCCGATTTTTATCCGGCAAGGCGCGCTGTGGACCTCGGCCGGCGTGACCGCCGGTATCGATCTGTGCCTGGCCCTGGTGGAGGAGGACCTGGGGCGCGCGGTCGCCCTGGAAGTGGCGCGGCACCTGGTGGTGTTTCTCAAACGTCCCGGCGGGCAGTCGCAATTCAGCGTGACGTTATCCCTGCAACAGAGCGACAGCCGCTTTGCCGAGTTGCATGCCTGGATCGGCGAAAATCTCACGTTGGATTTGAGTATTGCCACCCTGGCCGCTCAGGCCGGCATGAGCGAGCGCAGCTTTGTGCGCCACTACCGCGCCGAAACCGGCCAGACCCCGGCGCGGGCGGTGGAGCTGCTGCGTGTTGAAAGTGCGCGTCGGCAATTGGCCGACAGCAGCACCTCGATCAAGCGCATCGCCGTGCAGTGCGGGTTTGGCTGTGAAGAGACCCTGCGGCGCAGCTTCCTGCGGGCCCTGTCGGTGACGCCCCAGGCCTACCGCGAGCGATTTTCACCGCTGTAGCAATTCCAGCAGCGCGGCCAGGGTGGCCTGTGGCGCTTCCTGGGGAATATTGTGGCCCACGCCGGGCAGCACGTGCCGTCGATAAAAACCGCTGAAATGCTCGATATCGTCGTCTTGCGCAGGTGGCGGCCCCACGCCGTCATCGGCACCGCACAGCGAAATGCTCGGCACCGTAATCGGCGGTTGTTGCGCCAGTGCCTGCTCGATGAACGCCAGCGCCGGGTCGCCCGGCGCGTACTGGAAGCGATGGCGGTAGGAATGGATCACCACCTCGACAAAGTCCGGGTTGTCGAACGATGGCGCGGTCTGCCCGTACAGGCTCGGCCCGCGTGTCCAGGACGGCGACCACAACGACCACAACAGCTCGCACAGTTCCCGCCGGTTGGCGGTCAGGCCATCCACGCCGCGCTGGGTGTGAAAGTAATACTGGTACCACAGGCGGTGTTCTGTCTCAGGTGCTCGCGGCTTGAGTGACTGGGCGATGTCCTGGATGTTGTAGCCATCGCCGGTCACCAACCCGCGCACCCGTTCCGGCCACAGCGCCGCGACGATACACGCGGCCCGCCCGCCCCAGTCATAACCGGCCAGGGCGGCGCAGGGGATGGACAGCGCATCCATGAAGTCCAGCAAGTCCTTGCCCAGCGCCGCCTGCTGACCGGAACGCATGACCTGTTCGTTGATAAACCGCGTCGGGCCATAACCGCGCAGGTAGGGCACCAACACGCGATAACCCTGTTCGGCCAGGCCCGGCGCGATCTCGTCGTAGCCGCGAGGGTCGTAGGGGAAACCGTGCAGCAGGATCACCGGCTCACCGTCGAGCGGGCCGTGGGTTTCATAGGCAACATCGAGCATGGACGTGCGCACGTAGAGCAACGGGGCAAGGGTGGTCATGATCGGCTCCTGAGCAGGGGGAAAATCAGGGTTGCCATACCGTTTTCGCACCACTGAGTTTACGGTCCAGAAACGTCGCCGCACTGATCAGCGCCAAATGGCTCAATGCCTGGGGCGTGTTCCCCAGGTGCCGGGCCTGGCTGTCGAACTCTTCAGCGTAAAGCCCCAGCGGGTTGGCGTAGCGCAGCAGTTGCTCGAACTCCAGATGGGCTTTTTCCACCTGGCCGGCGCGGGCCAGGCATTCGACGTACCAGAACGAACATGCGGCAAACGCGCCTTCCGTGCCTTGCAACCCATCGATCTGGCTGTCGTCGTTGCGGTAACGATAGACCATGCCATCGCGGACCAGGCTTTTCTGGATCGCCTCCAGGGTCGACAGCCAGCGTGGATCGGTGGCGGCAACGAAGCGCACCAGCGGCATCAACAGCATCGAGCCGTCGAGGGCGGTACTGCCGATGTGCTGCACGAAATGCCCACGCTCTTCGTTCCAGAAGTTGCTCCAGATATCGGCATAGATCGCCTGGCGGGTCTGGTCCCAACGCGCGAAGGGTGCCGGTAACGAGCGCTTGGAGGCCAGGCGGATGGCGCGGTCCACGGCCACCCAGCACATCAGGCGCGAGTGCAGGAAGTGATGCTGCTCGCCACGCATTTCCCAGATGCCGACGTCTTGCCGGTTCCAGATTTCGCAGACTTGATCGACCACTTCCACGGTGTGCTTCCAGCCTTCGTGGGAGATGGCCTCGCCGTATTTATTGACCAGGTACACCGCGTCCATCAGTTCGCCGTAGATATCCAGCTGCACCTGGTCGAACGCCTCATTGCCCACGCGCACCGGCTGCGCGCCACCATGGCCGCTGAGGTGATCCAGGGTGGTTTCCGGCAACTCCTGGCGGCCATCGATGCCGTACAGGATGTTGATTTTGGTCGGCTGGCCGCAGCAGTCGCTGACCCGCCCCTTGAGCCAGCGCATGTAGGCGTTGGCTTCCTCGACAAAACCCAGGCGCATGAACGCGTAGACGGTAAACGAAGCGTCGCGGATCCAGGTATAGCGGTAGTCCCAATTGCGCTCGCCGCCGGGCGTCTCGGGCAGGCCGAAGGTCGCTGCGGCGATGATTGCGCCGTGTTTGCGCGAGGTCAGCAACTTCAGCGCGAGGGCCGAGCGGTTGACCATTTCACGCCAGCGTCCGCGGTAGTTCGATTGACTGATCCAACTGCGCCAGAACTTCAAGGTGCGTTCCAGGTAGAGGTCGGTGCAGGCGTTCGTCACGCGGGGATCGTCCTGGCCGCCGAGGACGAATTCAGCGTTCTCGTCCTGGGCCAGGGTGAAGCTGGCCGTGGCCACATGATCATCGAGGGTCAATGGGTGGCTGCCCGCCAGCCGCAGTCCGGGCTGACCGTCGGCGTTGAACAACACGCCTTGATCGACCGCCTTGGCGTGGGTCTTGGCGCGGGCATAGTCATGGCGCACGGCGCAGCGCAGATGAAAGGTCGCCGTGCCGCTGACCACCCGCACGCGGCGGATCAATAATGGGAGGTCATCGACCTCTTCGGAGACGGCCAGCAAATCGGTGATTTCCACCACCGCCGCATCGCTCAGCCAACGGGTTTGCAGCACATTGGTGTCGGGCAGGTAGATCTGCTCGCGGCGTGCATTGGGCAGGTCCGGGGTGAGCTGGAAGGTGCCGGCTTCGGGGCTGTCGAGCAACGCGCAGAAGATCGACGGGCTGTCGAATTCCGGCCAGCAGAAAAAGTCGATACTGCCCCGGTCATTCACCAAGGCTGCGCTGCGCATGTCGCCGATGATGCCGTGGGCATCGATGGCACTTTGTGGTTCGTTTTTCAAATCAACCATTGCCACGAAACTCCGGATAAAGGCTCATGCCGCCATCGATGAACAGCGTGCTGCCGACCACGTAATCGGACGCGTCGCTGGCCAGCCACACCACCGCATTCGCCACATCTTGCACATCGCCGACGCGGCCATAGGGAATCAACTTGAGCAGCTCCTGTTCGGCGGCGCCTTCGGTGGCTGCACGATTGATCGCCGTGCGAATGGCCCCCGGCGCAATCCCGTTGATGCGAATGCGCTGCTCGCTGACTTCCTGGGCGAGGGTGCGCATCAGCATCTCCACACCGCCCTTGGACGCTGCGTAATTCACGTGCCCGGCCCAGGGAATTACCTGGTGGACCGAGCTCATGTGGATGATCTTGCCGGCGGCGCGGGACACGCCCTCACGCACGCCCTGGCGGTTGAAAATCCGCACGGCGGCGCGCGCGCAGAGAAATTGGCCGGTGAGGTTGACGCCGATCACGGTGTTCCAGTCCTCAAGGCTCATATCGACCAGGTTGGCGTCTTTTTGCAGGCCGGAGTTGGCGACGAGAATATCCAGGTGGCCGAAGGCGTCGAGGGTCTGGGCGAACAGGCGTTCGACGTCGGCTTCTTTCGACACATCGCCAGCAAGAGCAATGGCTTGGCCGCCATTGGCATTGATCTGCGCCGCCAGCGCCTCCGCCGGTGCCGCCTGGGAATTGTAGTTAAGCACCACGGCTGCTCCGGCTTCGGCCAGCGCCTTGGCGGCGCCTGCGCCGATACCGGAACTGGCGCCGGTGACCAGCGCCACTTGTTGCTGCAAGGAAATCTGCATCACCCACCCGCTGTTTAATGAGAGTCCCTTGTGCTGACTGATGCGGGGCAATGGAAGTTCAGCAATGTCGCTGCGCGGGACGACGGGGAACAACCAATGGAACTGTGATTTCTGACAGTAGACGCCTCTCCATCCTCAGTTGAACACTACGCGTGTTGGATTGCCCTGGGATGGATACCATGGACACAAGGTGGTGGGTAGGGGTGCTGGCAGGCTCTTGTTGCCTGCTGGCGACCGCGCAGGCCAGCGCTGGAAAAGAGGTTTTCATCGATCAACTGCTGGCGCAAATGACGCTGGAAGAGAAAGCTGGCCAACTGAATATCGTCGGTGTCGGTGTCGATGCGGATAAAGCGGCGCCCGAGACACTTGAACTGATCGCCAATGGCTCGGCCAGCGGGCTGGGTGGCATGCCATCCTGGCAGGTGGGCGTGGCGTTGCAGCGCCAGGCGGTGGAGCGCAGCCGCCTGAAGATACCGTTGTTCGTCGTGCAGGACGTCGTGCATGGCCTGCATACGATCTTTCCGGTAAGCCTGGCGCTTGCCGCGAGTTGGGATATGTCGGCGATCGCTACCGTGGGGAAAGTCAGTGCCCGGGAGGCCAGCGCAGCGGGCATCAATCTGACGTTCAGCCCTGCGGTGGACATCGCCCGTGACCCTCGGTGGGGCAGGGTTTCAGAGGGCTATGGCGAAGACCCTTTCCTGGCCTCGCGCATCGCCGAAACCCTGGTGAAAAGCTATCAGGGCACGGACCTTCACGGCGCCGACAGCGTGATGTCGGTCGTCAAGCATTTCGCCCTCTATGGCGCGGTGGAGGGCGGTCGGGATTACAACAGTGTCGAGATGAGCACGGCCAGCATGTACCAGTATTATTTCGCGCCCTATCGCGCCGCCGTGGAGGCGGGCGCGGGCGGGGTGATGATTGCTTTCAATGCCGTAGGGGGCGTCCCGGCGATGGCCAACCCCTGGCTGATCAAGCAGGTACTGCGTCAAGAGTGGGGGTTTGAAGGCGTGACGCTGGGCGACTGCGCCGCGATTGGCCAATTGGTCGACCACGCCGTGGCGGCCCGGCCGGCGGAGGCTGCAGGCCTGGCATTACGCTCCGGTGTTGACATGGCGTTATGTGACAGTGCCTACGTCGACGAACTGCCGGCAGCCGTCAGGTCGGGTGCGGTGAAGGTGGAGGACCTGGACGCGTCGGTACGCCGAGTCCTGGAGATGAAATATGCACTGGGATTATTCGACGATCCATATCGCAAGTTGCGGCGCGCGCCGTCGGCACCGATCGAATCGCGACTGCAACGTGAGGCCGCCCGCGACATTGCGCGCAAAACCTTCGTGCTATTGAAAAACGCTCGACACACCCTGCCGCTGAGCAAGCACGGCACCCTCGCCGTGGTGGGCCCCCTGGCAAAGAGCCAGCGGGACCTGTTGGGCAGCTATTGCGGTGATTGCGGCGCGCAACGAGTGGTCAGTATCCATGACGGCATAGCCCGCGCCGTGGCAGGCAAGGCAACCCTGCTCTATGCCAGGGGCGCCAACGTCAGCGACGATAGCGGGTTGATCGCCCGCATGCAGCGCTACCGCACGCCGTTGAACAGGGATGCGCGGGCACCGGATGCGCTGCTGGCTGAAGCCGTGGCGATTGCCCGTCGGGCTGACGTCACGGTGGCGGTGGTGGGCGAGCCCTGGAGCTTCAATGACGAGGGAAGCAGTCGCGCGCGAATCGACTTGCCCGACAGCCAGAAACAACTGCTCCGGGAGCTGAAAGCCTTGGGCAAACCCCTGGTGATTGTCCTGGTGAATGGCCGCCCGTTGGACCTCACAACCGAACACCAGCAAGCCGATGCGCTGCTGGAAACCTGGTACAGCGGCACCGAGGGCGGCAATGCCGTGGCTGATGTGTTATTCGGTGACTACAACCCTGCGGGTAAGCTGCCGATGAGCTTCCCTCGCTCCGTCGGCCAGGTCCCGGTGTATTACAACCACTTGAGCACCGGGCGGCCCTACAACCCGGCTGCGCCCTACAAGTACACCACGCAATATATCGACGAAGAGGCGGGGCCGCTCTTTCCCTTTGGTTACGGTTTGAGCTACACCGATTTCAACCTGTCGAATCTGCAATTGGCGAGCACCGTATTGCCGCGCGGTCAGCCACTGAAAGTCAGCGTTGCGCTGACCAATACCGGTACACGATCGGGTGAAACGGTGGTGCAGTTATACGTGCGCGATGTGGTGGCTTCGGTCAGTCGACCGGTCAAAGAGCTGAAGGGGTTTGAAAAAGTCATGCTTAAGGCGGGTGAGCGAAAAGTCGTTGATTTTTGGCTGAACGAAGAAGCGTTGAAGTTCTATGACGCTCAGTTGCGCCACGTCGCCGAGCCTGGTGAATTTATCGTACAGGTAGGGCTGGACTCCAGAAATGTGATTGAACAGCGTTTTGTCTTGGGTGAGTAAAGCGATCGAACGTTGAATCGCCCCTGATTTCCCAGGCATTCCCTCACAGCGCCGCGTACGCGTCGCCCATTCGGATGGGGAACATTTCGCGGTTCGCTCTTCATCTGTCACGACCACCTTCCTACCCGCATTCAGAAGTTTTCAACACGTCGAGGAACCCAATGCCATGGCTTTGCCACACAGCAAATGCCTGCTGGTGCAGACCTGCGCCACGGTTTATTGATCGCTGGCACGGCTGCAGCAGCAAGGCACCGCCCTAAATCAGAACTGGAGCACCACATGTCGGTATCCGCATCCAATCAAGCGTACACCCCATCAACGGACAACTTTGCGCAGCCCTCTGCAGGCGCGCAGGCCAGCCCGGCGGCCAAGGCAGCAGGCGCGACCGGCCCGAGTTTCGAGCCATCGGCGAGTCAGTCCGGCCCGGTTTTCGATAGCGCAACGCAGTCTTCGAAATCCGCCTTCAATCCAGGCCCGCCTCCACGGCCCAACCCCACGCTGCCGGACCCTTACTACGGCAAGCAGAGCAACGAGGTGCTGGCTCAGGGGCTGTTGAATAAATACAACGCCTTCAAACCCTGGTACGCCCCGACCGTTACGCCTGAGCATCTCAATAACCTGGCAGGTCGGCCCCTGACCGGTAACCCGGAGCGCGATTCGAATATCAGACTGGCCAGGGAGGTGCTCAAGCGCCCGGGCCTGACGCAAGCCCTGGATCGAAATAGCGGAACCGGTGCTTTGGATCAGTCCTTTTCCAAGGACGACATCAGTAAATTCATTCTTTCGTCCAATCCACTGAAGCTTCAGGACGACAAGCAACTTGCCCAGAATGTGTTGAATAACTTCAACGCGTTGAAAGGGCCGTGGTGGAGCGCCGACAGAAACGCCATCGATGTCAATACGTTTGCAAAGTACGCCTCGCGCCCGCTTTATGGTCATGGGCCAACCGACAGCATCACCCAACTGTCGAGGGAAATCATGAATCGTTCGGAGCTCAAGGGCTCGATGGACAACGTTTTCGGGTTCCTGCGCGACGGCAAGATCACCCGAGACGATCTGTATCGGCTGCTGCGCTGAGACCTGGCCCCACTGTGTTGCATCGGCTGGTGGATGTCCGGCCGCGCTATCGCCTGTCGGCGATGCGGGAACCATTTGCAAGGATTTACCACGAACAGAGCATCCATGGGTCCTGCCCCTGGATGCCTTCGTCTACTGGAACAGGTAATGGCCTATGAATTCGACATCATTTGAACCTCGCCAGTCTCACTCCCAGTACGCTGTTGCAAGCCTGCCTGCTCCGGCAACTTCGGCACCAAGCCCAGGCAAATCCCAGGCAAAGGGGCTCAACCTCACGTCTTCGCCGAAGTTCAGTTTCAAGGCGCCTACGACCGAGGATTTCGACAGGGGCTCGCGCGCTGCGGAGGACGGGCCGGCGCCCCGGTCCGCGTGGTCATTGCTTGAAACGCTGTGGAGCAAATTTTCACGTCGGCCGTGACGGGCCAGCCTGGTCGGTTACAAACGCTCAAGTTTTACCCGGCGCATGCCCAGGGCTGATAGGAACCATTATTTTTAGGTTGCCACACATCCGATGCTTGTCTGGTGCTGACAGTCGACGCGCGTTCGAAGACTGGGCACTCCAGGTTCAGTTGATGGAATCTAATAGGGTGGGAATGAACATGACGAACGGGATTAATCCAGGCTCTGGAATACCTTTCATACCGAATCAGGAGCCTGCGTCGGCCAGCGGTGGTTACACGCGACTCAGCGTCGTCGACAAGGCGATCGGTACTCAGCAGCCGCTGGCAACGGACTCGGGTTTTTTCTCGAACAGCTTGATGGTCAATGGCGCCAGTCGGCATTTCGACGGTCAAGGCTTGTATGGCGGCATGTCGAATGTGGGAAACCCCTATACCAGCTCGGATGACCACCTGCTGGCGACAGACCTCAACAGTAACTTTCCCATGCTCGATAAGTTCAAGACAGATGGCCATCTGACCCAGAGTGGGCTGCAAAAAATTGCCGGTGAGGATGTGCACAAAAGCAGCGTTTCCGAACGCACCATCATGTTGGCCAGGGAGATACTCAATCGCCCCAGGCTCAACGAAGCGATTCTGGTGGATGGCGGTAAAATCACGCCTGAAAGCCTGGCCAACGCTTCCGATCGGCTCACCGGTAACACCAGCCCCAATACTCAAAGTGCGGACCCGTTCCATAGTAAGTCCAATGCCCAGGTCGTTACCGCATTCAGGGGGATGTTCGACCAGCTGCGGGATAAATCGGAAGATTTCGTCTGGCCCTTCGATAAACACCGATTTGTAAAAACAGACACGCTTGTTGAAATGAGCAAGGACCCTGACGAACTGGACAGTAAAGGTAATGTTGTGCGAGACCCCGCCAACGGTTTCCCGAAGAAGAAATACAGCGAACAGTTGGTGTACCTCGCCAAAAATATCGTTGAAAGACCCGGCTTGCTGGACTCGCTGGACAGCTATAAGGCCAATGGCTACGAACTCACGGGAAGTCGTAACAATGATGGCTGGCTGAAGAACTACAGCATCGATCGATGGTTGGAAAACGACAAGAAGGAAAAGGGCAACTGAAGGCGCCGCAGAGGCATGAGCGGGTTGCAGGAAGCAAGCCGCTCATACAGAGGTTTATACGCGCAGTATCCTCCCACTGATTGCCACCGCCACCAGCAACCCTCCGATCAGCAGGAAGGCGGTTGCCACGCTGCTGCCATGGGCAATGAACCCGATCACTGCCGGCCCCGCCAGGATGCCTGCGTAGCCCAGCGTGGTAATGGCGGGCACGGCAATGTGTTCCGGCATCACGTTCTGCTTGCCGACAGCGGTATAGAGCACCGGGACGATATTGGAGCAGCCGGCGCCGACCAGCGCGTACCCGAGCAGCGCCATTTCCCAGGCAGGGGAGAGCGTTGCCAGGAACACACCGGCCGCTGCCAGCGTGCCACCGCCCACGATCACTCGGGTAGCGCCCAGGCGCCGCACAATAATGTCACCGGTCAGGCGCCCGGCGGTCATGGTCAGGGCGAATGCCGCGTAGCCCAGGCCGGCATACGCTGGGTCCAGCCCGCGCTCGTCACTCAGGAACACCGCGCTCCAGTCCAGTACCGCGCCTTCGGCCAGGAAGACGATGAAACACAAGCAGCCGATAAACAGCACCACGCCGTGGGGAATGGCAAACGCCGGCCCCGAGCTTTCACTGCCGTAGGGCAGCAAATGCGGCGCGGCCTTGAGCAGCGCCACTACCATGATGACGATCACTACCAGGGTTGCCTGCAGCGGCGACAAGCCCAGCCCCAGCAGGCCGGAGACCCCGGCCGCACCCACGATGCCGCCCAGGCTGAACAAGCCGTGGAAGCCCGACATCATGGTTTTCCCGCTGGCGCGTTCAACAATCACCGCTTGCAGGTTGACGGTCGAATCCACGGTACCCAGCCCTGCGCCAAACAGGAACAACCCCGCCATCAACAGCGGAATCGAACTCACGGTGGCCAGCATCGGCAGCGCCAGGCAGATCATGATCGTGCCGGCGGTCAACACGCGCCGGCAGCCAAAGCGCGACGCCAGCACCCCTGCCACGGGCATCGCGAGAATCGACCCCACCCCCAGGCACAACAACAACAGGCCAAGCGTGCCCTCGTTGAGTTGCGCGCGTGCCTTGGCGTATGGCACCAGCGGCGCCCAGGCCGCGATGCCGAAGCCGGCGATGAAAAAAGCGATACGGGTGGACATTTGCTCCAGCCGCCCGGGAACCACGGGGGCGGAAGTGGGGATGGCAGTCATGAATAATCCTTGGCGTTGCGTTTAACGAACGATGTCCGGCGTGACATCCTTGCACATCAGGCCTCGTCGGGCGAGCCGGGTTCCCTGGGGATCAGCGCGCTGAGCGTTACGATATGTCCACGCAAAGGCTGTCGACTGTATGCAGGTGAGTGTTCTGTAATACGCTGTTGCCTTCTTTTCAGTTAACCGACGAGCAGATCGATGAGATTTCTCAGGCCGTTTTCAGCGTGACGCGTTTCTATGATGCGCGCGGCAATATCTATGGGGTTGTCAGCCCGGAATACTTGCGTCGCCGGGGTGTGGAACTGCCAGACAGCGCCGACCTCGCCGCGAAGGCGCGACAGGCGTGGACCGATCAGGGCCTTATTTTGCAGGTTGAGGATGGAACACTGTCGAGCGTCAGTCTTTTCGGAACTGCATACCCACAGGCATAGGCAACTTACACGGCAATAAGTGTCGGCTTTTTCCCTGTCGGATATCTATCTTGAGAAGTACTGATGTAAGAAAGTTCTGTTGTTGATTATGTGTTTATTGGCATGGGTCTTTTATTTCGTAAAGGACACTTCCATTCTCGCCGTACGAATCTTCTGTTTTATTTTCAAAAGGCCGTTTTTTTCCTGAAATCGCTAAGCTTCAGAGCGTTCAGGCGCTTTTTCTCGGCCAGCATTCCGGCAATCAACGAGGAGAGCTTTTAATCAGCGGGTTATTGAGGGCGGGTAACAACGGATGGTTGACGCGTTTGTTTCGTCACGTTTCAAATTAATGATTCCAGGCGTCACTGCCAATTTGCAGGTACTCGCTTTCGAAGGCAGTGAGTGTCTTGATCAACCGTATTTCATACAGGTGCAAGTCGTCAGCGAAAACCCTGACCTGGATCTGGAGGCGTTGCTGCATCAGCCGGCCTATCTGGATCTGGGCGCAACGGATCAAGGCCTGCACGGGCTGGTCTACGCCATCGGCCGTGATGGCCGGGGGGCCCGGCTCACCCGTTACCACCTCACGCTCGCACCTCGCCTGGCGTGCCTGGCCCATCGCCTTGACCAGCGGATTTTCCAGCAGCGTAGCGTGCCGCAGATTATCGCCAGCGTGCTTGAGCAACACGGCATCCTTGCAGATGCCTATGCCTTCGAGCTCGGCCCGGTGATTTATCCGCCTCGGCCCTTTTGCGTGCAGTATGGGGAGACTGATCTGCACTTCATTCAGCGACTGTGCGAGGAAGAGGGTATCCATTACCACTTCCGTCATCGTGCCGACGGTCATTTCCTGGTGTTTGGTGATGATCAGACGGTGTTTCAGCGCCTGCCGATGCAGCGGTACTGCTCGACCCTTGATCCGATGGCCGCAACCAACGGGGTCCAGCGCTTCGATATACGCCTGGAAACCCGCAGTCGGCGAACGGTGCGCCGTGATCACGACTTCGAACACCCGTCGCTGCGGCTGCAGGAAGCCTCCGGCGATGCACCGGGCACAGCCCTTGAGGACTACCGTTACCCGGCAGGTTTCACCCGCCGTGCACGCGGGGCGCAATTGACGCGTCGCAGTCTGGAGCGGCATCAGTCCGACCGCCAGCGCGCGTCGGGCAGCAGTGACCAGCCCCTGCTGCGCAGTGGTCACTTTCTTGAATTGCAAGACCATCCGGACCCGACCTGCAATGACCTCTGGTTGCTTACCTCGGTGCGCCACGATGGCTATCAGCCCCAGGTCCTGGAGCAAGCGGCTGGGGATACGGATACCTTCGTGAGGTATAGCAACCGTTTCACTGCGACCCCTTGGCGTGCCGTGCATCGGCCACCCCTCAAACATCCCAAGGCCTCCATTAATGGCAGCCAGACGGCGACGGTTACGGGGCCTGCGGGCGAGGAGGTGCACTGCGACGCGTATGGTCGCGTGAAGGTGCGGTTTCATTGGGATCGGCTGGACAGGTCGGAGGATAAAAGCAGCGGCTGGGTGAGGGTCGCAACCGGTTGGGCCGGTTCCGGGTTTGGCGCCATGCTGATTCCACGAGTGGGCATGGAAGTGCTGGTGACCTTCCTTGAGGGAGACCCGGACCAGCCGGTGATTAATGGTTGCCTGCCCAATGCACTGCACATGCCGGCCTTTTCCCTGCCGCAGCACAAGACCCGCAGCGTGTTGCGTAGTTGCAGTGTCCCGGGTGGCGCGGGCGGTAACGAGCTGCACCTGGAAGATCGCCGTGGTGAGGAACTGATCTACCTGCGCGCCCAGCGTGACCTGGAGCAGCACGTGGGCCATGACAGCCGTTTGCAGGTGCTCGGTGAGCGCAGTGAAGTCATCCGAGGCTTGAGCACGGTTCGTCTCGAGGGCGGTGAGCAGCGCCACATCACGGGCGAGCGCAGCGTTGTGCTCAAGGCAAGTGATCACCTCGCCGTGCAAGGCGACAGCCACACCCAGGTGGCCCAGGTCATGGTGATCGAAGCCGGTCAACAGATTCACCTGAAGGCGGGGGCCAGCCTTGTCATCGATGCGGGCGCCCAGTTGAGTTTCAAGGCGGGCGGCGAGCATTTGCAGATTCAGGCCGGCGGGATTTTCAGCAGCCGGCCCATTACTGTCGGTGGTTCGCCAGCCGTTGCAAGGTCGGCCAACCCTTCGTCTGTTGCGAGCCCCCCAGAGGTGTCGGTGGTGCAGGGCCTTATCACGGACATGGCCGGCCAACTGGATGCGGATTTTTGCCCCTTATGCGAGCGCTGTCGCGAAGGTCAATGCGCCAGCACCGGGAGGGCCGCGTGATGCAGCACGAGCCTTATCAATGGATGGCGCAGCAGCAACAGGCGGGGTGTCACCTGTGCCTGATACTCGAAGCCAGCAACGAGCGCTGCCAGTCGCTCATGGCGGCTCGCGATCTCTCGCACTATTGCCCGCTCTATGCTGAAACCGCGGCAGCGGAACTGGCGAGCAAGGGCCCGGTGATCCTGCTGGTGGAGCAGATAGGCGAGCCTGCGCTGGTCGATCTTCTGCAACACCCCGAGGCTAATCGAGGGTGGTTGGGCAGTTTGCCCAACGATGACCTGGCCATTGTGGTCCGACATTGGCGTGAGCGCCTGCTGGTTGGGCCAGAAGGCGAAAAGGCCCTGTACCGTTTTCACGACAACCGCACCCTGGCCCGTGCCCTGGCGTATCTGCCGGCAGAGCAATGGCCGGTCTACCTGGGCCCGCTGACCAGCGTGTGCTATTGGCATGAGGGACGTTGGTGCAGCCACGACAACCCCGCGCCGGGTGCTTACCCGGTGCCCGATCCCGCGCCCTGGTTGCAGGTGCCCAATCCCCGGGCGTCGGCCATTCTCCAGGCCAATATCCTGCGCTACCTGCTGGCCGAACGCAGTGAAGACCTGGCGGCCCTGGTGGAGTTTCACGACCCCAGGATCTGGTTGGCCGGTGTGCTGGAACAGGCCCGTGCCTGGCGATGGCGGTCGCCTGAGCAACTCGAATTCCTGGTGGTGCGCCGGCTGGAGGAGGCGACCCGGAGCAGTGTCATTCGCTGGCAGCCGCTGGAGGGCGAGACACCTGCACAGCATTTTGAGCGGGTGCGGGAACAGTGGTGCACAGAAGGGCTTGGGAATGCGTAGGTGGATGGGAAAAGTGTTGCTTGGCGTTGGGATGCTGTGGCTAACGGGGTGTGCGGGGAGGGCGGCGGATAGCTTTACGTTGGAGGTGGATTTGCCGGCGGGGTTTGACGCGTTAGGTGACGCTTCATACGCACCAGCATCAGGTGAACGCTGCAAACTGCCTGTAAGAAAGGGTAGGCGACCTGAGCTCAAAATATTCAAGGCTGTCAGAAAACCCGTCGCCAATAGGGTCAGCTTTGAGGTGCCATTAACGGAACAGGTAAATGGCTGCCCTCTCGTATTGCGCAGCCTCGTTTTCGTAATTAATGCCAGTTGGGGGCAGCGTTGGTCGGATATCGGAAGGGACTATGCCCTTATCTATTTTCACGATAGCTGGGAGCCTGGAATGCCTTTGATGCCTGAGACGGGAGTTCAAGAGCTTCCTGGGCAATGCCAATGGTTATTTCGTACCGCTGGCCCCAGACATGCCCTAATTAAAAGCCTTTGGTGCAAATCACAGGATGCTGCGGGAAAGCTCACGAGGGCGCGGCCTGGGGGGCATGTGCACCGTGACGGACTGTCCGGGAAAACGTTGAGGATGGTGTTGGCGTTCACGGAAGAGGAGCAACCCGCTTTTGGTGATAACTGGGTAAAAGTTGCCCGTGGCTGGAAACGCTGCAGGGGCGAAAGTGAGGAGGATTTGTTCGGGTTTTGTCGCGGCAATGTTTCCGATTTCAAGACTTTCAAAATGCCAGATGGGCGCTTATGCAGCGTTTATCCAACGTGTGATTGATAGGGAAAAGGTTGATGAAACAGGATGCATGGAAGCAGCAGTTTTTTAACGACAGGATGCCCGCTTGCCCATTACGCGGAGATTGGTTGTCTTTGGGGCTCGTTGATGAAACCGGGAGCGGCAAGGCCTACGGTGGTCTGCTTTATACTCTCCAGGACAGTGTTGGGAAACAATACAGGGGGCGGCTGGATGGGGATGGTTTTACCAGGCTGGAGGGTATCTATTGTGGCCCGGTAGTTCTCATGATGGATGAGCCTTATTCGGGAACAGAAATACCCTATATCACGCTTATGAAACGGCTTGACTACCCTTTGCCCATTACGGAGCTTCAAGTACGCGCGGAGCAAACTTTTTTTCTAAGCAGCGATGGCCCATGTGTCGACGGTAACCCGGCACGGCAAAAAGCAGACTGTTTTTATCAGGTGGAGGTAAGTGATTTGGTTCGGTACAAAGCCCACTTACCTCCAACGTCGTCTGGGGCTCACCGGCCCACGCGCAATGCGCTCAAGATGATGGCGGACCTGGGGTTTGGTCCTCCTGAGTCCTTATTCAAAGGGGTGGTGCTATTCCCAAACCAATTTACGGTTTTGGAGGTGCGTCCTTTACGAGCGCTACGGCCAATTATTTCCACTGATGATCAGTTTTGTGCACTGAACCTTTACCAGTTGGCGCTCATGGCCACATTGAGTTATTGCGAATTTGGTCAGGATCCCCCAACCGGAGTTGCGGATACGGTCACTTTTCCGCTGAACCCGAGCATAGGAAACGTGTTTGTAGAACAGTTGTCATGCTACCGGGAGGCTTGGAAGTTCGACTCAAAACAAGTACAGCGGTTTTATCCACTGTATGAAGACGTAGCCTACTCTCGTCGCTTTGAGATTCTGCCTTTCGACCCTGAATTATATGAGCGCAATCACCCGCCTGGTGAGCATCCGCAGCGTATACATTTTTTTAACGACGTTGAATCCGGAACTGACACGCAAGCTTTTATCTGCCATCACGATGAGGTTGTACTCATAGCTGTCCGTGGCACTGCCAGTGGCGCGGACGCTTTACGCGACGCAGATGCTCATCAAGTCCCTTTCCTCGAAGGCGCAGGTAAAGCTCACCGAGGTTTTTACCAAGCATTCCAAGCCACGTTTCACTTTGTTCTGGATTACCTTTCGCGATATCACATCGGTCAACGTGTTGTCATCTGCGGCCACAGCCTGGGTGGCGCGATCGCCCTGCTGCTGGCTGAAGGACTGCGCCGAATCCCGGACGCCCATTACAACCCACTCCTCTACACCTACGGTGCCCCCCGCGCCGCCGATTCCGAATTTATCGCCGGCGCCTCTGCCCTGGTTCACCATCGAATCGTCAACCATAACGACCCTGTCCCCAGTGTCCCGGCGCCGTGGATGAACACCACTGCCAAGCTGTGGGTGCCCGGGGCTGTCACCCTGTTCAGTGCGCCCACGGCCGGCGGTTTGCTGTTCGCCGCCGGCCTGGTGCGCGTCGGTGGCAATGCCTACCAGCACCATGGCGAACAACAGCACTTCATGCCTATCACACTCCCGGATGGCACGCATTCTTCGGTGCTATGGAAACCTGGCTGTGAATCGATCCAGGAACTGGGCTGCAATCGGGCGTTGCGGTTGCACGGCGACATGCCCGACCGCGACAACCTGTTGAGGCAGCTCTTCCAGGCCAACCAGCACTTCATGACCGCCAGCTATATTCCTGCGGCCTGGGCGACATTGCGCCGCTGGCAGCAAACCCTGGATAGCCAGGGTCCTCTGGTCACTGCGAGGGAATTGGAGTGGCTTGATCGAGCGCTCGAAGACATGCGCGAGCAACTGAGGGCCAAACGCCGCGAACTGGCCCGCATGCGGCCGGCCAACGACCGTAGCCATGAGCATAACGACGCTTTGAATGCAGAGATCGACCGCTTGCATACCAGTCGCGAGCGCCTGGCCAGCCTGCGCTGGCGCCGTCTTGATGGGCGCGATGTGTATGGCAGCCACGCCCAGGGCGCCCACCTGCAACAGGGCCTCAAGCGCTGGTTCACGCACCGGGAAAACCGAGTGTTGTCCCAGGTTGCCAGTATCCCTTCACCCATCCACAGCGACCTGGGCAAAGCGCAAGTGCTGGACATCGACTCGATCGTCTAGCGCCGCGTTACATAAATTCAACCTGGGCCGGCTGACGCTTCATCAGCACCTTGCCGTTGCGGATCGAATACAACGGCAGGCCCTGGCTGCGAATCACCTCATAGTCACTGTCTGCCGACAGCACCAACAGGTTGGCCGGTCGGCCGGGTGCCAGGCCGTAGCGGTCGCCGAGCGCCATGGCCTTGGCGCTGTTGTCGGTGACCAGGTCCAGGGCGCTCTGCAGGTTGCGGTAGCCGAGCATATGGCAGATGTGCAAACCGGCTTCCAATACCCGCAGGATGTTGCCGTTGCCCAAGGGATACCAGGGGTCGACGATGGAGTCCTGGCCGAAACACACGTTCATGCCGGCTTCGAGCAGTTCGTTGACGCGGGTGACCCCTCGGCGTTTCGGGAAGCTGTCAAAGCGACCTTGCAGGTGGATACTTTCGGTGGGACAGGAGACGAAGCTGATGCCGGAATGGCCCAGCAGACGAAACAGTTTGGCGCAGTAGGCGTTGTCGTAGGAGCCCATGGCGGTGGTGTGGCTGGCGGTGACGCGGGCGCCCATGTCGCGGCTGCGCGCTTCTTCGGCCAGCACCTCAAGAAAGCGTGAATGCGGGTCATCGGTTTCGTCGCAATGCACGTCTACCAGGCAGCCGGTGCGTTCGGCCAGGTCCATGAGGAACTTCACCGAACTCACCCCTTGATCGCGGGTGTACTCGAAGTGGGGGATGCCGCCGATGACGTCGGCGCCCAGGCGAATGGCTTCTTCCATCAGTTCACGGCCATTGCGGAACGACTCGATGCCTTCCTGGGGAAAGGCCACGATTTGCAGGTCGATCAGGTGCGCGCTTTCTTCACGCACTTGCAGCATGGCCTTGAGCGCGGTGAGGTCCGGGTCGGTCACGTCAACGTGGGTGCGCACATGCTGGATACCGTGGGCGGCGAGGGCCTGGATGGTTTTCTTCGCGCGAGTCCTGGTGTCTTCCTCGGTGATGGTGGCTTTGCGTTCGCCCCAGCATTCGATGCCTTCGAACAGGGTGCCGCTCATGTTCCAGCGGGGTTCGCCGGCGGTGAGCGTGGCATCCAGGTGGATGTGCGGTTCGACGAAGGGCGGGATCACCAGGTTGCCGGCGGCATCCAGATCGCCGGCCATTAACATCGGTACGCCTGTTTGCGCGGTGATGCTGGCGATCCGGCCGTGTTCCAGGTGCAGATCATGCAGGCCTTCACGGTCGCGCAGGCGGGCATTGATGATGTGCATGGTCAAGTTCCTCTTGGCTAAATTCAATCAGGCGACCGTCAGATTACCATTGGCGGTGCCCAGGCTCATGCCTTGGCGTCAGCCAGCGGTGCGCGCACGCGCAGTACGGCGCTGAGCAGTACGTAGGTGAGCGACGCGGCCGCGATCCCCACCAGCGGTGCAACCCAGGGCGAGTTGAACGCCAGCAGCGTACCTACCGCGTACGCCGTCAGCCCGGCCCAGTTGAACGCGGGCAGGCGGGCATCTGCCAGGCGTGGGTACTGGCCGCGATAGCGATAGAAGAAGTCCGCCATGATCACCCCGCCAATCGGCGGGATCACCGTGCCCAACAGAATCAGGTACGGCACGAGCATGTCGTACATGCCCAGCAGGGCGAGCAGGGTGCCGATCACCGCACCGGCCAGGGTCACGGTTTTGCGCCGCCGGGTGCGCAGCAGGTTGCAACCGGCGACGGCGAAGTTGTAGATGGTGTTGTCCTGGGTGCTCCAGATATTGAGCAGCAACATGGCCATCGCCGCCATGGCGAAACCCTGCAACAGCAGGACTTCCACCACATCCGGTTGCTGATAGACGATGGCGCCGTAGGCGCCGATCAGCACCATCAGGCCGTTGCCGATAAAAAAACCGATCAGGCTGGCCAGCACCGCAACCCTGGCCGAGCGGGAGAACCGCGTCCAGTTGGTGGCCTGGGTGGCGCCGCTGACAAAGGTGCCGAATACCAGGGTGATCGCCGTGGACAGGTCCAACTCGGCGGTCGGCACCACGGCCAGCAGGCCGTCCAGCCCGCCGACCTTGACGGTGGCGACCCACATCGACAGCAACAGCAAAAGGCCCATGGCGGGCACCGCGATATAAGACAGGATTTCCAGCCCGCGATACCCCACGTACGCGGTCGCACAGAACATCAGGCCAAACATCACCATCAAGGCCAGCACGCTGCCCTGGCTCAACGCGAAATACTTGCCCAGCACCACGGCGGCGGTGGCGGTGCCCCAGGCATACCAGCCAATCTGGGTGAAACCGAGGATCAGGTCACTGAGCTTGCTGCCGATTTCGCCAAAGCAGAACCGCCCCATCAATACCGAGTTCAGGCCGCTCTTGAAGGCGATGTACCCCAGCCCTGCGGCGTATATACCCAGCAGCAGGTTACCCAGGGCCACGACGCCGAGCATGCCGGTAAAACTGAAGGCCACCCCCAGCTTGCCGCCGGCAAACATCGTTGCCGTAAAAAACGTGAACCCCAGCAGCACCATGGCCGTGGACGCAAGGCCCTTGCGCGCATGCAGCGGCACTTCACTGAGCGGGTAATCGTTGCCGGATTCTTGCTGGGTCATGTGCCTTGCTCCCTGAATGAAGACGCAGGCCTGTTGCACCGAGCGTGCCAAGCCTTCGGCAACGGTGTACCCACCGTCAAGCGCAGGGAGATGGTCGGCGCGACGGTTCCAGGTGGCGTTTCGAGCGCGAAAGCAGTGCAGTCGTGAAACAAATTGGATCAGCTGAGTCCAGGCGTAAAAAAACCACCCGCAGGTGGTTCTTCAACGCTGGATCGCTTATTCGCCGCGATAAATGCAGCCGCTGGTGCACGTCTCATGGATGCGAATCGCGCTGAGTTCCGGCAGCAAGGGTTTCAATTCAACCCAGATCCACTTGGCCAGCACTTCGCTGGTGGGGTTTTCCAGGCCGGGGATGTCATTGAGGTAGTTGTGGTCCAGACGCTCGTAGAGCGGCTTGAAGATCGCCTTGATTTCCGAGAAGTCGCGAATCCAGCCGGTATGGGGATCCAGGTCGCCGCTCAAGTGGATCGCCACCTTGAACGAATGCCCGTGCAGGCGCCCGCATTTATGGCCGTCCGGGACGTGGGGCAGGCGGTGGGCGGATTCGAACGTAAACTCTTTGAAGATTTCCACGGTATTTTCAGCTCGGTCAGGTATCTGGCAGGCGGCGAGTTTAACAGCTTGACCCGTCGCCGCGCATACCGCTGGGTCAAAGTGCTTGCAAACGCTCGCCCAGGCCTCCGTTGTCCGCCAACTGCAGGAACTCATCGCCCAGCCGTCGACTCTCGCTCATTGCCGTCTGCCAGTAGGCGTTGCGGCTCGCGTCGTCGCCCATGAAGCGCTTGAAGTCGCTGCGGTCCGGCAATTTACCGTGGGGCAGGCGGGCCAGGTAGTCCCTTGACGGCGCCAGCAGCAGGACATCCTGCAAGCCCTGTGGGTTGCTGCGCCGCCACGGCAGGCCTTTGTCGAACCAGCCCGGAATGACGCGGTCGGTGAAGTGCGGGTACAGCACGATATCGTCGCCGCAGTAGGGCAGGTCGAGGTGGTAGTCCAGCAGGCCGCCGTCGCGGTAGGTGCCAACGCCTGCGCCGGGCAGGTCGCGCACGCCTTGCATCACCATGGGAATCGAGCCGGATGCCAGCAGCGCCTGGCGCAGGTTGCCCATTTGCAGTTCAAGGAAGCGCGACGGGAAATCCTCCAGTGCATGCACCGGAGGCGCCTGGCGGGGATCGTGGATGATCAGGCGTTCGAAATGCCGCGACAGCCGTGCGCGGCCGCGCAGGTTATCGGCAATCACCGATGACAGGCCAAGGCCCAGCCGGCCTCGATGGTCATCGGCGAGCAGGCCATGGCTTTTCACGACCATGATGTTCAGGCGGTAGTCGGGGTGGTTCAGCACCTGTGCATCGCGGCCGGCCAGCAGGTCGTCGAGCATGCGCCGGCAGCTCTGGCTGACTTCGGCCATGGTCACGCCTTTGGCGAAACGCTGTTCGTTGTACAGGCGGCCCAGGTCGAGCAAGCCTTGCACCGGGTCGGGCAGGCACGCGCTGGCAAACCGCCAGGAACCGATGGACGCACCGATCAGCGCGCGTTCCCGAGGCATGCGTGGCAACCAGTCGCCGAACAGCGCCAGGTCCAGGCCCTGTATACCCAGGGCCTTGGGGCCGCCGGCCGCACCCGGGAGGATGCCAACGTCGGCGGGTGCAAGACCTTGCTCACGAATGCGCGCAAAGGCGCGTTTGCCGGCCCTGAGCGTCAGGGCGGGGAACTTGATGTGAATAGCTGTCATACCGTTCTCTGTCAGAGCGATTGCAGGAACAAAGCTCGCTCCTGCAGAAAATTGCCATGGTGGCAATTCAGTTTCAATTAAGTTGCCGCGCGTACCGTGATCAGGCGTAGGAAAAACATCCTGAAACGGAGACTTATCATGAAGCGCCTCACAGCGCTGGTCGCCGCCGGTATCATTGCGTTCTCGGTCACGCCGGCCTGGGCAATGGACCCCGACAAACCGCTGAAATTGCCCGGCACTGTTACAATTGTCGCTTTCGATCAGCTTGAAGCCGCCGCCCTGGCCTTGCATCCGGGGTCGACCTTGCTGGGCACCGACCTGGACGAGGAATACGGCAAGTACATCTATCAGATCGAACTGGAAGATGCCCACGGCCTTGAATGGGACATTGAATTGGACGCGCTCACCGGGCACGTCCTCAAGAATCATCAGGACACGTAATGACGCTATATCGACGCGCCGGTAGTCTGGTGCTGCTGGCGCTCCTGGCCTTTTGCTCAAGCCTGGCCGCTCGCGACCTCAATCAGGATGAAGCCTTGGCGCTGCGACAGCAAGGCGTGATCCTGCCGCTGGAGCTCCTGTTGCACAAGGCAATGTCACGCTACCCAGGTGGCAGGCTGCTGGAGGCGGAGCTGGAACTCAAGCATGGCAAATATGCCTATGAAGTGGAACTGGTGACCACCGAAGGCGTCGTGCGCGAAATCAAGCTCGACGCCACCGACGGTACCTTGATCAAGGATAAGGAAGACTGATGCGCCTGCTTTTGGTGGAAGACAACGTCCCGCTGGCCGATGAGCTGCTGGCCGGCCTGCAGCGTCAAGGCTATGCGGTCGATTGGCTGGCCGATGGACGCGACGCGGCGTACCAGGGCCGCAGCGAGCCCTATGACCTGATCATCCTCGACCTTGGCCTGCCGGGCTTGCCGGGGCTCGAGGTGCTGGGGCAATGGCGCGCCGCAGGCCTGGCCACGCCGGTGCTGGTGCTGACGGCGCGTGATTCCTGGGCGGAACGCATCGAGGGGCTCAAGGCCGGTGCCGATGATTACCTGAGCAAGCCTTTTCACCCCGAAGAGCTGCACCTGCGCATCCAGGCGTTGTTGCGCCGGGCCCACGGGCATGCCAACCAACCGACCCTGCAGGCCGCCGGTCTGCACCTGGACGAAGGCCGCCAGTGCGTGCTGCGCGACGGTGACGAGATCCAGCTCACGGCCGCCGAGTTCCGCCTGTTGCGCTATTTCATGCTGCACCCCGAACAGATCCTGTCCAAAAGCCATCTGGCCGAGCATCTCTATGATGGCGAGACCGAGCGCGATTCCAACGTGCTGGAAGTCCACGTCAACCATCTGCGCCGCAAACTGGGACGCAGTGTGATCGAAACCCGGCGCGGCCAGGGTTACCGGTTTGGCGCCAGCCCTGCATGAAGTCGATCCAGCGGCGCTTGAGCCTGGGGTTGATCAGCGTGATGGTGATCGTCGGCGTAGTGCTGGCGCAAACCAGCCTGTGGCTGTTCGAGGCCGGATTGCAGCGCTATCTGGAGGCCGGGCTGCGCAATGACAGCGAGAACCTGCTGGTGGCACTGGTGCGTGGACCCAACGGTGTGCAGCTGGACGAGCAGCGCCTGTCACCGGCCTATCAACGGCCATTCTCGGGGCACTATTTCCGCATTGATTTTGCCGACACGCACTGGCGCTCCCGCTCATTGTGGGACCAGGAACTGCCGACGCTTCCCGAGGCCGGTCTCAAGGGCAACCTGCAACTGGGGCCTGAAGGCCAGAAACTGTTGGTATTGCGCTCGGACTACAAACGCTTCGGCCAGTCGATTTCCATCAGCGTGGCGCAGGACTACACGCCGGTGCGGGAAAGTTTCCGCCTGATGCGCCAGATCGGCCTGGTACTAGGGCTGGCGGCGTTGCTGGTGGTGTTGGTATTGCAGCGCATCACCGTACGCCGCGCCTTGCGCCCGCTGGAAACCGCGCGCAATCAGATTGCTCAGTTGCAACAGGGCCAGCGTTCGCAACTGGACACCCAGGTGCCGGCGGAGCTGGAGCCGCTGGTGGCGCAGATCAACCATTTGCTGGCGCACACCGAAGACAGCCTCAAACGCTCGCGCAATGCCCTGGGCAACCTGGGGCACGCGCTGAAGACCCCATTGGCGGTGATGCTGAGTGCCGCATCAAGCGAGGCGCTCAGGGATCAGCCGCAGTTGAGCAAGTTGTTGCGCGATCAGCTTGAACAGGTGCAGCAGCGCCTCAACCGCGAGCTCAATCGCGCGCGCCTGGCCGGTGAAACCTTGCCGGGGGCGTTGTTCGACTGTGAAAAGGAACTGCCGGGGCTATTGGCCACCCTGCGCATGATCCACGGCGAACATCTGGACCTCAGCTACCACGTCGCCCCCGGCCTGCAACTGCCCTGGGACCGGGAAGATTTGCTGGAGCTGCTCGGCAACCTGCTGGACAACGCGTGTAAATGGGCGGATGCCGAAGTTCGACTGAGCGTGAGTGAGGCGCCGCACGGCTATCGGTTGGCGGTCGAAGACGATGGCCCGGGCATTCCGGAGATCCAGCGTGAACAGGTGTTCAGCCGTGGCGCACGCCTGGATGAACAGATTGATGGCCACGGCCTGGGGCTGGGCATCGTGCGCGATATTGTTGAAGTGTGGGGCGGGGTGCTGCAGTTGCAGGAAAGTGAATTGGGTGGGCTCAAGGTGCTGATCGAATTGCCCAGGCGGTAGTGCCAATCTAAAACTGTGGGAGGGGTGGTGCGACGATTCGACTTGCCCCCCGTTGCTACTTGTCAGCTTATGACTATCTTACTGATGCTCCACAATCCAATGTGGGAGGGGGCTTGCCCCCGATGGCGGCCTCTGGGCTGGCCAGTATCTTGGATCAGACCGAGTACATATCCATTATTTAGGTCACGGCCACTTAGGGTTCCGCTTTTACAGCGGCTCACTTTTGAAAAGCGCAAAAGTAAGCAAAACGCTCTTGCCCCACCACTCGGCACCTCGCCTAGGTTCGGCCAGCGTGGTTTAACGGGGCGCCTAAGATCAAGATCAAAAGCGGCTCGCTTCGCATCGTGGTTACGGGTGGGCGCGGCTGCTTTGTGTAGGAGCGAGCTTGCTCGCGAAAAACTTATAGGCACCGCGTTCATTCAGGAAGCACGCGTTATCGTTGACGTTTTTCGCGAGCAAGCTCGCTCCTACATTGGATCGGCGTGGTTACACCCGGAACTGATCCATCAACCCCTGCTGCTGATTCGCCAGGTTGTTCAACGCCCGGCTCACGCGCGCCGATTCATTGGCCTGTTCCGACAGCGACTCGGTGACGTCGCGAATCGTCGCCACGTTGTTGTTGATCTCCTCGGCCACGGCGCTTTGCTCTTCGGCGGCGCTGGCGATTTGCAGGTTCATGTCGCTGATCACGGTGACGGCGTCACCGATCTGGCGCAGTGCGGTGACCGCCTGGCCGACCTGCTCGACACTGCCTTGAGCCTGACGATAGCTGTTGCCCATGGCACCGACGACTTCCTGGGTGCCGCTTTGCAATTGCTCGATCACCACGCGGGTTTCTTCCACTGACTCCTGGGTGCGCCGTGCCAGGTTGCGCACTTCGTCGGCCACCACGGCAAACCCACGGCCGGCCTCACCGGCGCGGGCGGCCTCGATGGCGGCATTGAGCGCCAGCAGGTTGGTCTGCTCGGCGATTCCGCGAATCACTTCCAGCACCGAGCCGATTTTTTCGCTGTTGCTCGCCAGGCCTTCAACCTGGCCCATGGCGGTGCTCATGTCAGCCGCCAGCAGGCCGATGTTGCTGGTGGTCTGATCGATCACGGTCAGGCCGTCGCGGGTGGACTGGTCGGCATCGCGGGCCGCTTGCGCTGCCTGGGCTGCGCTGCGGGCGACGTCCTGGGCGGTGGCGCTCATTTCGTGGGAGGCCGTGGCCACCTGGTCAACCTGACGATACTGCTGCTCCATGCCGGCGCTGGTTTCGCTGGCGATCGCGGCGGATCGGTCGGCGGTGCCACGGGCGTCCTGCACCGATTGTTTGACCTCGGCGATGATCGGCTGCAGCTTGTCGAGGAAACGGTTGAACCAGCCGGCCAGTTGGCCCAGTTCGTCCTGTTTGTCGTAGGCCAGGCGGCGGGTCAGGTCGCCTTCGCCGCTGGCGATGTCTTCGAGCATATGTGCCACGCCGAGGATCGGCCGGGTCACGCTGCGCGCCATCAGCCACACCAGGATCAAACCGACCACGGCGGCCAGCAGGCCCAGGCCAAGTTCGAGCAGGGTGCCCTGGGTATTGTCGGCATCCAACTGGGCCTTGAGCGCCTCGGCCGGCGCCACCAGGACTTTTTTCGGTACGTCCAGCAGCACGCCCCATGGCTTGCCGTCCGGGATCGGTGCAAAGGGCGCCAGCACTTTGAGTTGGTGGTGGGTGCGCAGGCTGCGGATCTGTGTGCCGCTCGCCAGGGCACTGATCAGCTGTGCGCCGCTGGCGGGGTCGACCTGGTCCAGGCGTTGACTGAGTTTGCTGGCGTCCGGGCTGTAGCCGGCGAGCAAGCCGGTGGGGCTCAGGATGCTGACGTGGGCCTGGCCGTCGTAGAGCTTCTGGCTGGCCTGTTGGCTCACGGCCTGCAAGCTGTTGAGATTGATGTCCACCGACAACGAGGCAATGACTTTGCCGTTGACCATCAGCGGGAAGACGATGCTGGTCATCAGCACGTTCTGCCCGTCGATCACATAAAAGTAAGGTTCGATCACGCAGGGCTTGAGGGTGGTGCGCGGGCAGGTGAACCAGGCGTTGGCTTTTTCGCCGCTGGGGCCGATGGACGTGTCGGTCATGTCGCTTTCGGGCAGCGCCATGGAGGTGATTTTGCCGGGCGTCGGCTGCGACCAGTACAGGGCGAAGCGGCCTTTGTCGTTACTGCCCAGCTCCGCCTGGTTGGCGAACAGCTCATCCTTGCCATCCAGCGCATTGGCTTCGAATACCAGGGACAAACCCAGCAGGTCGGGGTTGGCCTGCAGCGCGGCGCGGACCTGGCGAGTCAGGTCTTCGCGGGTGTCGAAGGCATCCAGGAAGCGTTTTTCCGCCTGCTCGCGCAAAAACAGCACCTGGCGGGAAAACCCATGGCCGTACTGGTAGGCATCCATGAACTGCTGGCGAATGCCCAGCGCCTGCACTTCACCTTGAGCCTCGATACGCGCCTGGGCGGCTTCATCGAGCATCTGCATGCTGGATGCCTTGACCTGCTCGGAACTCTGCGCCATGCGATACAGCGACAGACCCACCAGCAGGGTCACGATCCCCAGCAGGCACAGGCCCGCGAGCAGGGTAATTTTCCATTGAATGGAGAGCTGCCTGAGCGACATCGGGACATCCTTACATGAATACACATAGAGACACCGTTATCGGCTGCGCGCGTTTTTTCTTTATTCAAACAGTCAATTTAAACCTGCCCGGGGTCACAGCTTTTTGACATGGCCGGCCGGCTGCTGCAAAGTGCGGGCCCTCTAATAAGACCTCTTTGAGCCCGTACGCCGGCAGCGCCTTCAATGGCCGCTGCGGCGCGGGCATGCCTGTCTTTTATGTTTCTGTCTTGAGGTAACCATGATTAACGCTGTTATCGCCGCGGTCGGCACCATGCTGGTGCTCAGCCTGTCCCGTGTGCATGTGGTCATCGCCATTATTGTGGGCGCCCTGGTGGGCGGCTTGACCGGAGGGCTGGGGATCGACGCCACGCTCAAGGCGTTTAACAGCGGTTTGGGCGGCGGTGCGACGGTGGCTTTGTCCTACGCCTTGCTCGGCGCTTTCGCAGTGGCGATTGCCAAATCCGGCCTGGCACATGCCTTGGCGGACAAAGCGCTGCTGCTGGTCGATCGCCAGGAAGCCAGCGGCGGCAACCACGTCAAATGGCTGCTGATCGGCCTGCTCGGGGCGGTGGCGATTGCTTCACAGAACATCCTGCCCATCCACATCGCGTTCATCCCGCTGCTGGTGCCGCCGCTGTTGTATGTGCTGACCAAGCTGCAATTGGATCGCCGCCTGATCGCTTGCGTCATGACGTTCGGCTTGATCACCCCGTACATGTTCCTGCCGGTGGGCTTCGGCAATATCTTCCTCAACCAGATCCTGCTGGCCAACGTGGCCAAGAGCGGTGTGGACATCAGCCAGGTCAACGTGACCCATGCCATGAGCCTGCCTGCGCTGGGCATGGTGGTCGGGCTGCTGGTGGCGGTGTTTATCAGCTATCGCAAAAAACGCGTGTACGATCTGGAGAAGATCGAGCGTGTCGAGCAGGTGGCGGTGCAGTACAACCCATTGACCCTGCTGGTGGCCGGGCTGGCGATTGCCTCGGCGTTCATCATTCAACTGTGGCTGGACTCGATGATCATCGGCGCCTTGGCCGGGTTCCTGATTTTCTCGGTGTCGGGCATCGTGCGCTGGCGCGAGACCGATGACCTGTTCACCGAAGGCATGAAGATGATGGCGATGATCGGCTTCATCATGATCGCCTCGTCGGGCTTTGCCGAAGTGCTCAAGGCCACAGGTGATGTGCGCTCGCTGGTGGAAACCTCGGCGGCGTTCATCGGCCATAGCCGTGGAGTCGGGGCGTTGTTGATGCTGCTGGTGGGGCTGTTGGTGACGATGGGCATCGGTTCGTCGTTTTCCACGGTGCCGATCCTGGCCGCGATTTTCGTACCGTTGTGTGTGCAACTGGGCTTCAGCCCGGTGGCGATCGTGTGCATCGTCGGCACCGCCGGCGCGTTGGGCGACGCCGGTTCACCGGCCTCCGATTCCACCCTCGGCCCGACCTCCGGCCTGAATATCGACGGCCAGCACCATCATATCTGGGACACCGTGGTGCCGACTTTCCTGCACTACAACCTGCCGCTGCTGGCGTTTGGCTGGCTGGCGGCGATGACGCTCTGACATCAGCTCCCTCACCTCACTGTAGGAGCGAGCTGGCTCGCGAAAAACGCCCAGATAACGCGTTCATCCGGAATGCACGCGTTATCGTTGGCGACCTTCGCGAGCCAGCTCGCTCCTACAGAAATGACGCATTTGGCCGCTAACCTCTCAAGTCGCCCCTAATAAGAGAGAAAAGCCATGCGTCTGAGCCTCAAGGCCAAAGTCCTGTCCCTTGCCGTCGTGCCGGTGTTGCTGTTCGCCCTGGTCATCAGCCTGACCACCGTGTGGATGCTGCAGGGCCAGGCGCGCAACGAGGTGGATGAAACCCGCCAGCGCCTGCTCACCGATGCCAAGGCTACCCTGCAGGGTTATGTCGAAGTGGCCATGACCACCATCAAACCGCTCTACGACGCCGCTGCCCCCGGCGATACGGCGGCGCGGGCGCAGGTGGTCAAGTTGCTGTCCAACACCGGCTATGGCAAGGACGGCTACTTCTTCGGCTACGATTCCGAGACCATCCGCCTGTTCAAGGGCAACAGCCCGGACGGCGTGGGCAAGAGCTTCAAGGACAATCGCGACCCCAACGGCGTCTACGTCAACCGCGACCTGGTCAAAGTCGGCAAGGACGGCACCCACTATTTGCAATACAGCTCGACCCAGCCCGGCCAGACCGAGTTGGTGCCCAAGCTCGGTTACACCGAATACCTGCCCAAGTGGGACATGGTCATCGGCACCTCGGTCAACCTGGATGGCATCGAAGCCCAGGTCGCAGTGGTCGAGGCCAAGGTCCACGCGCGCATGGAGGGCGTGCTGTTGAGCATTCTCGGTGTGGCCGCCGTGGTGTTGCTGGTGATCGCCGCTGTCGGCCTGCTGGTGGCCAACACCATTCTGCGCCCACTGAGCCTGATGAAGGCCAACCTGGACGATATTGCCGCCGGCGAAGGTGACCTGACGCGCCGCCTGGCCATTACCAGCCAGGATGAACTCGGCGACCTGGCCGGCGCGTTCAACCGCTTTGTCGACAAGATTCACGGCCTGGTTCGTCAGATCACTGAAATGACCGCGCAACTCACCGGCCTGGTAAGCCAGGTGTCCGAGCAAGCCCAGCGTTCGGAAACCGCCATGGAGCGTCAGCGTCACGAAACCGACCAGGTCGCCACCGCAATCAATCAGATGTCGTCCGCCGCACATGAAGTGGCGCGCAGTGCCCAGGGCGCCGCCGTTGCCGCGCAGCAGACCGATGCCGAGGGCCAGGCCGCCAAGCGCGTCGTGGACGGCAGCATCGCGCAGATCCATGCGCTGGTGAGCGATATCCGCAGCAGTGGGGTGTCCCTCGACAGCCTGCAGCAGGATGTGTCGTCGATTGTCAGCGTACTCAGTGTGATCCGCTCGATTGCCGAACAAACCAACCTGCTCGCGCTGAACGCGGCGATTGAAGCTGCGCGTGCCGGGGAGGCCGGGCGGGGCTTTGCCGTGGTTGCCGACGAAGTACGCGCCCTGGCCAGCCGCACCCAGACCAGCACCCAGGAAATCCAGGGCATGATCGACCGCCTGCAAAAAGGCACCGAAGCCGCCGTCGACGCCATGCGCCGCTCCAGCGATGCCGGTGACGGCACGTCGGCCCAGGCCAACCAGGCCGGGGCATCGCTGGACACCATGGCGCAGTTGATCGGCACCATCAACGCCATGAACGCGCAGATCGCCAGCGCCGCCGAAGAGCAAACCGCCGTGGCCGAGGAAATCAACCGCAGCGTGCACCAGATTGCCGTGGCGGTGGACAGCGTGGCCGATGAAACCCGACTCGGCGCCCAGACGTCCCGCAGCCTGGCGGATCTGGGTCAACGCCTGGGGCAGTTGGTCGGTCAGTTCAGGATCTGATCACTCCAGGCTTGGCTCCACCGTTTTTTTACGCGGCAACGCGTGAGAGGTTCACAGGCTGTACGGCATCAGCTCATCTGAATCAATGTCTTGAGGATGGTGCTTTCAGTCGAGATGGTTTTTGCGTTCGCCTGATAGTTGCTCTGGGCCTTGATCAGGTCGACCAGCTCGTTGGTCAGGTTGACGTTGGAGTTTTCCAGGGCGTTGGCCTTGATCGAACCCAGCGTACCGGTTTGCGGGGCGTCGTAACCGGGTTGACCCGAAGCGAAGGTCTCTCGCCAGGTTGTACCGCCGCCAGGCTGCAGGCCTTGTTCGTTGTTGAAGCTCGCCAGCGATATCTGGCCGACAGCCTTGCTCTGCTGGTTACTGAACGTGGCGAACAGTACGCCGTTGCCGTCGATTTTGAGGCCGGTGATCTGGCCGGTGGCGTAGCCATCGGTGAACGGTGGGTTGCGATAAGTGGGCGAATTGTATTGGGTGGTGTTGGCGATGTTGACGGCGATCCCGGTCGGATTGGCAGTCGCGCCGTTTGCTTTCCACACACCTCCCGTCACAGTGCCAGGGACCCAGCCGGTAATGGTCAGGATTTTATCGGATACGCCTGCGGTGACCACGCTGGTGAGCCTGCCTGCACCATCAAAGGTCAATGTCGACGGCACCGGTGGGGTCGATGGCGTGCCGGTTGGCGCCGAACCATCAGGGTTGCGACCGTCAATCAAGGTGTAGGCGTTCCACTTGTTGCCGTCGGTTTTCACCAGGTACTGCACCATCGGGTGCGCGTTGCCCTGGGCGTCGTACAACGTCGTGCTGTATTGAGTGGTAAAGGTGCTGGTGTCGGTCGGGTTGAATGGCTTGGCCGCCTGGTCGATCACCCGTTCCGAGGCGTTCAGGTTACTGGTGGAGTCCACCTTGGTGGAGGCCTTCGGCGGCAGGTTCGACAGGTTCAGTTGCAGGTCGGTCAGGCCACGCTTGATGATCTTGCCATCGGCATCCGCCGCGTAGCCTTGCAGGCGCGAGGTGCCCGTGTTGTTGGTGATGTAGCCGTCTTTGTCGGCACGGAAGGCACCGCTGCGGGTGTAGGCCAGCGAGCCGTCGCTGCCCTTCTGGACGAAGAAACCACTGCCCTGGATCGCCATGTCGAGAATGCCGCCGCTGCCGTTGACGTCGCCCTGAGTGAACTGCTGAGACACGGTCGCCAGGTTCACCCCGTTGCCGATGCTGTTCTGGCCGGTACCCAGTTTGGAGGCGGCATAGATGTCGGCGAATTCCGCACGGGAGGACTTGAAGCCTGTGGTCGCGACGTTGGCGATGTTATTGCCCGTCACGTCCATCTGCTTGTTGGCGGCGTGCAGACCGCTAAGGCCAGTATTGAAAGACATATCAACTCCTTGGGGTGCCGTTGCTGTTCAAGGCGGGGAAGGGCTGAGTGTGTACAACGCGCATGGATGTTTGTGGGAGGTTGTGTGGAGAGAGGGTGGAGGCCTGGATTTATTTACCCGGTGCGACGTCAGAGGTCGCGCATCAGCACGATTGATCTGCGTCTACCCTTGCAACAAAGATGGCACTCGCAGCGCTGGCAGCGGACTAAGCAGCAGGGCGCACATGCGCGCTCTGCTTTTCTGACATGGATCGGACATGAATCAAACCAATCTGCAATTCAAAACCTTGTTGTTACTGCTGGCCCTGGTCACGGTCGCCTTTATCTGGATATTGCTGCCGTTCTACGGCGCGGTGTTCTGGGCGGTGATCCTCGGCATCATCTTTGCGCCCATGCAGCGCCGCCTGCAGCAGCGCTTTGGCTGGAACCGCAACCTGACGTCCCTGACCACCTTGCTGGTGTGCCTGGTGATCGCGATTTTGCCGGTGATCATTACCAGCGCCTTGCTGGTGCAAGAGGGCGCCACGCTCTATAAAAACGTCGAAAGCGGCAAGTTGGATGTGGCCGGTTATATCGAGCAGTTCAAGCATTTCCTGCCGCCGTATTTCCAGCACCTGCTGGACCGTTTCGGCATGGGCAACCTGGAAGGCCTGCGCGAGAAGGTGGTCAAGGGCGCGATGCAGGGCAGCCAGTTCTTCGCCTCCCAGGCATTCAGCTTCGGCCAGGGCACGTTCGATTTCCTGGTGAGCTTCTTCATCATGCTGTACCTGCTGTTTTTCCTGCTGCGCGACGGCCCGGAGCTGGTACGCAAGGTGCGCACGGCGGTGCCGCTGGCCGAGCCGCAAAAGCGTCGCCTGCAGCTCAAGTTCAATCGGGTGGTGCGGGCTACGGTCAAGGGCAACGTGCTGGTGGCTGTCACCCAGGGTGCGCTGGGGGGCTTGATCTTCTGGTTTCTGGATATTCCCAGCGCGTTGCTCTGGGCGGTATTGATGGCGTTTCTGTCCCTGCTGCCTGCGGTGGGCGCCGGGATTGTCTGGGGACCGGTGGCCGCGTACTTCCTGTTGAGCGGTTCGATCTGGCAGGGCGTTGTGCTGGCCTTGTTCGGCGTGTTCGTGATCGGCCTGGTGGACAATGTGCTGCGCCCGATCCTGGTGGGCAAGGACACCAAGATGCCGGATTACCTGATCCTGATCTCGACCCTGGGCGGGCTGTCGGTGTTTGGCCTCAATGGTTTCGTGATCGGGCCGCTGGTCGCGGCGCTGTTCATGTCCTGCTGGGCGTTGTTTGTCGAAACCAAGCCACGCGTCAAGCTGCCGTTGCCCTAGGCTTCAAGCCTGTAGCCGGCTGCCAGCTGGCGTTGCATCTGGGCGTCGGATAACGAGGTGAGCGGGCCGCTGATGGGCTCGCCATCGCTTACCACGTACCAGCAGGCGAGCAGGCCCCGCTTGCGAAGAGGGGCGGGAACGGCGCTGCCGATGACGGACATGATCTGAACAGTGGGCATAAGTACCTCCAAACGTTATGGAGGTCACCTTACGGTGCGCCGGCGCCAAGGAAAAATCACCTGGCTCGATAGTCGACATCAATGCCAGGCGTCAGTCCACCACCTGATCGAGCATGTGCACCACTTCCTGTTCGCTGAGCAAGCCTTTGCGCACCAGGCTTTCGGCCAGCAATGCCAGGAACTTTGCGCTGCGGTGGCCTTCCAGGTGCTTGAGTTCGGTCAGGGCGCTGTAGACCTTGCTGGACGTGCAGAGGCCAGCGGTGCGGTGCGGATTTTGCGTGGGCATGGTCCATCGTCCTTAATTGTTATTGAGTGGACAGAATCAATACTGAGACGGCTTGGTGACACAAACATGACAGCGTTCGTATGAGTCGATCAAGAGGCGATTCCAACCTGATGATGTGGGATCGGCGCTCAAGCATCGTCCTCACAACGACCTTGGCAGCATAAATCCAGACTTTGCCGCAAAAAAAAAGGCCCCGCGTGTGGGCGAGGCCTGTGGCGTGTGCACCGATCGGCGGTTACCAGCCGTGGCGATAGTAGCCGTGAGGCGGGCCATAGTAGCCATAACCCCGTGGCGGGCCGTAATAGACGGGCGCCGGGCGGTAATAGACCTGTTGCTGCACGTACACCGGCGGTGGCGGCGCGTAGTAGACCGGCGGCGGAGCGGCATACACCGGCTGCGGCTGCACGTACACCGGTTGTTGCTGTACATAGACCTCACGAGGCTGGCTGGCAACCACGGAGCCGACGACGGCTGCACCGACAATCGCACCCAACACGGCCGGGCCGCCCCACCCACCACCGTGAGCGGAAGCTTGGCCTGCCATAGCGAGTGCGCCAATAAGCAAAGCAATCCTGGGGACTTTACGCATCATGATCTTTCCTCGGTTAGCCCCTGCGCTTGTGGTCTGCAATCAATAGACTCAAGGATTGTCGCGGGGATACTTTTAAGACAACGTATTTCTAAAAAACAGCACAGCCAATAGGTAAAGGTTGTGTAAGGTCTGTACCGATTTGCTTACCTCAAGGAGTTACCCATGCAGATGCACCCCAACAAGGACACCCGGCTGTGCATGTCACTGTCGGCACGTCCCGGAAATTTCGGCCTGCGTTTCCATAACCATCTGTATGAGCAACTGGGCCTGAATTTCTACTATAAAGCCTTCAGCAGCCAGGACTTGCCTGGCGCGATCGGCGGCATACGAGCGCTGGGCATTCGCGGCTGTGGTGTGTCCATGCCGTTCAAGGAAGCTGCCATCGCTTTAGTGGACGAACTTGACGACTCGGTTCAAGCCATCGATTCGCTGAACACCATCGTCAACACCGATGGCCGTCTCAAGGCCTACAACACCGATTACATTGCCGTCGAGCAGCTGCTGAAAAAGCACCAGGTGCCCAAAGATTCGAGCTTCGCCCTGCGCGGCAGCGGCGGCATGGCCAAGGCCGTGGCCAGCGCCTTGCGCGATGGCGGTTACGCCAAGGGTGTGATCGTGGCGCGCAACGAAGCGGCGGGCAGGGCCCTGGCGCAGAACCTGGGATACGCATGGCAGGCTGAGTTGGGCGAGTTACGCCCGCAGCTGCTGGTGAATGTGACACCGATCGGCATGAGCGGCGGGGCGGAAGCGGATCAGCTGGCATTTGCGGCCGAGGCCGTGGACAACGCCGAGACGGTGTTCGATGTCGTCGCGATCCCTGCTGAAACACCCTTGATCGTGCGTGCGCGGGCCAAGGGCAAGCGGGTGATTACCGGGCTTGAAGTGATTGCGATCCAGGCGCTGGAGCAGTTTGTGCTGTATACCGGCGTGCGCCCTACGCAGGAGCAGTTCCAGGCGGCGGTGGCCTTCGCCCGGAGCTGACGCCCTGTAGGAGCGAGCTTGCTCGCGAAAGACTCACTGGCACCGCGTTCATTCAGAAAACACGCGTTATCGTTGACGTTTTTCGCGAGAAAACTCGCTCCTACAGACGGTGTGTACGCTTAACTGACTGGCATTAGCGCAAGATTGAATCTCGTCAGGCCTGTTCCAACTGTGTCAGGCGTTCTTCCAGGGCGGCAATCCGCGCTTCCAGCTCTTCAATGCGCTCGGCGCCGACGGCCGCGCCGCCACGCTCCACCGGGTTCCCGCGCGCGGCAATAATCGCTTCGATATCCGCCGGGTCGCCCAGCGCATGGGTATACCGATCCTCGCGCTGCCCCGCCTGGCGCGGCACCAACACCGCCAAGCCGCGGGCAATCAGGCGTTCGAGCTGATGCACCACTTGCTCGGCGTCCTCAAAGTCATGCATGCGCCCGCTGCGCGTCAGCAACTCGTTGACGGTCTGCGGCCCGCGCAGGAACAACAGTCCGATCAGGATGACCTGCGCCGGTACCAGTTCCAGCGCCTTGTCGACGCGGTGTTCCCAGCGGTCGGCGCGGCTGCCCATGACCAGCCGGGTAAAACCCTGGCCTTCCAGTACGCGCAGGCTTTGGCCAACCTGGCCCTGGCTGAGGTTGGTCACCGGTTCGCGGCTGGTCTTCTGGTTACAGGCCAGCACCAGGGCGTTAAGGGTCAGGGGGTAGGTTTCCGGGTTGGTCGCCTGCTTCTCGATCAGGCAGCCCAGGACGCGGATTTCCGTGCTGTTCAGGCGCGGCTCAGAAGTGTCGGTGTCGTGCTCGGCGGTCATCGCGCGTTCCCTATGCAGTGAATCCACTAGCCTAAGCCGGAAAAAATAAAAGACAAGCGGCAGGCATGGCTATAATCGTCGCTGGTTCCAACCCTGCCATTACCGTGAGACTGACATGACTATTTCCCTGTATGCCGCTTCCATCCCAGTCTTCAAGCAAATGCTCAACGCCCTGAGCGATGTGCTGAACAAGGCCGAAGCCCACGCCAGCGCCAAAAACATCGAGCCGAACGCCTTGCTGCAGGCGCGCCTGTTCCCGGACATGTTCCAGCTGGTGCGCCAGGTACAGATTGCCGTCGACTTCGCCAAAGGTGTCAGCGCGCGCCTGGCCGAGATTGAAGTGCCCAAGTACGAAGACAGCGAAGTCACCTTCGCCGACCTGCAAGCGTTGATCGCCAAAGTGCTGGCCTTTGTCGACACCATCAAGCCTGAGCAAATCGACGGCAAGGAAGGCATCGAGATCGTCACCCGTCCGGGCACCCCGAAAGAGAAGCGCTTCAGCGGCCAGTCCTACCTGCTGACGTACGGCCTGCCGCAGTTCTTCTTCCACGTCACCACCGCTTACGCCTTGTTGCGTCATAACGGCGTGGAAGTGGGCAAGCGTGACTACATGGGCGCTTTCTAAGCCCCCACAAAAAAGCCCGGGAGCGTTCTTCAATGAACGGTCCCGGGCTTTTTTATGGCTGGTGTTCAAGCCGGCTGTGCATCCTTGTCCAAACACGCCGCTGCGGTGAACAACACATCGGTGGACGAGTTGAGCGCGGTTTCCGCCGAATCCTGCAATACGCCGATGATGAAGCCGACAGCCACCACCTGCATGGCAATCTCACTCGGAATGCCGAACAGGCTGCATGCCAGCGGAATCAGCAGCAGCGAGCCGCCGGCCACGCCCGAAGCCCCGCAGGCACAGATGGCCGCGACCACGCTGAGCAGTACGGCGGTAGGCAGGTCCACGGCGATGCCCAGCGTATGCACGGCTGCCAGCGTCAGTACAGTGATGGTGATTGCCGCACCGGCCATGTTGATCGTGGCGCCCAGGGGGATCGACACCGAATACGTGTCTTCATGCAGGCCCAGGCGTTTGCTCAACGCCAGGTTCACCGGAATATTCGCCGCCGAGCTGCGGGTAAAGAACGCGGTGATACCGCTTTCGCGCAGGCACAGCAGCACCAGCGGATAAGGGTTGCGACGCAGTTTCCAGAATACGATGGCCGGGTTGATCACCAGCGCCACAAACAGCATGCAGCCGATCAATACCACCAGCAGATGGGCATAGCCGAGCAGGGCGCCGAAGCCGGAGGTGGCCAGGGTCGAGGCGACCAGGCCGAATATCCCCAGCGGGGCGAAGCGGATGACTACGCGTACGATCAGGGTCACACCGTTGGACAGGTCGTCGAGCACCGTGCGGGTGGTGTCGCCTGCATGGCGAATGGCAATGCCCATGCCGATGGCCCAGGCCAGGATGCCAATGAAGTTGGCATTCATCAGCGCGTTGACCGGGTTATCCACCACGCTGAGCAGCAGGCTTTGCAGCACCTCGCCGATACCGCCGGGGGCGCTGACGGTGGCGTCATGGGTAGCCAGGACCAGGGAAGACGGGAACATCATGCTGGCAACCACCGCGACCACGGCAGCGGCAAAGGTACCCAGCAAATACAGGAACAGGATCGGTCGGATATGGGTTTGCTGGCCGTGTTTATGATTGGCGATGGACGCCATCACCAGCACGAACACCAGGATCGGCGCGACAGCCTTCAGGGCCGTGACGAACACTTTGCCGATAAAGCCGCTGGCCTTGGCGGCCTCTGGCAGCAACAGGGCCAGCAGAATGCCGGCGATCAGGCCGATGATGATTTGGGTGACCAGGCTGACGCGCATTAAACGTTGCAGCAGAGAAGGGGCAGCAGTCATAAACGGTTGTCTCTAGTTTTTTTAGTGGGCACAGCATTGCAGGGAGAAAGTACTGTAGGAAGCAGGCGCAAAGTCTAGCATGCTGTAGGACGAGTCCCGTTTGCTGCGTCATTGCGTCACCGCCACCGTCGGATTTGCCAAATCGCGCCCGCAGCGTGCTCAGGGCAGGGCGGTAAACAGTTCGCGCCGGGCGCCTTCAGTAATCGCCACGATGCCCGGGTGCTTGACCTTGCGCTCCACCGAGATGGCGTAAAACGATTCGGTCACCGCGTCGGTCTGGCCGATCAGTGCCACGCCGTACTGGCGCACCACTTCATCGGCGATCACGCTGGGGGCGATAAAGATGCCGCTGCCGGATTGCCCGAATGCCTGCATCAAGGCGCTGTCGTCGAACTCGCCGATGATCCTGGGTTGGATCTGCTGATCGGCGAACCAGCGCTGCAAACGGCTGCGCACCACGGTCTCCGCGCCGGGGATCAACAACGGTGCGCCGTGCAAACACGCCGGGAACGCGCCGCCATGTTGCTCGGCCAACGCGTGGGTGGCAAAAAAGCTGATGCCGCATTCCCCCAGCTTCTGGCTGTAGCCCTTGATGTCCAGGTGAGTAGGCATCGGGCTGTCGGAAATCACCAGGTCCAGGCGCTGGATCGCCAGGTCGGCCAATAATCGTTCGAGTTTGTCTTCACGGCACGTGATGCGGATCGGTTCGCTCAGCTCCATGGTGGGCGCGATCAGGCGGTACACGATGGACTTGGGCACCACGTCCGCCACCCCGACGCGAAACACAATCTGCTGCTCATTGGGCTGCGCGCGCAGCATCGCCTCCAATTCATTGCCGGTCTGGAACATCTGCTCGGCGTAGGGCAGGGCCTGGCGCCCGGCTTCGGTCAGCTCCAGCTGGCGCCCTACGCGCTGGAACAGGGCGATGCCAAAGGTCTGTTCCAACAGGCTGATCTGCCCGCTGATGGTTTGGGGCGTGAGGTTCAGTTGTTCGCAGGCGCGCACGATGCTGCCCGTCTTCGCCACCACCCAGAAGTAATGCAACTGTCGATAATTGAGCATCACCGTCTACACTTCGTAAAAACCGAAGTATACCTGAGAAAAATACGAATTTTTCTGAACTGTTCATCTGCATAGAATGCCTCGCTATCGCGGGGCCACTATTTGGCCCCAGGGGTTCTAACGAGGAATACATCATGAAACTCAATTCCCTGGGCGCGGCGTCGCTGCTTGCGCTTTCATTGGTGATGATCAGCGGTTGTGATCAGGTCGAGAAAAGCGCGCAGCAGGTGCTGGGCAAGGCCACCGAATCGGCCAAGCAAGCCATCGATGACACCCAGAAGGCCGCCGAACAGGCATTGAGTGAAGCGACCCAAGGCTTGATCAGTCCGCAAAAAAAGGATGACCCGGCAGAAAAAGACGCTGAATCGACCACCCAAGAAACCTAATTTCCCAGCACAACGTCAGGACTGACCTATGGATTATCTTTTACAACTGGCCGCCAGCCCCACCGCGTGGATCGCGCTGGCCACCTTGATCGTCATGGAAATCGTGCTGGGCATCGATAACCTGATCTTCATCTCGATCCTCACCAACAAACTGCCCGAGCAGCATCGGGCCAAGGCGCGGCGCATTGGCATCAGCATGGCGCTGATATTGCGCCTGGGCTTGCTGAGCACCATTGCGTTTATCGTGCAGCTGACGGCGCCGGTGTTCGAAGTGTTCGGCCAGGCCTTTTCGTGGAAGGACATGATCCTGATCGCCGGTGGCCTGTTCCTGGTGTGGAAGGCAACCACCGAGATCCACCACAGCATGGACCCGGCGCCCGAAGAGAAAGCCAGCGTTGGCAATACGGTGGCCATCGGCTTTGCTGCCGCCATCGGGCAGATCCTGCTGCTCGACCTGGTGTTCTCCATCGACAGCATCATCACGGCAGTGGGCATGACCGAACACTTGCCGATCATGATCATTGCCGTGGTGACCTCGGTCATCGTGATGCTGGTGGCGGCCGAACCCTTGGCCAAGTTCATCAACGACAACCCGACCGTGGTGATGCTGGCCCTGGGTTTCCTGATCATGATCGGCATGACGCTGATCGCCGAAGGCTTCGGCGCCCATGTACCAAAAGGCTACGTGTATGCGGCCATGGCGTTCTCGGCGGCAATCGAATGCCTGAACATTGCCCGACGTAACCGGCACGCGCGTTTGCTTGCTGCCCGGCAGTAACGCTTGACCTGAAAAGCCGGCCGCGTTCATTAGAGCGCGGTTGGCTTTTGGCTATCTGGTAGAATTTTCCTACACGATAGTCAGAGGTTTCCCATGAGCGAGCAGATTCGACTTACGCAGTACAGCCATGGTGCGGGTTGCGGTTGCAAGATCTCGCCTCAGGTGCTGGAGGTGATTCTGGCCGGCAGTGGCGCACAAAACCTCGATCCCAACCTCTGGGTGGGCAACGCTTCACGCGATGATGCGGCGGTTTACGCCATCGACGACGAACGCGGCGTGGTATCCACCACGGACTTTTTCATGCCGATTGTCGACGATCCCTTCGACTTCGGCCGCATTGCCGCCACTAACGCCATCAGCGACATCTACGCCATGGGCGGCGACCCGTTGATGGCTATTGCCATTCTTGGCTGGCCGGTGAATGTGCTGGCGCCGGAGATCGCCCGCGAAGTGATCCGCGGTGGCCGTGCGGTGTGCGACGCTGCGGGCATTCCGCTGGCGGGTGGGCATTCCATTGACGCGCCGGAACCGATCTTCGGCCTGGCCGTGACCGGCATCGTGCAAAAACGCCATATGAAGCGCAACGACACCGCCACCGCAGGGTGCAAGCTGTACCTGACCAAACCCTTGGGCATCGGCATCCTCACTACTGCCGAAAAGAAGGGCAAGTTGCGCGAGGCCGACATCGGCCTGGCCCGCGACTGGATGTGTACCCTCAACAAACCCGGTAGCCGCTTCGGCAAGCTGGCCGGGGTGACTGCGATGACCGATGTCACCGGTTTCGGCCTGTTGGGCCATCTGGTGGAAATGGCCGACGGCAGCGACCTCACGGCCCGCATCGAATATGCAAAAGTCCCACGCTTGCCAGGCGTCGAGTACTACCTGGACCAGGGCTGCGTACCCGGTGGCACCTTGCGCAACTTCGACAGCTACGCCAGCAAGGTCGGGCGTGTGCAGGAGCTGCACAAGCGCGTGCTGTGCGATCCGCAAACCAGCGGTGGCTTGCTGATCGCCGTCACGCCCGAAGGCGACGCCGAGTTCCACGCGGTGGCCGCTGAACTGGGCCTGGTCCTCGAGTCCATTGGCGAACTGCTTGAGCGACAGACCAACGCGGTAGAGGTGATTTGATGGCGACTGATATCACCGATTACCGCGACATTTTCCTCAACGACCGGCCGATGATGGATACCCGCGCGCCGGTCGAGTTCACCAAGGGCGCGTTTCCCGGCGGGGTCAACCTGCCGCTGATGACCGACGAAGAGCGCCAGCGGGTCGGCACCCGCTACAAGCAGCAAGGCCAGCAAGCTGCAATTGTCTTGGGCCACGAGCTGGTGTCGGGGGCGGTCAAGGCCGTGCGTATCGAGCAATGGGCACAGTTCGCCCAGGCCAATCCACAGGGCTACCTGTACTGCTTTCGCGGCGGGTTGCGCTCGCAGATTGTGCAGCAATGGCTGAAAACCGAAGGGGGTATCGAGTATCCGCGTGTCGGTGGTGGCTACAAGGCCATGCGTACTTTCCTATTGGATACGTTGGACCAGGCGACTGCCCATTGTGATTTTGTGCTGCTTGGCGGCATGACCGGCACCGGCAAGACCGAAGTGCTCGGTCAGTTATGCAACGCCCTGGACCTGGAAGGCCATGCCAACCATCGCGGCTCCAGCTTCGGCAAGCGCGCCACGGCGCAGCCTTCCACTATCGACTTCGAAAACCGCCTCGCGGTGGACGTGCTCAAAAAACGCGCGGCGGGCATCGAACAGTTCGTGGTCGAGGACGAGAGCCGCATGATCGGCAGCTGCGCGCTGCCGCTGCCGTTGCACAAAGGTATGCAGACATTCCCGATGGTGTGGCTCGAAGACAGCGTTGAAGGTCGCGTCGAGCGCATCCTGCGCGATTATGTGGTCGACCTGTGCGCCGAGTTCATTGAGGTATTGGGTGAAAATGGCCAGGCACTGTTTGCCGAACGTCTGACCCAAAGCCTTGCCAATATCCATAAGCGCCTGGGCGGCGAACGCTTTCAGCGGCTGCAGGCGATTTTGCAGGACGCCCTGGCGGAACAGGCACGCAGCGGGGCAGTGGACCTGCACCGCGTGTGGATCGAAGGCTTGTTGCGCGAGTATTACGACCCGATGTATGCGTTTCAGCGTGAAAAGAAAGGCGCGCGGATCGAGTTCGCCGGGGAGCAGGGGGCGGTGGTGGAATACTTGCGTGAGCGTAGTGTTCGGCGCAGTTGATTGGCAGGTTTCAAAGACCCCTTCGCGGGCAAGCCTTAAGGATTTTTTGTAGGGGCGGCTACCGCCAGCGCACCTACGCCGGCAAAGCCTGGCTGCTACCGGTGGCAAGCAAGGTGCAGGCGCGTTCGCAGCTGTACGCGCGGCAATATGCCGGATGCAAGGATGAGTTGGGGCGAGGGGTCTGGAGCCGGTTCTGGCATTGGTTGTAAAGCACTGCGCTGGATGCATGCAAATCAAAATGTGGGAGGGGGCTTGCCCCCGATGGCGCAGTGTCAGCCACTGATGTTGCGACTGATGTACCGCTATCGGGGGCAAGCCCCCTCCCACAGTAAATGGCGGTACGGCGACGGCCGCGAAAGGGTCGTCAGCCCATTTGAAATCTAAAGAATCACCGCCCCGATCAGCCCGCACACCACTCCCATCAGCATGGTCAGCCCGGCCACCGTCACCAGCACCCGCGCATCGAAATCCTTGCGCAGCATCAGCAGCGACGGCAGGCTTATGCTCGGCAGGGTCATCAGCAAGGCGACGGCCGGGCCGGTGCCCATGCCCAGGGTCATCATGGTTTGTACGATGGGAATCTCGGCCGCCGTAGGAATCACGAATAACGTGCCGACTATCGCCAGCGGAACCAGCCACACAAGGCTGTCGGCCATCGCCCCGTCCACATGGGGGAACAGCCAGACCCGTGCCGCGCCGAGGATCAGCACCGCGAGGATATACACCGGGATGGTGCTCCAGAACAGCTGCCACAACGTCCGTAACCAGCGCGTCAGGAAGGGTTCGGACTCAGCAGTGCTGACCTCGGCCACGGCCTCCAGCGCCGCTTCCGGCACTTGGTCCGGGCGCGCAATACGCTGCGCGATCAATGACACACCCACCACCAGCACAATCCCCGCCACCAGCCGCAACGCGGTAAAGCCCCAACCCAGCACAAAGCCCATGAACACCAGCGTGGCCGGGTTCAACACCGGGTTGGCAATCCAGAACGCCAGCGCCGCGCCCACCGACACCTGCTGACGGCGCATGCCTGCCGCCACCGGCGCCGCGCAGCAACTGCACATCATCCCCGGCAAGGCGAACAGCCCGCCACGCAGGGTCGAGCCCAGCCCGGCCCGGCCAAACAGGCGCAGCAGCCAGTCGCGCGGGATCAGCACTTGCAGCAGCGAACCGAGGATCACCGCCAGCACGGCGGCTTTCCAGATCGCCAGGAAATACACCTGGGCATAGGCCAGCGCCGCCGCGAGGGGCGAGCTTTGCTGGTCATTGAGAATCGAGGCCCCGATGCTGTGGTTGTCAGCCGCGACAAAGGCCTTGAGGTAGTAGGGCGACCATTTCACGTAGTAGAGGCCGACGCAGGCCACCAGGAGAAAAAGCGCAGGTTTGCACCAGAACGACCAGCCCCGGTTGGGCTGGGCAGAAGGGAGGTTGGACATGAAGATGTTCCGCCGATGAGTCAATAGCGCAGCATCATACGCGCCTGACGCTCAACCTTCAGATATCTGCGCTGACCTGGGTTGGATCCGGGCAGGTTTGCACACCATTATCGAGCCCCTGCTTGTAGTTGCGGCTGAGCAGGGAGGCCTTGCCGTTGTGCCAGGTGAGTGTCAGCACGTACAGCGAGTCATAGTCGTTACCGGACCAGTCTTCGGTGATGGTGTGCTTTTCGCCCGCCGCTTCACTGGCGACTTTGTTGATCAACTCCGGCAGGTAACCGTGGGACCAGGCGGTGTAGATCGTGGCGTTGTGGTACTTGTCTTCGACCAGTTCATCGGCCAGGGCGCTGGTGTCGTTTGCCGAGAACTTGATGTTGACCGGCAGGCCCAGCTTGATTGCGCTGGGGCTGATGGTCATCAGCGGGCGAATGTAGCTGTAGGAGTTGTCGTGCTCACCTTCCTCGACATTGCGCGTCGGGTTGGCGGCGAACACGAAATCGGCCTTGCCGAATTTTTCCGGCAATACGCTGGCCAGGTTCATCGCACGGTTCAGGCCCTGGCAATTGAGTTGGCCCAGGCCCCCGGCAGGTTTTTCGCCGTGGCGCAGAAATACCAGGGTTTGCACGCCGTCTACCGGTTGCGCGCGGCTTTCACGGGCATCCAGTGCCGTGACAATACCCGCCGTGACCAGCAGCAGCGGTAACATGATGTATGAATAACGTTTGATGTGTTGCACAAGGCGCAGAGGCTTGATCTTCATTAGGTTCGAGTCTTCTTGCGTCGGGTTAAGGCTGACAGGCCCGGCCCAGTGGCGCGGTGCGCGTCTGAGGGTGTTCCATGTCGGTATAGCCAGGTGCCTCCATTCACCGAACAAGCGCACTTATGAGTGCATTCGGGCATTTTGGTTCGCCCACGGGGATTCTAGCCAGGCAATGTTGCTCGATGATGACGCATGCACGACGCCGGGCAGATGACTATCATGGGGATTTTCCGCTCAGGAACTTCCTCGATGAACGCACTCGCCGCTTTCCCGATCAACAGCAAATGGCCCGCGCAGTACCCGGAGCGCCTGCAACTGTACTCGCTGCCTACGCCCAACGGTGTAAAAGTCTCGATCATGCTCGAAGAGCTGGGCTTGCCTTATGAGGCGCACAAGGTCAGCTTCGACACCCAGGACCAATTATCCCCCGAGTTCCTGTCGCTGAACCCCAATAACAAGATCCCCGCAATCATCGACCCCAATGGCCCCAGCGGGCAGCCGCTGGCGCTGTTCGAGTCCGGCGCGATCCTGATTTACCTGGCGGAAAAGACCAGCCAGTTGCTCGCCGAAGACCCGGCCACTCGCTACGAAACCCTCCAGTGGCTGATGTTCCAGATGGGCGGGATCGGCCCGATGTTCGGCCAGTTGGGGTTCTTCAACAAGTTCGCCGGCAAGGCCTATGAAGACAAGCGCCCGCGCGACCGTTATGCCGCCGAGTCGCGGCGCTTGCTCCAGGTACTGGAAAAACGCCTGCTGGGCCGCACCTGGATCATGGGTGACGATTACAGCATCGCTGACATCGCCACCTTCCCCTGGATTCGCAACCTGATCGGTTTCTACGAATCGGGCGACCTGGTGGGCATCGCCGATTTCCCTAATGTACTGCGCGCGCTGGACGGTTTTGTCGCACGCCCAGCGGTGATTCGTGGCCTGAATATTCCGAGCTGAGCATGCCGATTTTCGATTTCAAACAACTGGATGTCTTCAGCCGTGTGCCGCTCAAAGGCAACCCAGTTGCCGTGGTGCTCGGGGCCGACAGCCTGACGGACCAGCAGATGGCCGACTTCGCCAAGTGGACGAATCTCAGCGAAACCACGTTTTTGCTGACGCCCCGTGACCCACGAGCCGACTACCGGGTAAGAATTTTCACAACTTTGCAGGAACTGCCGTTTGCCGGGCATCCGACCTTGGGCAGTTGCCACGCGTGGTTGCAGGCAGGCGGTGTTGCGCTTGGGCAAGAGATCATTCAGGAGTGCGAAATCGGCCTGGTACGCATTCGACGCGAAGGCGACGAGCTGGCGTTCATCGCGCCACCGCTGTTGCGTTCCGGCGTTGTCGAGGCATCGCTGCTGGAGCGTGTGCGCGTGGGGCTGGGCCTGGCGCCCGGCGCTATTGTGCGCAGCCAGTGGGTGGATAACGGCGCGGGTTGGCTGGCGGTGATGCTGGCTGATCGACAGGCTGTGCTGGCGCTGCGGCCTGACTACTCGCAGTTGCTCGGACTGGCGGTTGGCGTCATCGCGCCCGGCACAGGGGACGACGCACAGTTTGAGGTGCGCGCCTTCATCGCCGGCGACGGTGCTCAGGAAGACCCGGCCACCGGCAGCTTGAACGCCGGGCTTGCCCAATGGCTGCTCGGCGAGGGCCTGGCGCCGGAGCGCTACGTGGTCAGCCAAGGCACCGCCATGGGGCGAGCGGGGCGTATTCGCATCGAGCGCCAGGGCAGTGAAATCTGGGTGGGCGGCGCCGTTGCCGTCTGCATCGAAGGGCATTTACAGCTCTAGATCAATGCAATTGTTACGTGCTGCGCAATACACTGTTGGCCCCTCGGCATTTGTGCCGCCGGGGCTTGGGGCATAAGCTTTGGCCCCAAAGATTTCAGCCACTTTTTCAGGAAAGCCATGACCAGCCAGTTCCCCCAAGCCCGCCCCCGTCGCCTGCGCCGCTCTCCGGAGCTGCGTGGCCTGTTCCAGGAAAGCGAATTCACGCTCAACGACCTGGTGCTGCCGATTTTCGTCGAAGAAGAAATCGACGATTTCGTGCCGATCACCAGCATGCCGGGCGTGTTGCGTATCCCTGAGAAAAAGCTGGCCGGCGAGATCGAGCGCTATGCCCGTGCCGGCATCAAGTCTGTGATGACCTTTGGCGTTTCCCACCACCTGGACGCCAGCGGCAGTGATACGTGGAAGGAGCGCGGCCTGGTCTCGCGCATGTCGTCGATCATCAAGGACGCCGTGCCGGAAATGATCGTGATGTCCGACACCTGCTTCTGCGAATACACCGACCATGGCCACTGCGGCGTGATGCACGGCGCCCACGTCGACAATGACGCGACCCTGGTCAACCTCGGCAAACAAGCCGTGGCCGCCGCCCGCGCCGGTGCCGACGTCATCGCGCCCTCGGCGGCGATGGATGGCCAGGTCCAGGCCATCCGCCGCGCCCTGGACGATGCCGGTTTCACCCACATCCCGATCATGGCCTACTCCACCAAATTCGCCTCGGCCCTCTACGGGCCGTTCCGCGAAGCCGGCGGCAGCGCCCTCAAGGGCGACCGCAAAAGTTACCAGATGAACCCGATGAACCGCCGCGAAGCCATACGCGAATCGCTGCTCGACGAGCAGGAAGGCGCCGATGCGCTGATGGTCAAACCGGCCGGCGCCTACCTCGACATCATCCGCGACATCCGCGAGGCATCGCGCCTGCCGGTGGCGGCGTATCAAGTGAGCGGCGAGTACGCGATGATCAAGTTCGGCGCACAGGCAGGGGCGATTGACGAGGATCGCGTAGTGCGCGAGACCCTGGGCTCGATCAAGCGGGCGGGGGCGGATTTGATATTTACGTATTTTGCGATGGATTTGGCGTTGGCGGGGATTTAAGGGCGCTGAATTAATCTGCCTGTGGCGAGCGAGCGTTCTCGTCACAGGTAGAGGCGTGCAGAAAGGCAATCAATTGAGTGTGGTATCAGGCGATCAGTGAAGTGGCTTCTTTTTGACGTCCTGTATTAATCGAACCTTGTGCGAGAACCAGTACTTCTTTTAGTGCGTCAATTGATTGCGCAGTCAGTGTTAACGCTGGCAGGTCCCACTCGTAGTCCCTGACAACCCTGATTTGAAAGTGGCCATTTGCGTCGAACGAAGGATACCAACCCACATCTATGAGGAAACCGTCTGGATATTCCACCTGCAGCATGTCCTCTTTCAGATGGTGAGCTTGATGCTCAATCGCGCAATCCTGCAACATAGATAGCTCATCGTAAGTGATTTTGCCTTTTAGGAAGTCTAACGAGATCATTTGGTTAGTCTCCGAAATTCTTGCTCTGAGATAGGATGGCCATGAATTGTTCCAGCACTCAATTCAATGCGTATCCAACACTGGGTAGGCCATCGCTGGCGCCGATGCTTTGAGGGTATCCGTGGGGATTTAAGGGCGCGGCCCACTAAGCCCATCTGTGGCGTTTGGGGCGGCGACGCTAGACGCTCTGCCTCACAAGTATCGTTTTGATAAAGAGCGAGCAAATCAGCCCGCGCTTTCAGTTTTTTCAGTCATCATTTCTTTTGTTTGAACATCCGCTGAATTTATTCATTGAGTAAGTAGGTGTCGAATTTTTTCACGATATGGTTCAACCATAGTAGACCTGATGCCCACTCGTTTGGGTAGTAGTAATAGCAGTACTGCTCATGTAGCAAATTATCCAAGAAGTTGGATTCGTTTGTATAGGAGTCGATCAGCTCTAGAATTTCATTTTTTACGGTGATGGTTATGTCTCTAGATGAGTCTAATAGAAATTTATCAATGACCTCGTCTGCTGTGGCGTGTTCATCTACCCAGTCCTGATGAAAGTAAGCTCCAAAAAATTGTTGAAGTTCAGTTAGTTGTTTGTTCATTTTTCTATTGGGTATCCTGTCAGTAAAAGGTAACCATCTGGCATTTTGGGCTTTCGAATTAGAATGAGTAAAAATTTATAAACAGGTATGGAATCTGTAGTGCCTCTTATAACGCTCAATCCTACGGGTTGGCTCGATTGTTCTCTAATAATATGCTTGTCCTTCGTTCCTTTTAGGAATTTTGATATTTCTTGGCTACGCGAGGCCAAGCTTTTGGATACAAGAGCTTCTGCGTCGTCTAGGGTTTTGAAGGTAGATGCGGCAGGTATATTTGGTTCCGCCTCAAGCCGTTCTACCAACTGAGAGTCAGTCTGTTTTACGTGTTTCCTGATCAGGTGACCACCCGCTTTTTCATGCGAATTGAGTAAGCTATTGGATTTTTTTTTGTTGGGTCGCTTACTTTTGAGCCAGGACAAGTGCCAACCTTACAGCTAAGCCCCAGCGGATCAACCCACCCTGTAGGATTCGGTGCGTACTGGTATGCATTGGCCCCACCCGCCAGCTTCACAGGGTCCGGCGTCAGGTAACGACCGATATTCGGGTGGTAGTAGCGATGCCGGTTGTAGTGCAGGCCACTTTCCTGGTCGTAGTACTGGCCTTGGAAACGTAGCGGGTTGTCGATTTTGCCTACGTCGAGGCGGCTGATTTCGCCATAGGCGCGGTAGTGGGCGGACCAGACGATGTCGCCGTCGGGGTTGGTGAGTTCCTGCGGTGTGCCGAGGTGGTCGAGTTGGTAGTGATAGGGCGTGGTTTCTTCCGGCCCGAAGCTTTCCAGCAGTGCCAGCGGACGGAAGCTGTCGGGTTCGTATAGGTAGCTGCGATGGCGTTCCGCATGGTGTTCGGCGATCAGCTTGTCGCCTTGCCAGAAGAACTCTGTGGTTTTCTCTTCTATGGTTTTGCTGATACGTCGACCAAACGGGTCATAGCGATAGCTCGCGGTTTGGCCGTTGGGCTTGGTGACGCCGATCAGCCGGTGCTGGCAGTCGTAGCGGTATTCGGTGACGAGTGAATGACCTTTGCCGCGCCGTTCTCTTATTAGATTTCCAAAAGCGTCATAGTCGTAATGGTGATCGCCTTGGATCATCAGGCGATTGCCAGCCACGATATCGGGGCCCGGCCTGTCTTGCATAAGCAAATTGCCGGCGGGGTTGTGGCCGAAACGCTCCTGTACGTCTTGCGAGTGATCGGCGCGGGTCAGGCGGTTTAGCGGGTCGTAGCGGTAACGGTGTTCGCCTTTGCGGGTGTCGAGCAGGCGGGTGAGGTTGCCGGCTTTGTCGTAGTCGTATTGGCGTTGGTAAAGGTGGTTTCCTTGCTGGGTGACGGCGTGGGCGTGCAGGCGGTTTTGGTCGTCGTAGTGGTAGTGGCTGAGCAGTTGGCCTTGTTGGCGTTGGTGTTCGCGACCTGCATGGAACAGGTGGGAGGTCAGCAGTGAGCCATTTAGCTCGACGGTGGCCAGGTGGCCGCCTTTGTCGTGGTTGAAGGTCAGACAGTTATTATCCGGCAGGCGTAAATGCTGAAGTTGGCCGCAGGCGTCATAGCCATAGCGCAAGGTGCCCCAGCCCTGATGTTCAGCAGTGAGACGGTTTTGTTTGTCGTACTCGTAGGCCAGCGCCCAGTGGCCGTCTTCGACGCTGAGGAGGTTGCCCTGGCGGTCGTAGGTGTAGTCGACCGTATTGCCATCGGGGAGGGTTTTTCTTACAAGACGACCGGCGTGGTCGCGCTCGTATTGGGTAACCAGCTGACTATCGTCGTCGCCGTGTTCGGTCTTTTCCAGCAGGTTGCCGTTGAGGTCGTAGGCGTAGGCGGTGCGTTGGCCGTCGAAGCCGGTTTCCTGTCGGATCAGGCCGTTGGGGTGGTAGTCCAGT